>NZ_JCBDGG010000047.1:0-265033 GCF_059833835.1 Vibrio sp. R15-SG3-ISO1B | reverse complement strand
ACCGTGTTGTGCGGTCAGCAATACAGAGGCCAACCGGAGGCGACCCCGTCACTGCTGGCTATGCATAGCGCAGGTGAAGAGATGGTGTCGTTACGAGCAGCGCCGGAAGAGTGGGCGCGCTTTGACCACTACATTGCCAGTATTGCCGCTACAAAAGAGTGGATTCTTGCTACCTCGCCAAGAGGAAACTGCTATGGCATTTGGAGTAAAGCGACCGGTCAGCTGGTGGAACTGTCGGCACTGGCCGATGCCTCTGGTGTGGTTGTTCATCAACAACGTTTTATGGTCAGCTCTGGTTCAGGGCAAGTGGTCTCGCAAGAGCAACCCAAGGTGAAAACTCGGCAACAGTCGGGTGTTCAATGGGACAACCATTGGTCGAGGATCACATAGTTCAATTAAATAGCGATAGAGTGTCATACACTTTTAATGGGCGTTCTCATAAACTGTGCACACGCGCCCATTATTTTTTGCCATACTGATCACATGGACGCTGAAAAGCAAACGGCGGAGAGAGCGTATGAAGAGATGGATGATCGGTGTTTGGGTAACCCTAGTAATGGCGTTCCCACTCAAAGCCATGGAGCATTTTCAGCAAATCGGTTGGATTGACAGTAGCAGTCCAGTGCATGAGATTGTTCAATATCCGCAACTGGTGGAGCAGGCTTATCGTCAGAACAGTGACCAGATGATTTGGTTCGATCTGCAACAAAGCACCAAACTTGAGTTCCAACTTGAGGTTATCCAGCAAGCGCAATTCAGCCCTCTGTTTTCACGTCAACTCAGTTATTTGGCCTTCTTTCGTAAGAGCAATCGCTGGCATGAGTATGACATCCTCGCCACTGACACACTGCTGCTCTATCTCAGTTACGCCGAGCACGCACGCTCACAAGGCGAAGGTTGGTTTTTTGGCGCTTCACTCAATTCAGCGCTACCTCAGCTGAGCAGTGATGCTTGGCTCGCCTTTCAATCTGCAGCTCACAATCAGCAGCTCGCTGAGTTGATTGAAGCCTACACACCCGACAGCGAAGGCTATCAAAAGCTGGTCGATAGCTATCTGGATCTCCTTAAGTATCAAAAGATTGATGTGCCCAAATACACCCAACAAGGTGTAAAGCGGGTGGGGGATACGCTGACCGATCGTGACGTGTTGCTTGAACGTATGGCGATGGTCGGCGTTAACTTAGATGAGGTCAGGCGCGATGTGAGTTGGTACGACGTGACACTGGAACCGGCGATTAAACGCTTTCAAGCGCTACATGGTCTTACCCAAGATGGCATTATTGGCAGTGAGACCATCGGCTGGCTAAACCGACCGATAGAATTACGGATGACAACTCTCGCACTCAATGCAGAGCGGATGCGAATGTGGCCCGCTCAGCGCGACACGCTCATTTTGGTCAATGTGCCGAGCTTTGATATGCACTATTGGCATGCCGGTCAGACGGTTTTCGAATCCAAAGTGATTGTGGGCAAAACCAAACGACCTACGCCAGTAATGCAAACCCGTCTCGACTCTTTGATATTCAATCCCACTTGGAATATCCCATGGAAAATCATGGTCGAGGACATCATTCCTCAGGTGAAACGCGATCCTGAGTATCTGACTAAACACAGTATCCAGATCATTCCTAAATGGGGATCAAGTGAGACAATTCCGGCCAGCGAGATAGACTGGCAGAACTTGAGACCTAAGTCTTTCCCTTATCGGATGCGGCAGATGTCGGGCAGCTACAATGCCTTAGGTCTGTATAAGTTTAATACCCCCAACGCGCGTGCGATTTATCTGCACGACACGCCAAGCAAAGGTCTCTTTAGTCAAACGTCGCGAGCGTTCAGCTCCGGATGTATTCGCGTTGAACATGCGGACACCTTCGCCAACTTGCTTCTTGCTCAGCAAGGCATGAGTATCAATGATGTCGATCGCAGTGAGTGGGTATCGAACAAAGCCGTAGCGCTGCGCACGCGTATTCCGGTTTACATCATTTATCAAACGGCATGGTATGAGGAAGGGATTGTCCACTACCGCGACGATATTTACCGCCTCGATAAATCCAGTTACACAAAAAGTTAAGCTGACCAAAAATTTACAATTCTATCAACGTACAAAAATAGCCTGACAGCTCAATTACTAAGCAAGCGTGCCGCTCAAATTTTTGAGATTGTGCACGTTTTATGCATTTGCACTTATTATTAGACTCGGGTAGTGTCCTGACATCTTGATAACTACCCCATTTGATGAAGGTGCAAAGTTTTGGATTTATCACGCAGACATTTCATTCAGTTGGCAGGCAGTGGCATTGTTGTAGCAAGTTGTCTACCCGGGGTGGCATTCGCATCACGAGCCCAGCAGCCACGTGTCCTCGCTATGAGTAATCTCCATACTGGAGAAGCATTAGAAACCTGTTACTTTGACGGTGCTAAGTACGTTAAAAATGAGCTCAAACGTTTAAACCATTTATGTCGTGACTTTCGACGTAATGAGGTTCACCCAATGGATAAACGTTTGTTTGACCAAATTTCAAAAATACAAACTATGCTCGGTGTCGAAGCCGAAGTGCAGATTGTCTCCGGCTACCGCTCTCCAGCCACCAATGAAGCGCTGCGCGCGCAGTCAAGTGGTGTGGCGAAGAAGAGCTACCACATGCTTGGTCAAGCGATCGATTTTCGCCTCGATGGTGTGGATTTGAAGAAAGTGCGCGATGCCGCTAGAGAGCTCAAAGCGGGCGGCGTTGGGTTTTACCCAAGTAGCGACTTTGTTCACATCGACACTGGGCCGGTACGCTACTGGGCGTAACGGTTGTCAAATCGAACCGGTGGTGTCATAGTTCAGCCAGTTTAACTGTTACTCAAGGCTGAATTATGGCACTCAAATACCAAGTCGTCCCTGTCACCTCCTTCTCTCAAAACTGCTCCATCGTCTGGTGTGATGAAACCATGAAAGGCATCGTCATTGACCCAGGCGGTGACGTGAAGTCATTGGCGACGCTTATCCAAGAGTTGGGTGTCGACGTCGTCAAACTGGTGTTGACTCATGGCCATCTCGATCATGTCGGCGGCACAGAGCCTCTTTCTGATGCCTTGGGCGGTGTTGAGATTGTTGGCCCACACAAAGACGATAACTTCTGGTTACAAGGACTAGAAGGGCAGAGCCAAATGTTTGGTTTCCCGCTTACCAGTGCATTTGAACCTCATGAGTGGCTAGAGGATGGCGATACGGTCACGTTTGGTCATCAGCAGTTGGATGTCCTTCACACTCCGGGCCACACTCCCGGTCATGTGGTGTTGTTCAGTCCATCGGCGCAACTGGCGTTTGTCGGTGATGTGTTGTTTAACGGCTCCATCGGTCGAACCGACTTCCCGAAAGGTGACTTCAATACCTTGATTCATTCGATCAAATCAAAACTGTGGCCGCTAGGTAATGAGGTCCGCTTTGTTCCCGGTCACGGACCGGAATCTACTTTCGGCCATGAACGCCGCACTAACCCGTTTGTAGCGGATGAAATGCCGCTGTACTGATGAATCTTCCCCTAAAGGTCGCGAATGCGGCCTTTTTTGTAATCGTTATTCGGGTTCTGCGGCGGCTAGGTAACGTCGCATTAGACCGACAAACTCATCGGCAGGGCGATCAAGGTCTTGGGTAGAGATGAAGATATCATAGTCATAGTAGGCGCGTTGATAGCGCATGCGGTTGGCGAGCATCGCTTGCAAACCAGTAAAGGCATGCCCGTCTTCGTCGTGGTAATCGGCCGAGTCCAACACAATCTCCTCAAAACGCGTTCCTTGTTTGTGCTGTTTTGCGCCAAGGTAAAGTAGTGCACGTTGGCTGAGCAAAATTTCTGTCGCTATCCGAGGGCACACGCCAGTGAGGTAGGGCGAGTAGTGTTTGAGTTTGATGCCTATCCAAGGCAGTGGCTGCTGCCAACCGTCGTTATCGTAGTAACACAGACCAACGCGGCTGATGTTGTTCCATTTCACTACCCAGCCGCCTTTGAACAGATGCTGCTGAAAATGGGTCGACGTTAGGGTGTATTTGACGGTACTTTTTAAAATCAGCCAATAGGCGACGAAGAGCGAAAATCCGAGCAAGAACAGCGCCAATAAGAAGGGTTTAAAACCGGGGGCCCAGAGCATTAACGCTGCAAACACCACCAACAACAGAGAAGCCAGTGACACTCGCCACAAGGGGGAAGCAAGGTTGATAGGCTGATTCACAAGGTGTTGCGTTTCCATGTCGCTCTCCGGTCACAATCTGATGACTTCTAATACTACGATGAGCAGGACCGATAAGTTTATACGTTGTTTAAATTGTAGTCTGATCTTGGTAGATAGCGCATTTTTGGCGCACAAAGCCGCCCTAACTCTGTAAATAGTGTGGAAATTTTGGTATAAAACGCGCTTCAAATTTCAACCGCTGCTCGATTCCTCGTGAATCTGCAGTGATACGGAGACAGATTCAATGAGATTAGCTCATAAGCGTAAAGTGCAGATGAAACTGCAAAAACGCATTAAAGCGACGGTAGCAAACATTCAAGCGGTAGCGAAAGCTGCGCCTGCGCCTGCACCTAAAGTAGCCGCTGAAAAACCGGCTGAGAAAGTCGTCGCAGCGAAATCAGTGGACGTGGCATTGACACCGAAACAGCAACAAGTGCTAGACATCGTGCTGGCCAACTGTGAAGGCATCAACCCGAAAGGTATCGGCATCGCAGCTGGTCAAGAAGAGGCGAAAGCGGCTTCATGGGCGACGGGTGCGCTTAAGAAACTGTTGGACGAAAATCTCGTCGTTAAAGAGCAGCTAGCAGGCAACAAGGTCATCTACAAAGCCATATAATCTGCCCGCTCAGTATTGCCGTGCTCTGTGAGTGAGCACAAACACAAGAGCCTCGATGAATGTCGAGGCTCTTGTGTTTTTATCGGGCACGACAACCAGTTTTTAACATTTGTCACAATTATCACATCTTTCTACTGATTCATTTTACTCATCAATTACTACGTATAAATTGATCTTCTACTTATCTGTCTGGTTAATAACTAGCTGATAAATAGTTATTTATCTATTGTCGTATAAATTATCCTACGTATTACTACGTAATTCTTTGGTCTAAGGCTTGCGGGGGTTGTTAATTTTTCTCCGTGTTCACGCTGATTTAATAATCAATAGCTTTCTACCAAGCTGTAAACGAAACAAAAGTAACTGGATAGTTGCTACAGCTAACAAAGGACGTGAACATGAGTCTAATTAAACAAACGTTGAAACGAGTACTGAAAGGGACCGCGATGGCTGCGGCGCTTGCGGTTGCGGCAACCTCCGCAAACGCAGCGGAAAAAGTCTATCGTCTGAAACTGGCCGAAACTTGGGGACCAAACTTCCCGATTTTTGGTGACGCGACGAAGAACATGGCGAAAATGGCGGAAGAAATGTCTAACGGCCGCCTGCAAATCCGTATTGATTCTGCCAACAAACACAAAGCGCCGCTTGGCGTGTTTGATATGGTGAAATCGGGCCAATACGACATGGGCCACTCCGCATCGTATTACTGGAAAGGCAAAGTGCCAAACACCTTGTACTTCACCTCAATGCCATTCGGCATGCTGCCCACAGAGCAATACGCTTGGTTCTACTACGGCGGTGGTATGGAGCTGATGGAAAAAGTGTATTCGCCACACAATTTAATGTCGTTCCCTGGCGGTAACACAGACGTTCAGATGGGCGGTTGGTTTCAAAAAGAGATCAACTCAGTGGAAGACTTGCAAGGTCTTAAAATGCGTATCCCGGGCTTTGCAGGCGAAATCCTTGCGGAGCTAGGTGCGAAACCAACCAATATCGCACCGGGTGAACTCTATACCTCGCTAGAGCGCCGCACCATTGATGCGCTTGAGTGGGTAGGTCCATCTCTTGACCTACGTATGGGCTTCCACAAAATCGCGCCATACTACTACACAGGTTGGCACGAGCCAGCAACTGAGCTGCAGTTCCTTGTCAACAAGCGTACTTGGGAAAAATTGCCAGATGATCTGAAAGCGATCTTGCAAGTCGCGATGAAGACTGCTGCGTATGATATGTACACCCAATCTAAGCATGAAAGTGGCAAAAACTGGGTATCCATCAAAACTGAATACCCAAATGTTCAAGTTAAAGATTTCCCAGCGGAAGTGATGACGGCGCTACGCGAAGCGAACGATCGACTTCTTAAGCAACACGCGGATGAAGATGCGCTTGCGAAGGAAATTCAAGAGTCACAAGCGGCTTATATGCAGCAAGTGCGTTCTTGGACAGACATTTCTACCCGTGCCTACCTCAACAGTTCGGCACAATAACAGCAATAACCTAAGCGCCGAGTTTGTCTCGGCGCAAGCCCAAGAAGCCTCACTCACTAGATTCTGAGTCTAAAACAGAGCGTATATCGAGTGTAATCAAAGTGTTGTAAGCCTAACTTGCAACACGCTTTCAAAATTCCATGGAGTAGGGAATGAGAAGTCTTATCTATGTCGAGCGTATTTTTAATCGCTTTGGTGACTTTCTAGGCTGGCTATCCAGTATTCTTTTTATCTTATTGCTTGCCAACGTTGTCTATGACGTGGTGATGCGTTACGCATTTAATGATGTCTCCATCGCGTTCCAAGAAATGGAGTGGCATCTCTTTTCAGCCGTCTTTTTATTGGGTGTCCCTTATGCGCTGAAAGCGGGCGGGCATGTTCGAGTGGATCTTTTCTACGAGCGACTATCGATGCGCGCCCAAGCGATCATTGATCTACTTGGTACGGTGGTCTTTCTTTTCCCATTTTGTTTGTTGGTGGCGTGGTTTGGTATCGATTTCGCCAAAGAGAGCTATGCGTTAGGTGAGACATCGGGCGACCCCGGTGGTTTGCCTTACCGCTGGATCATCAAAGCCATGATTCCGGTTTCCTTCTTCTTTATGGCTATCAGTGGCATTGGATTATTGATCCACTCCCTCAATAAGATTTTTAACCCACAGCTGCTGTACGTTAACAGCAAAGATCAACACTAGGAGACAAGAAGATGGTCGGTATTGTAATGTTTTTTGTCGCCTTGTTTGCACTGCTGCTAGGCTTTCCCGTCGCCTTTACCTTTGGCGGTATCGCATTGATTTTTGGTGTGTGGGCCGAAGGCATGGATATGTTTGCCTTTATGCCTTATCGCATCCAATCCATTATGGAAAACACGGTGCTCATGGCTGTGCCGTTATTTGTTTTTATGGGCTTGGTGCTGCAAAAGACGCGTCTGGCGGAGCAGTTGCTTGAGTCTATGGGGCGCTTATTTGGTGGCGTTCGCGGAGGTATCGCGATCTCCACCGTGCTGGTGGGAGCGTTGCTTGCGGCCTCTACTGGTGTCGTGGGGGCCTCGGTGGTGGCGATGGGGCTGATTTCACTGCCTGTGATGCTTAAATATAATTACGACAAGGGATTGGCCTGCGGCACCATCTGTGCGTCTGGCACACTAGGCCAGATCATTCCGCCATCTATCGTGTTAATTTTGCTCGGTGATGTGCTGGGTGTGCCTGTCGGCGATCTGTTTCAAGCGGCGGTATGGCCGGGGTTAGTCTTGGTTGGTGCGTACGTCATTTATATTTTGATTTATGCGAAACTCAACCCAGAGGCGGCGCAACCGATTCCAAGTGATGGCAGCATCAGTCGTAAGCAAGAAGTGATCACGGCGCTTAAAGCGGTGATCCCACCGTTGGCCTTAATTGTGGTCGTTCTTGGGTCTATTTTTGCTGGCGTGGCGACACCGACGGAGTCGGCAGCGCTTGGTGGCGCGGGTGCTATCGTTCTTGCTCTGCTTTATAAGCAATTTAGCTGGGGCATGGTGTATGACGCGGCAAAAGAGACGGTTAAAGTGACCGCGATGGTTTTTGCTATCTTGTTGGGTGCCACCGCTTTTTCGATGGCGTTCACCTATACCGGTGGTGACTACTTGGTCGAAGAGTGGATGCTGCAAATTCCTGGCGAGAAATGGGGCTTTTTGATCATCACCATGTTGGTCATCTTGGTGTTGGGCTTTTTCATCGACTTCGTTGAAATCTGTTTCATCATCGTACCCATCATCGCGCCTGTGGCGGAGTTGTTAGGGATCAACATGACTTGGTTTGCTATTTTGATTGCGATGAACTTGCAAACCTCATTCTTAACGCCGCCTTTTGGTTTCAGTCTCTTCTATCTCAAGGGCGTGGCGCCGAAAGGGGTCACCACCACGGATATCTACCGAGGCGTGGTGCCGTTTATTGCGATTCAAATCCTGGTACTGGCGTCACTGTTGGTCTTCCCTCAATTTTACGGAATGTGATCACTCGATTACAGTTGATTAACAACTCCTGCTAAAGTGGAGGCCACCCAAATCGGGTGGCCTTTGTGTTAAATGGGGAGAAGGAATGCCGTTACAAGCCAAGCTGATTTTGCTTAGCCTTGTGCCTTTGCTTCTGGTGACGGCCATCACCAGTTGGATTTCAATTCATCAGGCGAAAACCCTAGGTGAGCAAGAAATTGAGATTTTTGAGAGTGGCTTAATCAAGTCAAAAGAGTCGGCGCTGAAAGACAGCGTGGATCTCGCGTTTGATGCGATCGCCTACATCTATAATGACCCTCATTTGCCGGAAGAGGTGGCCAAACAAGAGGTCAAATCTATCCTCAATAAGCTCCGCTATGGCAAAGACAAAGATGGCTATTTTTTTGCCTATGATGGCGAAGGGACCAACTTAGTCCACCCTGTGATGCCCCATCTAGTAGGCGAAAACCTTTACGATCTGCAAGATGAAAACGGCGACCACTTGATTGCTTCTTTATTGATGCAAGCGCGCAGCGGCGGCGGTTACCACCGCTATTTGTGGCAAAAACCGTCAACGGGGGAAAATGTCCCCAAGCTTAGCTACGCGGCTTGGCTGGATCGCTGGCAATGGATGATCGGCACTGGGGTGTACATCGAAGACATTACCCAAGAAGTGGCCAATTTGCGCTCTGAAGTGAACAAAAACATCGAAACGACCTTTTTTTCTGTGATTGTGATTGTGGTGGTCACGGTCGCGGTGATTGTTGTCATCACCTTGGCAGTCAATCTTCACGAGCACCGTTTGGCGGATAAAAGCTTGAAGGAGCTGGCACATAAAACGGTGATGTTTCAAGAGGATGAGAAGAAGCATCTTGCCCGAGAACTGCACGATGGCATCAACCAACTGTTGGTCTCTAGCAAGTGCCATCTTGAGCTGCTCGGAAATAAACTTGATGACGCCGTCCTTCAGCAATACGTCACTCAGTCGCAAAATTCGCTGCTGACGGCGATCAACGAGGTCAGACACATTTCTCACCAATTGCGCCCGAGCGCATTAGATGACATCGGCCTTGAGGCTGCTCTGAAAACCCTGCTGCACGATTTCAAACTGCACTCGGGGATTGATGTTGAAGCGTCGATCCACACTGAGAAAGGCAAGCTAAAATCAGAAGTGGCAACGACCTTGTATCGTATTGCTCAGGAGTCTTTGACCAACATCGAGAAACATGCACAGGCGAAAAACGTCACCCTAATATTGCAGCAGATGGGCAGCATGCTGCAGTTGATCATTAGAGATGACGGCGTCGGGTTTGATGTGACGTCCGCGTTGAGAAAAAATGGTATTGGACTGAGGAATATGCGCGAGCGCGTAGAATTTATTGGCGGAGAGATTGAAATCGAGAGTGACGCCGGGCTGGGTACTGAAATCACTGTCTTACTCGAACTGGAAGGATTAGTGTATGGATAAACCAATTGAAGTGGTGATCGTGGACGATCACCAAGTGGTGCTGGATGGATTCATCGCACGGTTAAAACAAGAGCCAGAGATTCGAGTAGTAGGCTGTGCCAGTAATGGTTTAGAAGCGATTGATGTGGTCAAGGCACTGAATCCAGATGTGGTTTTAATGGATGTCAGTATGCCGCTGATGAACGGCATTGATGCGACCCGCCTTATCAAAGAAGAAATGCCCGAGGTCAAAGTGCTGATGTTAACCATGCACGATAACCGCGAATACATCATGAAGGTGATGCAGGCTGGGGCGGTCGGCTACATGCTCAAAGAAATTTGTGCCACACGTATGGTGCAGGCTATCAAAACCGTCTATCAAGGCTCAACCTACTTCTGTGAATCAGTAACGCAAACCCTCTTTTCCCAAGAGGTGATTCCCGCCGCGCAAAAACCCAATCCATTGAGTCGCCGGGAAGAAGCGGTGCTTAAGTTGGTGGCACAAGGCAACAGCAGCAAAAAGATCGCGGCGCTGCTCAATATCAGTTTTCGAACCGTTGAGACCCACCGTCAAAACATCAAACATAAGCTCGATTTGCACAGTACCGCAGAATTGGCCAAGTATGCCGTTGAACACGGATTAGACGTTTAACGACCCTAATTAATCGTTACGACAAAAAGTCGCAATTGCCGATTGCATTACCACTTCGGTATAAGGCGTTTTCCTATTAATTCATGGAGCGCCAACGGCTGATGAACGCGCTAATCGATGCACTTTTTACACACGGTTACTATATTTGGGATGATTTTCTTTCAGAACACGAAGTGGCGGAGCTTCGTGATTGCCTACCGGACACCTGGAAAAAAGCACGCATTGGCCGCAATGAAGAGACGGTTCGCGCTGCCTCGATTCGAAGCGACAAAATTCACTGGTTGTCTCCTGCGATGGGCGAACCTGTTCAGGCTTACCTAGACAAGATGGAGCGTATTCGTCTGGCGGCCAACCAGCACTTTTTCCTCGGCCTCTTTGAATATGAAGCGCACTTTGCTAAGTATGAGCGCGGTGACTTTTATCAAAAGCATCTCGACAGCTTTAAAGGCAATGAAAACCGCCGCTTAACGACGGTGTTTTACATGAATGAAGAGTGGCATGAAGCCGACCAAGGCGAGTTAGTGATTTACGATCTCAACGATCAAATGATTGAGAAGGTCGCGCCGAAAGCGGGTCGCTTGCTGGTGTTTTTCTCTGAGCAATTTCCTCATGAGGTACTGCCCACCCAAGGGGAACGATACAGTATCGCTGGGTGGTTTCGAGTCAACGGCGTGCAGGGCAACCAGCTCGATATTGCGCGCTAACGCTACGGCCTCCGCGAGCGCCCTCAAAGGCAAAAGTGACAGTTTTCTCGGGTTAGACCGTACATGCCGGCACGACTCGCCAGGTGCTTATTGCCTTCTCTTAGTCCCATTTTATAGCCATCTAACAATCGGTCTTGACGCATGGTGAGGCGATTCACTTTAAACGTCTCATCAGGTGCGATGACTCTAATCTGCGTGCCTTTCGGTGGATTGCGGATAAAGTCGAGCGAGCGGTTGTAGTTCTCTGCTCTCACGGCCATCGCGTTGGCGATGGCGGGATATTTGGCCAGCAATCGCCTCATTAGCCAAGGATGTTTTGCTTTTGGCATTCGATAGCTCAGCGGGTGTGACAGAATCACAGTGATCTCTCTGGCGCCGCGTCGGTGCGCCTCTGCGACAGGGATCGAATCGGACACGCCGCCGTCTGTGTAGCAATTGCCAGAAAAGCAGGGCGTATGTTTGTACGCAATAGGCAGAGCGCAGGTCGCCTCAATCACTTGCTCTAAGTTATGCGGTTTGACCTGATAATAGTCCGCTTCTCCGCTATCAATATTGGTCGCGGCTGCAATCAGCGGCATGTTACCAAACATCATGGTTTCATTGATCGGATAACGACGGTTTGATTCGCGGATAAGCCAGCCGACATCGACCAGATTTCCCCCCTTTAAAAAGCGTCTCGGATCGTAAAAGCGACGGTCGGTGGCGAGTTGGGTGATAACATTAAAGCTGCGCTCGGGCTGTTTAGACAAGTAACCGATGAGATTGGTGGAGCCAGCTGACACACCAAGTGTAAAGTCGTAAGGGTAGTAGTCTTGGTGGATAAACGTATCCAATACGCCTGCGGCGAAGATTCCGCGCATCGCGCCGCCTTCCACAACCAGTGCTTTCATGCTTTCTCTCAACTCATTTCATTAAACAGGTCTTACCAGAGTACGTAAATGGGTTGGCGTTGGTAAATCGTTTATGCAAATTGCTGGGATAGGTCAAATCGAACAATTGGATCAATTGTTTTAAGCTATTAAAGTAATAGGTTTAAGCGGTTTTACCTATTTACTCTGTGGCGATACATTAAACCCATCACGACAACGCACCGTATAAAAAAGGGCGTAAGTCATTCTCAAACACCTGAGTTTTTTAATTACTTAAGTGGTTAGACACGTTGTTTTAGAGGGCAAAACTATGACATCACAAATTAATCTTATTGGTCTAGATAAAGACAAAGCACAGCAACTCGCCGTTGAGCTCAACGATCTTCTTGCACACTATCAAGTGCTTTACATGAATACCCGTGGTTACCACTGGAACATCAAAGGTCAGCAGTTTTTTGAGCTGCATGTGAAATTTGAAGAGATCTACACTGATCTGCAAACCAAAATCGATGAATTGGCAGAGCGAATCTTGACGCTGGGTTTCACGCCAGACCACAGCTTCACCCAATACCTTGAAGGCAGTACGATTCAAGAGCACAAAAACGCGACACAAGGGAGCGAGTGTGTCAAAGGTTTGGTTGACGGCTTCAGTGTGCTCCTGAGTAAACAACGCACGATCCTAGAGCAATCGGGTGACGCTGCGGATGAGGGCACGGCGGCACTGATGGGAGATTACATCCGTGAACAAGAGAAACTGCTATGGATGCTAAACGCGTATTTGCAGTAATGGCACGGCTTTTACCCACCTATTGATGGGGCGCCGAGAAAAAACACTGAGGATATAACCAGTAAAATTTGACGGTTGATGATCATCGACTATACTGTATGTATAAACAGTCAAGGAGGTGGAATATGATATGGGAAACCATTGAACGCGTTAACCGCCTACGTCAAAAGGCGTTGTCAGACCCGGAGTTCATTCAATCAGCGAAGGAGCATGAGCAAGCCATTCGTCATCAAGATGAAAGCTATGAAGCTCGCGCCAAACGGAGCAAGAAATTGAAAGATAGAACTCTGGCCGATATTTACAAGCAAGTCGACTTTGCACCGGATCCCGAAGGTAGGCAACATTAAAGCCTTGCTCCAATCGTCATTTTTCTGTTTAACCTAACTCTAAGCAGCCCACTCGGGCTGCTTTTTCGTTCAGGCTTTTTCGTTTAGGTAAGATGGGTGGCAAAAAAAGAAGGTCGCATCACGCGACCCAATCACAGGAAGTCAACAATGTCAGTCGACAAAGCATATCAACATGGAGTTTTCTCATCCCTAGACAACTTACTTCTAAAGTTTAGTTGAAGATGTGGGAATGAACAGAGTGTGAATTGAATTAATGCTAAGTGGAAAACGAGAGCAGCGTCGCGGCTCAGCGTAAACAGAGCGGGTGGTTATGGGTGCGGCAAGGTCTCATAAATCAAGGATAAAGGTTACTATTTATCTGCCGATAACTATACTAGTTAGAATGGGTTAAGGCCGAAATAGGAGCCAGCCATGAACGACATGGAACAAAAACGACAATACTATCGCTTAAAATACCCTCGCCGAGCGAGACCAAGTGTGCGCTTTTCTGATGAGCGTTTTCACGTCACTGAGGTCTCGGAAGGGGGGATTCGTGTCGTGATGAATAATTTTACCTCAGTATACAAAGGGTTATCGCTTGCCGGTATTCTGGATCTACACTGCGACAACCAAGTAGCGATTGAGGGAGCCGTGCTGCGTATTGATGGTGGAGAGGTCGTCCTTAAACTGAAAAAAGGGCCGACATTTAAACATATGGTGCAAGAGCAGCGTCACATCAAAAATACCTATCCTACCTATTTTGAGCGTTTAAAAACCATCGAAGCGGCGTGATGGTTTCACGCCTTACTCACCGTGTCGGCACCCTGTTAAAGCGTCGTTATTTCGTTAAGCGATGGCTATACACCCCGCGTGTTCGCTGCTAATGTCTAGCCACCGAAAACGCAAAACCTTTGGAGTGCCGCATTGCACGGATTGCCTCAAGATCCCCATTCTCTTTTTGATGTACCTCATGAGCGCCGAACGCGCACCTCTGATGTCATCCTCGCATTAGCAGAACAAGCCAGTCAATCGACCATCACCTTACGTAGCTTGACGCAACGCTTTGGCGATCGCACCTTCGGCTTATTTTTGGTGCTGATGGCCATCTTTAGCATCGTGCCGTTTGTCTCTCTGTTTGCAGGGCTCATCATCATCGTTTTGGGCTTACAGATGGTGGCAGGGCGACGTCGTGCTTGGCTTCCAGGTTGGATTCTCGATCGTGCGATGCCCGCCGCTGCGGTCAAAAAAGCGCTGTTAACCTTTGAGCCTAAAGTGCGAGCGATAGAGCGCTATATCCGCCCACGATGGCGATTTACCGAAGCGCCTATTGTCGATCGATTGAACGGCAGTATTGTGGCTATGTTAGGAGTGATTATTGCGATCCCGGTACCCTTGGCGAATTTGGCGCCTGCCCTGGTGGTGATCTTTATGGGGCTGGGTTTGCTTGAGCGTGATGGCTTAGTGCAAATGGTTGCCTTACTTCTCGGGCTACTGGCGATGACGACCATGGGGTATTGGCTATTTATTCACTAACGCCAGAATGAGAGAAACGCATCACACAAATCTATTGACACTGTTTGATAATCAAACTAAATTAACAGTCAAATAGTTTGAAGGTCAAAGTAATATGCGGTCATCATCTTGCCAATCTCACGGTTTTTCCAGCCACAATCATCAAGGGGAAACCCGCACTTTCTATGTCTTACTGCTGACGGTCGTCACCATGGTGGTGGAAATCGTTGCCGGGACCGTCTATGGCTCGATGGCTTTGCTGGCGGACGGATGGCACATGGGTACTCATGCCGCCGCATTTTGCATCACGCTATTTGCCTATCGCTATGCGAAAAAGCATGCCAATAGTGGTCGTTTCTCTTTTGGTACCGGTAAGGTCGGCGTGCTCGGTGGTTACACTAGCGCCATTGCTCTGGGCATTGTTGCGCTACTGATGGTAGTGGAATCGGTTCATCGTTTGATCAACCCTCAACCGATTCAGTTTAATGAGGCAATCTTGGTCGCGGTAATAGGCTTGGTGGTCAATCTTGCCAGTATGGTGTTATTGGGCGATCATCATCACGACCATCACGACCATCACGACCATCACGACCATCACGACCATCACGACCATCATCATGACCACAATTTGCGCGCCGCTTACTTACACGTGTTGACCGACGCCTTGACCTCTATTCTTGCCATTGTGGCGCTGCTGTTTGGTAAATTCTATGGTTGGCATTGGCTTGATGCCTTGATGGGTATCGTCGGAGCCTTGGTGATCACCAAATGGACGCTCTCCTTGATTCATCAAACCAGCCCAATCTTACTTGATGAAAGCATCGATGATCACTACCTGGATGAGGTTGAGTCAGAGCTGGTGCGTCACGGTGAAGTGGTGGACTTACATGTTTGGAAAATCAGTGGCCATCATCACAGTGCCGCGATCACACTCAGGGTCTCTAACGGGCAGACGGCTGAAGAGATCAAGCAGCATTTAGAGAAGTTTGATAAGATTCATCACCTAACGTTAGAAGTACAGTATGAGCCGCAATGAACACGTTATCGCAACTCAATCACGCACTGACTGAATTTTATGACAAACTGTCATCTTGGGAGCAGTCGGTCGTCAAAGAGACGGGGTATAGCTTAGCCCAAGTGCATACCATTGAAACCTTGGGGGTTAATGGGCCCTTGCGCATGAAAGAACTGGCGCAAAAACTTGGAATCACAACGGGGACGCTAACCGTGCAAATCGATAAGTTGGTCAACGCAGATCTGATTGAGCGATGCCCGCACCCTGACGACCGCCGAGCGATTGTGGTTCGTTTGACCGAGCAAGGGCAAGAGATTCATCAGCGCCACAATCAGCTTCATCTTGAATTGGTGAACGAATTGACTCAAGGACTCGAGGCCCAACAAATTGAGACGTTGCTTCAGTGCGTTAATGCGATGAATGATCAGTTTTGAACGCTGAGCGACGGTGAAGATTGCGCCATAAGCTTCATCCTACAGAAGTTTTCCACGCCACTTCGGGAATCGGCTTGGGTGCCTCTTCGAGGTCGGTTTCATCGCTGCACACAGTGCCCTATCGGAATCCGGGTTTGCTGGCAGCCGTTAATTTCGGTGATGGTTTGCACTGGAACCGCATCCCATTGGGTTTTGCTATCAAGAGGCTCGGAGGCTAGGGCCATATTCCCATCCAAACAGCGGATAAAGACCGTCTGTGCGAACGGCGTTGTCAAATAAGCCGTTTTTGATCATCAAGAGAAAAATCAGTTCAATATTGGTGGAACCGCGTTTAAGCAGGTTGAGTGATTTAGGCAGCAAACGCTCAAGCATGAACTTAACCTGTTTATAGCCGCCGATTTGACCATTGTGAAGGAACATCCAATGATCGACGATAAAAGGATGACAATTGGGTCAAAAAATGAGCCCAAAGTATCGTGACTCTGGACTCATTTTTAAGTCTACGGTTGTGTAACCAGACTAAACTTTGAAGTTGCCCACGAGATCGTGAACGTGCTCTCCGGAAACAGCCAATGAAGAACTTATTTGCTCAGCACGTTGTAAATCAGCACTTAGCTCTTCAACGATGTGCTGAATCGCGACGAGGTTTTGATTAATATCTTCCGCAACGGCGCTTTGCTCCTCAGCGGCGGCGGCGGTTTGTATCCCCATATCATGAATCGTGCGGACTGACGTTTCAATGCCACCCAAGCGTTGCTGGATTACAGAAGAATCTTGTACCGTTTTTTCTCCACGTTGCTGGCTGGCCGACATTGTTGAGACCGCTTTTTTAACGCCATTTTGTAGCGCTCTGAGCATCTCATTAATCTCTTCTGTACTTGATTGCGTTCGACTCGCCAATGAACGGACTTCGTCTGCCACGACAGCAAAACCACGACCTTGTTCGCCTGCTCGCGCCGCTTCGATAGCTGCGTTCAGTGCCAACAAGTTGGTTTGTTCTGCGATGCCGCCAATCACTTCTATCACACTGGTGATTTGATGGGTTTGATCGCTCAAAGACTCGATGGCATCAGAGGCAATATTCACCTCTGCAACTAATTCGTTGATGCTCCTCATCGCTTCAGCCACCTCTTGCTGGGCATCTTGAATTTGTTGATTTGCTTCGTTTATCGAGTCAGAGGTAAGGTTAGTGTTGTTCGCGACTTCACGAGAGGTCGCGGCCATTTCCGTTACTGCCGTGACGACTTTTTCCGTTTCTTGACTGTGATGTTGCATTGTTTGGCTCGACTTTGAGGTATGAGCATCTAAATCGTGGGCTGCTTGCATCACGGAAACAGAACTGTTTTGAATATCTTTAATTAGTGGCTGCATTTTATCCATAAAGGTGTTGAACGCTTGACCTAGCTGAGCAACCTCATCGTGTCCTTTCGTTTCCAAACGGCGGGTTAAATCACCACCCCCCTGTGCTACGTCATGAAGTCGTTGAGCCATATTGGTCAGTGGTAACAAGCTTTTGCTTACAACCAAACTGATAATAATAATAGTGATAATAAGACCTAACACTGAAACCATAACGGCAAAGCCGATATCCGACATTATGTTTGCTTCACGTTCGACACGATATTGAGCCACGAGCTGATCGACGTCGTCGATATAAATCCCTGTACCCAATACCCAGTCCCATTTGGGTAGGTGCTCCGCGTAACCTAATTTTGGTGCTTGTGCATCAATGGATGGCTTATGCCAAGAGAAGTAAAGAAAGCCGTCACCTTTTTGAGATGCGTCGATAAGTCCAGCAATGACGGGGACGCCATTATCATCTTTTAAATCATAGAGATTCTTGCCTTCTAACGATGGCTTGATGGCGTGCATCGTGTTAACGCCTTGGGAGTTGTAGGCGAAGAAGTAACCATCATCCGCAAAACGCATACTTTCAAGAATGTGTTTTGCTTGCGGAATATTTTCACCATTTTTATCACTCTCATAGAGAGATTGAATTGCCGTGCGCCCCATCAATAGATACGCTTTTAGCTCATCTTGACGAGACTCAATGAGTTCCTGACGATACAGTTTGGATTGCTCCTCAAGATCTCGGACGCCATTCCAATAGAAGATCCCAGTTACTAAAACGGTAATCAGTACGAGGGGAATAATAGTAATTGACAGCAATTTCCCGCGACTTTTTAAATGCATAACCATGCTCCACATTATTTTTTTGATGCTGGCTTGAGATGTAGGGGGGAACCAGCGTTATTGTTGTAATTCGTTTGTTAATGTAGCGATTATTTTTCTGATGGTATATGAGAGAGTAAGCAAAGCTTTGCAGGGCTCACAAACCGCTATCCGGATCGGGCAATTGCAACGTATTGAGTATCTCCTCATAGCGTCCGGAGCGATGCAGTTGCTCAAGCCCTTGATTGAACTTTTCAACTATGAGCCTGCTTTGGGGATGTCGTTTTGAAATCATCAGGTGGTAACGACGCTCTTCAGTCGGAAAACGAGATTTGGAAATTCGAGTCATTTCTTCACCATCGAGCAGGGCCTGCATGAAGTAGCGACCCACGTGCTCTTCTAAAGAGATCACTTCGATGCGTCTATACAGTAGCCGTCTGAATAAATCTTCGTAGGTGCCCACTCGCTCGATGGTTAGACGCTGCTCTGCCTCCATTTTCTCTAATAACGGATAGCTAACATGCATCGGTGCCCCAAGGATCGTACCTTCCAACGCTTCCATATTGGGATAGCTTTCTTGGTAACCGTCGAGAAAATAGAGGTAGTCATGGCTCTCAATGATTGGGTCACTGAAGACAAAGTCATCATCACGCTGAAGTGTCCAAATCCAAGGAAATGTGCCTATCCATATGTTGTTCATTACTTGAGTTTGTTTGTAGGCTCTCGGCCACGGGAAAAAGGCGAACGTCACCTCTATATCTACTTGCGCAAAGGCTTCTGTGACGATTTGACTGGCGATACCGTGATGTTGAAGAGACTCTGAGGTATAAGGCGGAAACTCACCAATGGCGAGGGCAACTTCTCGTATCGAGTCGTGCGCGTAGACAGAAGGAGTGAGCAGCAACCCACATAGCCAAACCCATTGCCAACCTCTCAACATGGTTTCCCTCCGTGACGTGTTGTCCTCTGCCCACAGAGCGGAATATAAGTGGGACTAGGTTCATATCAATAAGCGTAGAGCAATACTACGCTTTGCATATGATACGTCAATAATGAGGAGCGAAAAGTGGTAATGAGAGTTGACCGTAAAGCGGGAAAATAAAACGAGCTAGCCAAAAGAGGGCTAGCTCGTTGACCTGTGGATAGTACAACGCACAGTATCGTCAAATGGCTAGTTGTCTTTGGTTGTCTACCAAGACGATGCAACCATAGCATAAAAGATATAATAATACATGTGACATTTTTTCTCTGAATGTGACAAGTCAGGAGCGACGAAGTGTTTGATCGGCTTCAATATCCTGAATGAACCCTAAACGAAGCCGCCTTTTCACGCTGTCATCAAACTGGGTGTGGATCCAAGTCGTAACGAGTTCCGCTGCTTTGACTCTGTCGGTCGTTAATGCACCAAGAGCGAGTATGTTGGTATCGTTATGCTCACGGGACTGCTTGACCGTGTAACTATCACTGCCCAAGACTGCGCGAATACCATTGACTTTGTTCGCGCAAATAGACATGCCCACTCCCGTACCACAGATGAGAATGCCAAAACGAGCGTCACCTTGCTTTACATACTGGCATGCTTCAACGGCATAAAAAGCCGAATGGGTGGTTTCCTCAGTATCGCTGCCAAGATTAATGACTTCATGACCTAATTGAGAGAGATGCGCGACGAGATGACGTTTTAAATCGACCCCATTGTGATCGTTGGCGATGACCAGTTTCATGCTTGCTCCTGCGTTAATACGTTGTCGAGACAGTGCTTGGCGAAGCGCGGCAGTATACTCGTCGCTAGCGGTGTTTGACAGGTCTTGGTTTGCAGGTCACTGCAGAGTTTATCGCCCAGTTGTGTGTTTAAGTCTGCGATCATGTCGTTCATGATAGCGGCAGAAAACTCAGGATGAAATTGTACGCCCCAGGTGTTGTCGCCCACGCGAAAAGCATGGTGAGGATCCATTTTGCTGGCGGCAAGTCGGTGAGCACCAACAGGCAGTGTGAGCACCGATTGGTAGTGGATGGCTTGAGCAGGAAAGGTATCCGGTAGGGAAGAAAAGAGTGGATCGTGCTCTGGGTGTTTAGATATTTCCACCGTGCCTAGCTCCAATCCTTGGGGATTAACATCCACCTTGCCACCCAGAGCATGGGCGATCAGCTGATGGCCAAAACAGATACCGAGCATCGGTATGTGCTGCTGATGCAGCGCTCGAATATGCTGACTCAGTGATGTCATCCATGCCGTCTGCTCGGTCACCATCGACAACGATCCCATAATGATCATACCCGCTAATTCATCATAAGGTGGAAAGAGGCCGTGGATACCATCATGAAAGCGAATGGGCAGGGGTGTGGTTCCAATCGCCTCTTGAGCCCAAAGTTCAAAATCACCATATTTTTCGAGCTGATTTTGGGGCGCAGAACCGACGTTGACGATAAGCAGTGATTTCATAGTGGTGGACTCTCTTCCTTGGTCATGGATGTAATCTAGAGAATTTACTGGTTAGACGCAATGTCTTGCTGGTGACTACTGAAACCACTGGCGCAGCTTACCAACCCGTTGAATGATCAAAGCGTCTATGGCCAACACAACCAAGATGGTCATCCCGCCGAGCGGAAAGAGTAGCCCAATGATGAACAGTGTCACTAGCCCAACCTTCCAAACTCGATCACTTTGAAAGGTTGGTGGTACACCTAATCGAGCGCGTTGAGGGCGGCGTATCCACCACATCATCGTGCCTGAAACACAGAGAAACAGCGTAATAAGGCAAAACAAAACATTGAATACCTTGTTCCACAACCCGACATCGCCTTGATGAAGTGACACACTAGCTGCCATCCATTTGGCAAATATGGTGTAGTCTTGCCACGTTACATCGAGAACGGGCGTCCCGGAGTATTGATCGAGATGGAGTGTCCGGTCTTGGCGAGGGTCAAAATTGTCGCCATTCATCGAATTGGCAGCAATCGTGTAAACGCCTTTTTCACTAAGTGGCAGATAAACATGGTAGCGAGTAAAGCCGAGTTGATGTGCCTGCTCGACCACCTCGTCGAGCGTAATACTACCAAGATGAGAGTGTGTCGCCGCTGGCATCTGGGTGGTCATATTGGCGTGATCGTGGGTTGGACCCTCCTCAGATTGAGGAAGTGGGGTTTGTTCAAGATTCCACGGCATCTGTTTGTGGCCAGTTGGGTTTAAGTCTTGATGCGTAAACTGAGAATTCGGCTTTTCTCCCCATGTATAGTAGGCGGGAAAGGTGTTCCAAGCTTGCGTTAATTTGGCGCCCCAAATCCCAGTCCAGGCGAGACCTGAAATTAAGAAAAACAGCAACACAAGTGACAATACACCGCCTAAGTTGGCATGTAAGTCACGTAACCAGACTCGACGGCCTTGACCCAAGCGAAGCGTTAGAAAACCGGCTCGTCTTGCATGATCATTTGGCCACCACAAGGCCACGCCCGTCACAACCAATAAGATGCCTAAGCTAGCAGCAATCTCTAGCAGTCGATCGCCGACATCACCGATCAGCAGGTTTGCATGTATGCGGTTTACCCATTGGTACACGCTCCGGTTGCGGTCAATCGTACCTTGCAGTGTGCCTGAGTATGGATTCACTGCGGCTATTAATGAGCGACCATCTTGTATTTCAAGCGAATAACGATTGACGGTATCGTCGCTGCGAGCAGGCGAGAATTGGGTGATGGTTGCATCAGGAAAAGCGGCGTTGACGCTGGCCATCTGCTGGGTGAGAGAGGTGGTGTGATGTTCCGGTACAACGGCTAATATTGACTCGTACCTCGCGAATTCGATCTCCTCATCAAACAGCATAATGAGACCGGTGAGCGAGAGTATGATCAAAAATGGGATAACAAAAAGCCCGGCATAAAAATGCCAACGCCAAGTCATAAAGTAGCGTGATTTAATGTGATGAGATTGAGCGCTCTTCGCTTCTAACGAGCTTGACGACATAGCGATTTCCTTTTGGCTGCCTTATTCACAGCGACGACATTGGTGATGGTGGCGTGTACTTGTGTTATATCGGTCTATTGTTTTTATATTGATATTGTTGGCGTATTTAGCACGCGACACACATTGGCGTATGAGCGATAGGATCCGGTACGACGTGCGCGTTGAGTGAAAATACGTTTTTGAGTAACTCAGGGGTGAAGATATCATTCGGTGCACCTTGAGAGACGACCTCACCTCGGTGCATCACCACTAAATGGTCGCAGTAGCGGCATGCTTGATTTAGATCGTGCAGCACCACAACCACTGTTTTCCCTTGGTTGTTCATCTCTCTCATCAGCTTCATTAGCTCAATCTGATGGGATAAATCTAAGTAAGTCGTCGGTTCATCCAACATCACGACATCGGTGTCTTGGGCAAGGGTCATAGCGATCCAGACACGTTGTCGTTGTCCTCCTGATAAGCTTGAAAGAGGCACAGGCGCGAGGTCTGAAATGCCGGTCTGCTCCATTGCGCGCTGAACCAGCGCTTTGTCATGGACACTGAGTCTGCCCCAATGTGAAAGGTAGGGGGAGCGGCCATATTCAACCAGTCGTTGAACGCTTATCCCTTCGGGACTTTGGAGAGTTTGCGGCAGTAGTGAGAGCCGCTGTGCCAGAGACTTTTCCCCAAACGATGATAAAGTGGTTCCGTCTAGTAATACCTCACCGTGCATGGGTTTGTGTACGCGCGCCAGTGCTTTTAACAGCGTGGATTTTCCACAACCGTTTGGACCAATTAGGGCAGTGATGCGTCCTTTGGGGATCGAAAGGTTCAGATTGTTGATTATCGTGGTGTCGCCGTATCCGACGCTCAGGTTGTGTACTGTAATCATTACCAGCCCTTGTAACGTTGCAACAAATAAATGAAATAAGGCGCACCAATCAAAGAGGTTAAGACACCTGCGGGTAGCTCTATCGGTGGCTGCAGACCGCGGGCCAGTGTGTCAGAGGCAAGAACAAGTGAGCCGCCAATGAGCGCTGCGCCGGGAATCAAGGCTTTATGCTGATGACCAAACAGCATTTTCGCAAGGTGGGGTGCCAACAAGCCGACAAAACTTATGGTACCGCAGATGGATACGCTAAGACTTGCCAAAACGACAGCGCAGAGCAGTGCTCTCCACTGCAGTTTGGTGGGAGTGACACCGAGAGAGGTGGCACTGTCGTCGCCTAAACCGAGAATATCGAGTCGCCAAGCGAGCCAGAATGCATAGGGGACCAACACCACTAATGTGAACCAAATAGTGGGAACGTGTGTCCAGTTCCGACCCCACAAGCTGCCGGTAAGCCAAACCATAGCAGTATTTATTTCCATTGGATGTACCACCATCAAAAAGTCGATCAAGCTGGCAAGGAAAGCGCTGATCGACACGCCAATAAGGGCTAATTTTGTCGGTGTGGGTTGAGTGGTTGTGTTGATGATGTAGATGATTGCCGCAGCGCTTATGCCACCAAACAGTGCAGATAAAGATAACAAGTGATTAGGCGCCTGTGGAAAAAACACCATCAATGCGGTCGCTGCGAGCCCCGCTCCGGCACTGATGCCCATGAGGTCAGGAGAAGCTAATGGATTACGAATGATCCCTTGAACTAAGATACCCGACAACCCCAAGCCCGCGCCGACACCGATCGCTAAAATGACACGGGGCAATCGATATTGGTTAACGACAAAGTCGTACTCTCCCCCGTAGATCAGAGTGTTCGCCACTTGAACAGCGGATAAATGCGTTGCGCCGGCAATTAGGCTGACGGCGATCAAGCTAATCAAGATGGCAGAGAGAGTAAAAAATACAAGTCTGTTCATGAGTCTGAGTGACGAATAGCGAGGTAGATAAAGCAGGGTGTACCAATCAGTGCTGTGATAGCGCCAACGGGCGTTTCTGCGGGAAAAGCGATAGAGCGTGACAAAGCATCTGCCCATGTGACTAGCGCTGCGCCGAGCAGTGCGCAAGCGGGCACTAACACGACGTAGTTACTGCCGACTAAGCGTTTTGCTGTGTGTGGAATCAGCAAGCCAACAAATCCAATCGGCCCTGCGACGGCAACACTTGATGCGGTGAGCAATAGGATAGCGATACTCGTGATGGCTTGGGTCCTAGGGATGTGGATACCGAGGCTGATCGCTGACTCGTTACCTAGGGCAATAAGGTTTAAGTGACGACTCACCGTTATGGCCATCGTGAGCCCAACTAAGCTGATTGGCCATAGAGTATGCCATTCCTTCCAACCCAAAGAGGAGATGGAACCCGCAAGCCAAGTGATGATCGTATAAGCGTTATCGTCGACAAGTATCACAGAAGCACGCGTGAGACCTATCAGCAAGGCATTAAGCGCAATACCTGCAAGCACCAATTTTAGGGGATTGGAGCGAGAGCTAAACACGCCACCTAACAACATGGCGGTTGCACCGCTTAGCATACCGCCGATACCTGCTAGCAGAATACTGGGAAATTCAGACAGTATAGGTAGGTTGAGGGCACCAAGTGCCATGACGCAAGCCGCACCAGAGTTAATCCCTAGTACAGAAGGAGAGGCGAGTCGATTTCGCGTTATTCCTTGCATCAGCAGTCCAGCAACAGCGAGGTTTGCGCCGATCACCATGCCAGATAAGACGCGAGGGATGCGTATTGTTCGAATGATTTGTTGCTCAATACTCGGTGATGGGCTGGTGCTCATGGAATACCAAAGGTCAATCACGCTGAGAGGGAAACTAGACCACGCGATGACAGAGTAGCTCACTCCACTCAACAAGGTGAGCGAAAAACACAGCCAAACCAACTGCTTAGAAGTCAACATAGGGAGTGACTCCATTCTATTGACGATTGTACGAAGCGCGGAAGTGTAACCGTTATGATAATTACAATCAATTTCATCATTAGATAAATAAAAAATAGTTATAAAAGCTGTATTTTGAGTTGCAATGCTAATGATAATAATTACCATGCGCACATCTTGCCGGCTGACGAGCCAGTCGAGCACGATCACGACAACAAAAAGCGCATAAGCGCGTACATGTAAGGTTTTTATCTCATCTATGAAATTTGCTGCAAATATTATCACTCAATGCCTGGCCCTCTCGCTAGGCGTTACCTCGGTTGCGATGGCACAAGACCGCTCTAGCGACGAGACAGCTGAACTCGACACTATGGTCATCGTCGGTCAACAAAATTCGTATCTCGACCCTAGCGTCAACACCGCGACCAAAACCGATGTGGATCCGTTGGAAACGCCGCATACGGTTAACATCATCAACCAACAATTTCTTCAAGATATCCGCGCCAATACGCTAGATGATGCCTATGGCTATACCACAGGGTTAAGCCGCTCTGGGGTAGACGCAGATAGCTTTACACTCCGAGGTATGCCCGCAGATTTAAATACCATTCAAGTGAATGGCCTGCCTGGATTAGCGTCTCGTTTCGGCTCTCCTACAACGGCGAACGTTGAGCGTGTTGAAATCCTCAAAGGCCCCGCTTCGATACTTTATGGGCAAATACAGCCGGGTGGGCTGGTCAACATCATTACTAAGAAACCGCAAGAGGTTGCTTCCGTTACGTACGACGTATCTGCAAGTAGTTACCTCACAGAGGTCAGTGGCGTTGGCGAGAATAATGGATTTACCGGTACGCTCGATTCGACAGGGCCACTTAACAGCAGCAAAACATGGTTGTATCGAATGATTGTGAGTGGTGAGCAGGCCGACTCGTATCGTCAAGACGTCGATCAGACCAACTATTATCTGTTCCCCAGTTTAACCTATCAACCGTCAACGGCCACAGCGCTCACCTTTGGCTTAGAGCTTCAGTCTGAGCAGCGTGTGGCAGACAACGGACTGGCTGTCCTCAATAACGACATCAAACAGATTGCTTCGCTGGATACCCATTATCAATCAGCGGATGACACAGACGAAGATAAGGGACTTGTGGCGTTCGCCACTTTTAATACCGCATTGACTCGCGCCTTTGATCTTACCCTTGACTGGCGCAGTGTGTGGCATGAAGACTCACGTCATCTCTACGAGACACGTGATGTAAAAGACACGTCACAGTCGGTTACCGTGAGAGATAGAGATCAAGTCAATAAGCGTGAATATCATTTTATTGATGCGAGGAGCACAGGCAGTATTTGGCTTGGCGATATTGAGCATCAGCTGCTGATTGGTACCAATATCGGCTTAGAAAAGCGCGATTTTTTGCGTGAAACCTACGCGACGAGCAGTGTAGACTTTTTCGATCCCATCGATATCACAGAGCGTGATGAGAGTGCGTATAACGTGGATCATCGCATTACCGACTACACCAACTACGGTGCTTATCTTCAAGATACTGTCTACCTTACTCCCGACTGGACGCTGATGGCGGGCGTGCGCTACATGCGCCAAGACGTAGACTTCGATTACATCAGTAAGTCAACTCAAGATACTCAATCCACGGACGCATGGGTGTCGCAAGCTGGCGTTGTTTATAAGCTAGCAGCTCGATCATCGCTGTACGCGAGTTATGGAGAGAGCTTTAATCCCAATAGTGTAGAAAAGAAAAGCGCCAGTGATGAGGCGTTTGATCCTGAAGAGGGACGTCAATACGAAATTGGTCTAAAAACCGACTTGATGGGATTAGGCAGCCAATGGACGCTGGCCTATTTTGACATTGAAAAATCGAACGTGGTTGAGAAAAACGACAACGGCGATTATGAATTGCTTGGTGAAGTACGTAGTACAGGGATTGAAACGGAACTGCTAATGCAGCCCGTGGACAACTGGCAAGTCAAGCTTGGTTATGCCTATGTTGATTCAAGAATTGCAGCGAATGCTGATGAGACGATAGAAGGAAGTCGCACCCCGATGTCGGCCTACCACGACGCCTATGTTTGGACTAAATATAACTTCCCTTATCAGATTGCGGGCGGTGTCGTGGGAACCACACTCGGCGCGAATTATGAAGGTGCGCGATACACTAGCGAAGATCCGAGCTCGAGAGTGGCGTTGCCTGCTTGTGTCACCGTGGATCTCGGTGTTCAATATGAGATGACGGATTACCGAGTATCGCTCAATCTCGCCAACGTGTTTGATGAAACGTACTACGTTGGAGGCACGGATAGCCATCGTATTTACGCAGGTGATCCTCGCGAAGTGACACTGAGCTTAACGGGTCAATTCTGATGCGATTGGCCAATATAATGGGTGTGCTGCTTGTACTGTGTGTGAGCACAGTACAAGCAAATATCAGAGGCACCAATGAAGCGGCATACCCGCAGCGGATTGTTGCATTGGAGTATTCTTTTGTGGATGCACTGGCGGTGGTGGGAATATCCCCCGTTGGGATTGCCGATGATCATGATCCAGAGCGAATTATTCCTCAAGTGAGGGAACGTATTCAGCCTTGGACATCGGTTGGAATACGGTCTCAACCCAATCTAGAGGTGATTGCCCAATTGAAACCGGATTTGATCATCGCGGATGCACACCGTCATCGAGTCAGTTTGGATGATCTCAATGCCATCGCGCCGACCTTACTGTTAAAAAGTCGCGGTGAAAGTTACCAAGATAGTTTGAACTCGGCGTTGACCATCGGGCAAGCTGTTGGTAAATCATCGGAGATGCAAGCAAGGCTCGCTCAACATCGCGCGTTCATTGAGGCCCATCGAGGGCGTTTTCAAGGGCAAGGTAACGTACAGTTCGCTAACGTGAATGATCGAGGGATGTGGTTACATGGCCCTCAGTCCTACACCGGTAGCTTGTTGGCTGAGCTCGGGTTACAACCCGCAATGCCTGAACTGACCGAGAGCCATCTCGTCGAGGCAAATTTTGAGTTGTTGTTGAAAGTCAATCCAGATTGGTTGTTTTTCAGTAAACGCTCGACAACAACGCTACTTGATCAATGGCAAGACAATCCGCTCTTTAGGTTGCTGAATATTAGCGGCAATCAGCAGGCTATCGAGGTTTCTCCGCAGGTGTGGTCGCTTAATCGAGGCATCTTAGCAGCTGAAGCTATCGTCCGTGATCTTGAGAAAGCGATGGCAAAATCACCACAGGATTGAGCCTCGCTGTAGGTTGATTGAGTGTCAGCGATGATGACTCAGTGTCTGTCAACAACAGCCTTCACTATTGGCAAGCACTTCAGCATCACGGCATTGCAGTGGAGATGCACCTTTTTGAGCGCGGAGGGCATGGTTTTGGACTGCATGGAGCAAAAGAGCATCCGGTCTCTTGCTGGCTAACGTTGCTGCACAACTGGTTGTTGCAGCACGCCAAGTAAGTCTTCGCCGCTCATCATCAGCGTAGGCTAAGGTTCCTTGTCTTGATGTTTGACTCATTGGCTGAAACAATGGTTTGCATAACAAACAGCGCATGCGTCTACAAAGCCGCTTTGCGCGCGTCAAGGAGTGAATTGTGAAGTATGACGTTGCTATCGTCGGGGCCGGGTCTATGGGCATGGCCGCGGGTTATTTTCTGGCGAAAAAAGGACAGAAAGTCATTTTGTTGGATGCCGGGGATCCTCCCCACCACAATGCGAGTCATCATGGGGAAACCCGAATTATTCGTCACGCCTATGGTGAAGGAGAGGCTTATGTGCCTCTCGCGCTTAGAGCGCAAGCCTTGTGGCAGCAGTTGGAGCAAGAATCTAATCAGTCGTTATTTCTTAACACCGGCGTTCTGAATATGGGAGAGCGGGACTCTCCATTTATTCAAACCCTTATTGCCAGTGCCGTTAAGTACCAGTTACCTCTCGATATTCTTGATGCCTTGCAAGTAAGTGAACGCTTCCCCGGCATTACCTTACCAGACAACTATATCGGCTGTTTCGAATCCACATCGGGCGTATTGCGCTGTGAAGCGTGTATTCGCGCCTATCGGACCCTAGCCATTGGGCACGGTGCTGAGCTACTGACTTACCACGGCGTTGATAGTATAGACATCCATGAGTCAGGCGTAACACTCACTTCTGGAGAGACAGTGATCTCTGCTGACCGGTTGATTGTTTCAGCAGGCGCTTGGTCAGCAGAGATACTTCGTCAACTCAATTTGACCTTGCCGATGCAACCGACTAGAAAAACCTTCGCTTGGTTTGAAGCTGAAGAGACAAAGTATGGACAAGATCATTTTCCAGCGTTTTCTTTTGATTCACCAGAAGGCATCTATTACGGTTTCCCGAGTATTGACCAAGCGGGCCTCAAAGTTGGACGTCATGATGGTGGGCAAGCGCAAGATCCTAACTTGGACATAGAGCCTTATGACAGTGTGCATGATAGCCATGATTTGGAGCGTTTCTTAGCCGCAGTGATGCCAGATGTTGGCAATTTAATGTACGGAAAAACATGTATGTACAGTATGACAGAAGATGAGAATTTCATCATCGACAGGCACCCTCAGCATTCTCATGTACTGATTGCGGCGGGCTTTTCTGGTCACGGGTTCAAATTTGCGAGCGTGATAGGGGAGATGTTAAGTGAGCTTGCCTCCAATGGGCAGACGCAATACGACATTTCAATGTTTTCACTTGAACGATTCTCAGTGTAAAACTACAGAAAACGTTTTTCTGCTATTGCGTGGTGAATAGCGCTCTACGATTTTAATGACTATCGTTGAGCGCTATTAGGTTAAAGGAGCATGCCGCCTGAAGCTTCAATGCGTTGGCCGGTTATCCAACCAAAGTCATCGCTGAATAGTGCCGCTATCGCTTTGCCAATATCCTCGGGTTCACCCACTCGTTGAAACGCGGTGATGTTGGCAATCATCGAACGTGCTTCGCTACTGTCACGGTTGGAACCATCTCTGAAATCCGTCGCTATGGCGCCGGGGGCGAGTGTGTTAACTCTCACTCTCTTAGATGCGAACTCTTTGGCCATGTATCGGGTCATTACTTCCACTGCACCTTTTGCCATCGCATACGCCGCGTATCCCGGGAACGAGAAACGAGTTAACCCTGTTGAAATGTTAACAATGTGTCCGTCAGCTGAAATGAGCGGGAAAAGTGCTTGTGTCAAGAAGAATGGCCCTTTGACATGAATGGCGAACATATCATCGAACTCCTCCTCACTGGTTGACTCTATGGCGCTGTTTAATCCCGTTCCAGCATTGTTGACAAGGTAGTCGAACGAATCGCGATGAAATTCAGTAGCGAGTGTTTGGCGAATTTCATCGATCAGTAAAGCCGTACAAGCAATATTACGCACATCATGTTGCAGAGCGATTGCTTTTTGCCCTAGTGCAGAGACTTCATCGATTAGGCTCTTCGCTGCATCTGCCTGACTTTGGTAGGTGAATATAATGTCGATATTGCGTTGTGCTAGATGTAATGCGGCACTGCGACCTATGCCGCGACTCGCTCCGGTGATAATAGCAATCTTGTTCATGGTTATCCCTTTCTTCTGTTAACCGTAACAATATCAACGAGAATAGTTGCTTTAATTGTTGTGAAAAATATCGATAATTAGAACTAACTGTTCAAATAAAAGGAACAAACTGGGTGTGGATACAATAGAGTCAATGCGCCGTTTTACCTCAGTGGCAAGGTTAGGTAGCTTCACTAAAGCAGCAGAAGAGCTTAATGTGCCTAAGTCTGCTATTTCTAAATCCATCAGTCGTCTAGAGGAGCATTTGAAGACTCGCCTGTTTCTACGCAGTACAAGACGAATCAGCCTCACCGAGTCTGGAGAGAGATATCTTTCAGAATGTCTCCGTTTACTCACTGAATTAGATGCGTTAGAGAGTGAGTTTCAATCGCAAAGTGAAGGGCTAAATGGGGTGATCCGGGTCGATATGCCAAGTCGTTTTTTTACTTCGTTTGTTGCGCCACAGCTATCACAATGGTTCTCTATGCACCCAAACACGAAAATTGATGTTTTAGGCGCAGACAGGCGAATAAACCCGATAGAAGAGCAGGTAGATTGCGTTGTTCGAGGAGGGATTCTTAACGATAGCAGTCTAATTGCTCGCCGATTAGGCGAAATGGCCATGATAAATTGTGTTAGCCCCAGCTATGTCCAGCGCTATGGATTGCCAGAACATGTGTCAACCTTATCCGAACATTTTGTTGTGGGTTATTGCCCTGATGGACGGCGCATTTCGAGCGAGTTTGAATATATTGCTGGAGATGGTGAGCGACGTCTATTCGTAAACCATCGGGTATCAGTCGCCACCACGGAAGCTTATCTTACAGCGGGACTGAATGGTTTGGGCATCATTCAATTGCCTAGGTATGGCGTAGAACCCTACATAGAAAGTGGCGAACTGCTGGAAGTGCTCAAGCCTTGGACCTGTCAAGCTATGCCTATCTCAATCATGTATGAGTCTCGTCGTCAGCAACCTAAGAGGGTTCGAACCTTTATCGAATGGCTAGCGACGCTGTTTGAAGAATCGACAGGAACTCAAAATCAATCTTAGACCAATGAGTTCCTGTCATGTGATAACGCATAAATACCAAATATGACCCTGTTAAGGGATCAACACAAACTTACCAAAATGTCGTTTGCGTAAGAACTCCGTCTGTGCGTTGGCAATTTCTTTAAGCGGAAACGTCTTCGCGACTAAAGGTTGAATTTCATTTCGCTCAATGTAACCAATTAAGTTTGCGAAGACAGGTTCATCCCATGCTGTCGTGCCTATTAGTGTGATGTCCTTGAGGTAGAGCTTACGTAAATCTATGTTGACGATAGGTCCTGCGATTGCGCCTGAGGTAGCGATTCTGCCGCCACGTTTGAGCAGCGCTAAATGTTGACCAAATTTGTCGCCGGCGACGTTATCAATCACAACATCAACGCTGTTTTCACCAAGAATGCTTGGTAAGTCTGCGTTTCGGTCGTAGACCTGAGAAACCTTCAGTGCCCGGATGGCAGAATGATTAGCTTTTGAAGCGACCGCGATGACTTTAGCACCACGACGTACTGCTAATTGAACAGCGGCTGAACCTACGCCACCAGAGGCTCCTATTACAAGCACGGTATCAGAGCGCGAAACTTGTGCACGATGCAGCATATTCTCCGCAGTACCATAGGCGCAGGGAATGCTTGCCAGTTCGACGTCACTCCAACTGGATTGAACGGTAAAGACTTCAGTGGCGGGTACTTTGACGTACTGAGCGAAAGCACCATCAAAATCCGAGGCCATCCAGATGTTGTCTAGGCTGTCAAAACCGTGTTTTCGGATGCAGGGACGAACCAAAACGCGTTGGTTGAGCAGTGATTGATTCGTTACATCGAAGGCGTCGACTACAATCCCACATGCATCCGTCCCTTGGATTAATGGAAAAGGTGTGGCGTCGCTCCAACCTCCATCAGACAGTGAGCTAAACTGCTTCTGGTTCGCCATGTCGTCCGTTGAGCCAGTCACGTCTTGTGAATACCAACCCATACGTGTGTTGATTTCTGTGTTGTTTACGCCGGCGGCAAGCACTTTGACCAGTACCTCGCCGGGTTGAAGTGTCGGCATCGGTACATCTTTGTACTCCAATTTGTCCAAACCACCTTGAGCGGTAGTGACGATGGCTTTCATGGTTTTCTCTGGCTCCATAGGTCGCTCCCCTGTTTTTTCTTGCAATGCGATCGATACTTGATATTGTGTGTATAGTGATCACTATACTTTCATCTTGGAGTGTCAATGTCAAAAAGAGACGATGTGCTGAACGCTGCTGAGCAATTGTTTTATCACGAGGGCTTTCATCGAACTGGCGTTGCCAAGATTGCCCAATGCGCGAATACTACCCAGCGTACGTTATATAAGCATTTCCCGAGCAAAGAGGCGTTGATCCTCGCGATTATGAAGGAAAGGGAAGCGCGCTATTGGGCCTGCCTACAAGAAGTGGAGCTGCAAGCAGAGTATTCCTTTAAGGCCTTAGTCCCTTTTCTTGCGTTACGCCATTGGCACAAGCAGCAAGATCACGGTGGTTGTTTTTACCTACATGCTCTGGCTGAGTATCAAGGGAAACATGATGACATCGTAGATTATGTCCGCGATTATAAGCGCCGCCTTCGCGAGGATTTTGACACTAGACTCCAGCAAGATGGCGTATCACGACCTCACCTTTCGACCTTATTGATGCTGATTTATGAGGGGATCACCGCATCTTCTGCGTTGGAGTTGCCATCTCACACTTGGGATCAAACCATCGACCATGTCTTGCAACTCTTGAACGATGCTCGCTAATGGGGCCACCATGAAAATTGAGAAATATTCCGCCTACCTCTTACTTTTGACCACTATGCTTGCCGCTTTAGGATGGATTTTTTCCAAAGAGACAGTGCGCGGCCTTCCTGCATTTGCTTTTATCAGTAGTCGCTTTATCTTGGCGTCCCTGTTTTTGATGCCGTTTTGCTACAAAGCATGGAAGCAGACAGCGTTAGCGGCCTGCGGGAAATCCGCTGGCGTTGGGGTGTTATTGGGTTCGGCACTGTTGTGCTGGATTCACGCGATTGACATCAGTCATGCGCTGGGTCAAGGGGCTTTTATCATGAGTCTCTCCATGCTCTTGGTCCCGCTGACAGCTTGGGTACTGTTTCGCACACGTCCCGAGCGGTGGTTCTGGCTCGCACTTCCGTTTGCAGTGTTGGGTCTTGCGTTATTGGCGCACGATCCTAGTGAGTCTTGGCAGTTGTCACAGGGTCAAATGTGGTTTGGTTGTGCAGCCCTCATGTTGGCCCTTCACTTTAACGTTAACAGTCGAATTGCACGTGAAGTACCAACGTTGCTTCTGACGACCTTGCAGCTTTTTGTCACGGGAGTGATGGCCGGGATTGCCAGTGCTTGGTTCGAGGTTTGGCCAGATACCGTCGATGCGGATATTTGGGCGTGGTTCACAGCGAGCACGTTATTAGCGACCAGCCTTCGATACTTAATGCAGACAACGGCGCAAAAGTACATGGCGACGGCGAGTGCCGCCTTCATCATGATTTTGGAGCCTGTGTGGACTGTGGCGTTAAGTGTCAGCGTGTACGGAGAGAGGCTGACTTTCTCCAACCAAATTGGCTGTGGAATGATTCTGCTGGCGCTAATGGTGTATCGCGCGCCGATGCTTTGGAGAAAATGAGCAACACAAGCGACGTATTGGTGCCAAAGCACTTAACAATGTTTAAGCCGCTATAAGTCCCTTAAGAGAGAAAATATGGTTGGGGAAGCATGTTGTTTTACTCATCTTGATATTTTTCAAGCTTGTTGTAGAGCGTTTTGACACTGATACCGAGTTTGTTTGCCGACTCAGTTTTATTGCCCTCAGTTTCTTCAAGCGTATTCAAGATAGCGGCTTTCTCTAGCGTTTCCAGTGCAACGCCTGCGGGGACGAGGTTTTCGATGGGGGACCCTGTTTCTAGTGGAGGCGCATCAAACACTAGGTGCTCTTCACCAATGACGTCATCGGCCAGTATGAAAGCGCGCTCTATGGTATGTTTTAGCTCTCTCACATTACCAGGCCACTGGCTAGCGGCGATTTTATCAAGCGCACTGTCAAGAATGGTTTTTACTTGGTTTTCATTTGCATTGCGGTGAGCAATGAAATGCTTCGCTAGGCCGACAATATCATTCCCACGTTCTCTAAGTGGTGGGACGTAAATGGGGAAATGCGAAAGCCTAAAATAGAGATCTTCGCGAAAGAGTTGCTGCTCGATGGCTTCTTTAGGATCACGGTTTGTGGCGGCAATGACACGCACATTCGCGATGTGAACTTTGCTGTCTCCAACGGGACGATACTCTCCTGTTTCAAGGACGCGCAATAACTTAACCTGATGCTCAATCGGCATTTCAGTCACTTCATCAAGAAACAAGGTACCGCCCTGTGCTTGCTTAAATACACCATCATGCGGTTTATTTGCGCCAGTAAACGCCCCTTTTACATGCCCAAATAACTCACTGTCGACGAGCTCTGGGCTAATTGCTCCGCAGTTAATGGCAACGTACGGTTGCTGCTTCCTCTTGCTCGCAAGGTGAATTGTTTGAGCGACCAGCTCCTTACCAGAGCCGCTTTCGCCAACGATAAGGACATTCGCTTCGGTTCGAGCGACGCGACGCAGTGTCCTGTACAGGTCGTGCATTTGCGAAGAGGAGCCGAGCAACAGACCAAACTGGTCTAAGTCGCTGGTGGTAATGGCTTCGCCGTTGGTTTGACTTTGCTGATAGAACTGGCTGATCTCACTCAAAGTTTCATTTAAGACAGACACATTAACCGGCTTTCTATAATGGAAAACGGCGCCTAGATGAGGGAGGGCATCGATGTTGTCATGCGGATCGCCTGAGCTAATCAAAATGATCTCCATCGAGTCGAACAGATCTCGAGTACGAAGACGTTGGTAGTCGTCATGGTTGAGCTGCGTGACTTCAATCAATGCGACATCGGGCTGTTTATTTTCGAGTAGTGTAATCCAATCGTCTGTGTGAGAGCAGAGGGTGACATTAAAATTCGACAGCTCAGAGCTGGAATGAATCATGTCGCTTAATTGAGGATCAGACAACTGGATAAGCAGGTGGGGTAGCGACATAAACGTTGTCCTTTTTACTTTGATAGAGTCAATGTACGCGCATTATTGTATAGGTACAAGGAATGCGAATGTCATCATTCATTCAAATACACGAAAATAACCGAACCAGAAACAATATGAGTTGAGTTCAACGACTTGTGCAGTAAACGATCGCTGGTGAAAGTGAACACTAAAATATTACATGTGCGGTGTGTAAATAATTCAAAACCTTTCGACTTATGAAAGATGGTATTGCTAGGAAAATAATCTAAATCGTTAACATTCAGATGGTTACGTTTTTGGCGTGAGGTTTGCAACGTGACAGTGGCAAAAGTGAACACTCATTAGCAACGTCAATTATGGAGAGTAACAATGAATAAATTAGCCACAGCGATCGCTTTAACGACATTGATTTCCGTTCCAACAGCCGTATATGCGGAAAATAATTGGCAAGAAGAGGCAAACGATGCTTGGTTGGATGGGAAGGCAGAAACAACACTACTTCTAAATAGCAACCTCAATTCGTTTGATATCAACACGGATGTTAATGAAGGTGTGGTGACGCTCACAGGTTCTGTTAACAACGATTTGGAAAAGGCCCTCGCACAGGAGCTTGTTTCTGGTCTAGATGGTGTCAAATCGGTAGAAAATAAGCTCACGGTTTCTGAGACGCCTGCCGACGCTACTTCAGAGACACTCGAAGCGATGACAGACACAAAAATCACCGCAATTGTCAAAACCCGCTTACTGTTGGATACCAACGTCAGTGGCAGTGCTATAGAAGTTACCACGCAAGAGCAAGCAGTGACGCTCGCCGGACAAGTGAGTTCTGACGCCGAACACGATCTGGCTATCTTGATTGCCAGCAACACCAATGATGTGACACGCGTTATCGACAAGCTAGAAATTGTTCAATAGAAACGTCATCGCATTCAAATCCCGTACGTTAATGCAATACGTTCCAATAAGGAGTTTGTGATGATTCGTTGGATATTTATTTTCCTGCTGTTGGCGTTGGTTTCTGCACTCTTAGGGTTTACAGGCATTGCAGGTGCTGCAGCCACTATCGCACAACTTATCTTCTATTTGTTTGTTTTGTCTCTGATTGTTTCTTTGGTGATGTACTTTACAAGTAGACGTTAATAAAAATTGATAACTGACATAGGAAGGCGAAATATGAAAAACAATCACTCTATTATGAAATGGGTAATCCCACTGGGATTAATGTTTACCTTAGCGGCTTGCAGTGAAGAAGGCCCGATGGAAAAAGCCGGTGAAAAAATGGATGAGGCCGTACAAGATACTCAAAATGCCATTGAAGACAGCTGTGAGAATATTAAAGAAGAGCTGAAGGCTGAAGATGAAGATTGTTAATATTTTTCTTAATTTTTAGTAAGCAAAAAGGGAGGGTTAACCTCCCTTTTTTAGTCTAGAATAAATTTATTTCCCTAGAGGGAACGCCCTTACCTATCTTATTATCTTCATCACATGGGAGCTGAACTTAATTAGAGTTGGAGCTGCTTTTCTATTTCATCATTTTCCATCTGCATCGCCGCGACCCAATACGAAATTTGCAGGGTCAATGAACGATCCGTTATCTCTCGCAAATGAGTGCGAAGAGCTATGATCAGTTGGGTATTCGCATGATACATGTGCTGATAGTCATCAAACGATTGGTCATCTTTTGAGTGAGAACGTTGTGCGTGAGCAAGGCGTGACAATACCTGCTGAGACTTCTGTTTGAAAAGCAGCTTGGCGACTCGATTCATTAGCGCTTGCTCTACAACGACAAAGCGATGAGCACTTCTCGTTAATGTATTGTTGGGCCGTTTTTTAAGCAGAGTTAGACTACGGGCATGATGATGGATAATAGAGGTCAGCATATTCTCTAGCGTATGGGTAGTTAACTTCATTGATACCTCTCATGATTCATCAATATTATTTCTCACATTTCAATTTTTAAAAATCATCTGTTTTATTGTTGCAGGTAATATGCCAGTACGAGTTGTTTGTTTAGTGTTGTTCTTTATGGTGATATTTTTATTTGTTCTCTATATGCCATGAAAAATTTACCGACTTTTTGGCTTAACAAAGAAAAAATTACATTAACATTCAACCATGAGAGCATTTAAAGTCATTATTTGATGAGGTGTGGAAATAAATTTATGGGTGGCACGGTTCTCGCTTGTTCTACTTTGAACTCATTACTCATTGTTAGGAGATTTCCATGGCTACAGCAAAACAAACAACAGCGAAAGAAACAGCAGAGAAATCGAAAGAGCAGTTGGAAGAGGCGTACGAACTCGCAGAAAAAGCGGCGTTCGAAGCCGTTAATGCGATCAAGCAAGAAGCACAACAAAAGTGGGGTGAAAGCAGTCACCAAGCAGAGCAGGTCGCTCATTCAGCGGGCGATGTCATTAAGCAGAGGCCACTGTTGAGTATCGGCTGTGCGTTTTTAGCTGGTTGGGCAGTATCTAAATTGATCAAATAGCACTGAGACAAATACTGAACGATTGATGCGCGCAACAGGCACGTTGCGCGTTTGAATCCACCTGTTTAAACAGCATAACCAGTGAGTAACCGAATGACAAAAGACGAACAACACAGTGACAGTGTAGGTATCGACTCAGAGATGGAGAAAGCGCAGTTGAGCGAGCCTCATCGATCACAGCCTCAGGAGATCTGGGACGACTTGGCTGGCATCGCAGCAGAATCAGAACGCTTGAGCGTCCTCATTCGCTCTTGGCTGCTGTCGAGCGCGAAGCTATTTCGGCTAGAAAGTCAATTGAGTGCAAGAGCGTTGGGATCGGCGCTGCTATGCTCGATCCTATTTGTGCTGTTGTTGGTGCTTTTTATTTTTAGTCTTTCGGTTTCACTCGGCATCATCATTTATTGGTGGACATCCCAACTCCCGCTTGCGGTTTTGACTGCGCTATGTTCACTTGGTTTGAGCCTTATCTTGCTGATATGGCGACAAAATCAGTTACTGAGGCTTGTGGGCTATACACACACTAAACAGCAAATTAAGGAGGGTTGGGATGCGCTCACTCAAGCAGTTGAAAAAGGAAACCGAGCTCACTCGAATGGAGAGTAAAGTGGCACTCAATCAGTGCTTACTGCATTACCGATTATGTCGGCACTTAACGGCTCGTTTCATTGATAGGCACCCTTGTTTTGCCTTTGGTGGAATGGCGCTTTACGGTGCAGCTGTGGCACATCAAGCCATTCTGAGGCCGTCACTTTCGAGGTCCTTCAGTCGACTCGTTGTCCGGTCTGTGTTACCACGCCTCGCGGGGAGTAGATAGTTCGATGAAAAGTCGTATCACCATTTCCATGAGTCTCGTCCTATCGGTACTGCTTGTCGTTGTCACGGTAGTGCCGGCTCTTTACTTTGCGAAAGCGTTTTTGATGCCGCTGGTTGTCAGTAGTTTTATTGCACTAATGTGTAGTCCTTTCATCAACTACGTTGAATCCAAGGGGATGCCTCGAACCTTAGTCGTTGTTCTCGTGCTGTCTTGCTTAGTCGGCGTGTCGTTGGTAGGTTTTTCGGCTATGTCAGAGCCCGTCAAGCAGTGGTGGTCACAACTGCCTGATATCGTAAAAAGTGTCACTCAGGAAGTGAGCGAAGTGGCCAAGACCACAGAACAGCAAACCGGAGAGTCGCTATCGATAGCCGGTGATATGGATGACATGGGTGACAGTACGCTCTTTTCGTTGCTGAAAAGCTTAGCAACGGCAACACCCGCCATCGTTATTAACGCGATGATGGTGCTGTTTATGGTGTATTTTATGCTTAATCACGGACGTGGTCTATACAGGCAAATGGTACATTGTCTGGATAGCTTTTCGCAGCAAAAACAAGTCGTGGGGTTAGTTAAAGCGTTGCAAAGCGATCTCTCGCGTTATGTCAGTACCATCACTTTGGTCAACGTAGGGTTGGGTGTCGCGGTGGGCTTAGTGTTCTGGATATTAGGGATGACTGACCCCTTTCTTTGGGGGGCATTGGCAGGCATGCTGAATTTTGCCCCTTATGTCGGACCGCTCATTTCAGCCTTAAGTTTTACTCTTGTGGGCTACTTGCAGTTTGATTCCTTGAGCTTAGTGTTGGCGGCGACCTCGCTTTATTTAGTGTTGAACTTAGTTGAGAGCCAATTCGTCACGCCGACGCTGCTCGGCCGACGATTCAATTTGAATCCACTGGTTATCTTCGTATGGTTATCCTTCTGGGGATGGCTCTGGGGTGGCATCGGATTTTTGGTTGCAGTCCCTTTGCTCGTCAGTGTCAACTTGTTGAGAGAGCGTGTCCAATTGGTCGACTGGCCAACACTGAGCCGAGGAGGTGAGCATGAATGAATATGTGGATGAGCTCGATTTGGATCTGGGAAAGCGTCACCTTGTTGTTCAAAGGCGTTATGACGCCCTCGGGGCAGTCAACGATTTACTCATAGCGATTTGGTTTTTGGTCGGTAGTATTTTTTTCTTAAACGATGCACTTATGTTGGGTGGTACTTGGTTATTTATTGTCGGTAGTGCCCAGTTGCTTATTAAACCGGCTATCAAGCTAACTAACCTTGTGCATGTCAGTCACATCCAGCGCGAATGATGCCTACAAACATTGCTCCGTTCACAGTCATCTTTTTATCCATGAAGTCCGTATATATGAAAAATTGTCGTCGATTCGTTAATCGGTCACATTTCTCATTTATTTATGGTAAGTGTTTGACGATATTGGGCAACCTAACGTATTGACAACTATAATAAGTCTGTTGTGGTCAAGGATGGCACGCAGAGAAAAATGACGTCGTGAGATTGGTTGAACCGTTGATGGAGTACGGAATGAAAGAAAAAGAGATCGAATTGCTGCTAAGCAAAATGAGCCATATTTTCGATATGAGTCGAGATGGTTCATGGTTTATGGGTAGGGATAGAGTGATTCGACACTACAACCAGCACTTTTATAGTCAGTTTGATCTGCCCTCCGATGAGATTACTTTGGAACAGTGGTTGTCATTGGTTCATCCTATCGACAAAGCACTGTTGAGTGAACGTGTGGACGAGCATGAGCAAGGCGACTCTCGCGAAATGGTCACCGAGTACCGCGTGAAAACAAAGAGCAATGGGTACATTTGGCTTGAGGCAACGGGCGTCATTGTTGCCGATGAGGGAGGCAGTTATATGGTCGGCTCTCACCGTGATATCAGTGAACAAAAGTTGCTAAGAGAGTATTTCTATCGTGTCGCCTATCACGATGGGGACACAGGGTTGTACAACAGACTCAAATGGATCGAGGATATCGAACATAATGAGGATGGTGCTGTGCTTATCACTGTGTCTGTGGATAATTTCAAAGATTACGATCGACTTTGGGGTGGCAGCTTCGCGAAAGAAGTCGTTGCGCGGTTAGTCAAATGGGTAAATGAACAACAAAGTGACTACGAAATCTATCGAGTTTCCGAAACCCAATTTGTATTAAGAACGCTATCTGGATTATCTGTTGAGGCATTGACTCTGGCGTTGAAATCATTGCTTGAAGCGTTCAATGACGAGATCTATGTCGATGAGCATCTGCTGACCGATGATGTTGCAGTCGGCGGTTTGTATGAATGCGATTTGGATCGCGATAGCCCATTAAGTCTTCTTTATCAGATTACCGATTATGCGTCTGATAATGGCGGGATCACCGTCTATCAAGGGGATGTGAAAAATGCTATTGACCGCTGGTTTGTTATCAAAGATTCGATTCGATCGGCGATAGAAAATGAAGACATCACCATCGCTGTGCAACCGATTTTTGACAGTGTAACGAATCAAGTCATCAGTTATGAGGCACTCGCTAGGTGGACACATCAGGACTTAGGTTATGTGTCGCCGGTTGAATTTATTCCACTCGCCGAGCAGCGTGGTCTCATTTCTGCATTGGGAAAGCTAGTCTTTAGTAAAGCGTGTGAGTTTGTGCGTCGTTGCCCCATTGATAGTGATAATCGACCTAAGGTCAATATTAATGTGTCGGTGATTCAATTGAGAGATCCAGACTTCGTGACCGATATCGTGTCGATTGCAAATCAATACAAGGTGCCGACTTCGAGGATCGTATTGGAGTTGACGGAGTCTCACATTCTCGATAGTAGTACGGTGTGTCATGACCAAATCTCAAAAGCAAAACAGGCGGGATTTGAGATATCTCTGGATGATTTTGGCGCAGGTTACAGCTCAATCATAAGCTTATTTCGACAACCACTGAATCAAATTAAACTCGATAAAAGCTTAGTTGAAGATTGTCAGCACGATGCGTCCTGCCGAAACTTGGTGACTTATCTGGTTCAGCTATGCAAAGACAAAGGAATGAGCCTTGTCTCTGAGGGGATTGAAAGTGCGGATATGCAAGCTTTTATGCAAGAGTTAGGCGCTTCTCATCTGCAAGGTTTTGGATTGGGTAGGCCTGAACCGATCGAGGCATACCTGCACGAAGAGCCGATTGAAGAACTGAATCAGAGTGTCGAGTGATAGCACACCTCAGTGCAGAGGCTAAAGCTAGGCTATCTCACATCGCTATCACATTTGTTTGTCGACAGGTGGGCGTTGGAACCCACCTAGCGATACCTCAGAGTATGCTGCCACTCTGAGAGGTGGTCAATGTGCTCAGGTCCAATCCCACAACAGCCACCAATGACGCTCGCGCCACGTTTCGCCCATACTTTGGCGAGCTGTAAGTACTCTTGCGGTGAAAAGTGTCGCATTTCTTGGAGTGTACTGTTGGCTTGGTGCCCCGATAGAATAGGCGAAAAGCTATTGGCATAAACCCCTAGCGTCATCGTAGTATTATGGGCGTTGATGACCGAAGTCGTGTCGATAAGTGCTTGTTCGATCACTTCGGGAATCGAACAGTTAAAAAACAGACCATCTGCTTGGCGGCTTAGCATTAGAGTCACCGCCTCTTTTACCGACTCACCAGAACGAAGTTTTGCTTCCTCAGTGACTTCATCGATAAGCGTAAAAGCAAAGTGGACGGGCTTGTCGCTGATACTCATTGCCTTTGCTATCACGCGCGCTTCTTCCAAACTTGAAATCGTCTCGACCAGCCAGAGATCAACATAAGGCGCTTGAGCGTGATACAACGCGTGAGTCAAAGCGCCGGCTCTCTCGGCGTCGAACAATTCAGGCCGATATGAGCCAAAGAAAGGCGGAATAGCACCTGCGACAAGAACGTCGCGTTTGCTTTCGTCAGCGGCTTGTCGAGCGAGCTTTGCTGCTAACTTGGCCAGCTCGGTCCCTCGTTCTGAAAACAAGGTTTCACCCAGGTGAAATGGTACGCACGCGTAGCTATTTACTGTGATGATTTCAGCGCCTGCATCGATGAAGCTTTCGTGGGCTTGTTTCACGTAATGAGGCGCCTCAATTAGGGCTTGAGCACTCCAAAGTGGTTGAGAAAAAGGAGCGCCAATTCGCTTGAGCTCTCTTCCCATTCCTCCGTCAAGAATCGTCAATGTTGTCATTTTTAGCCATCTATACTTCTAAATTTCCTAAGTCCCAATGTAGATCACTTTTTCTTCAGAGTAAAACCCAGCCTTATTCAATTTCATCATGAGCTATGTACAGAAGATGCGCTCAAGTCATTTGGTCGAAGTCACAGATCAACGTTGGCGCCTGGCGTCTAAACATTTTGTTGAATAGTGATTTGTGCTGCCACCCAAGATTTAATAGCCGTTTTGCTAGGCTCTGGTTTTGTATGGTGGCCACCTCAACACCTCGATATTGGTAAGGGTGGCTTTGAATGTAGCGAATAAACCGCTTTAACACACCTTGACCACGCACATAGGGGGCAAAATTTACCGAAACAATGGAGAGTCTCTGGCTGCCGAGCGGGCAGTGAACCAAGCAATGTCCGTGTTCATGACTTATGGTGGCGGAAAACTCGGGAAATGGACTCGTTTGATGAAGTTCTGAGAGAGAGTCGTACTCTTGGCAAAGGTGTTGAAGTAAGTGCTGGGCGTGAGGATCCATAATTAGCCTCCAAGCTGGGTGCTTTGGGTTGCGATGCTTCAGCCGCTATTTTAAAGGTTAATGTAGGAAGAAAAACGGAAAAGAATGGCGAGGTGAATTGCCGCATTTTTTACATCAGCAGAAATGTGCGCTGGTTTTGTGATTCAGAACCAGCGCTAATAATGGAATGCGGGTTATTTGACGAACTTTTTAAAAGGCGCGTCGATCGGTGTATCAGCAAGGTGATTGGTGTAGTTACTCATTACTTTTTGTGCAAGTCCAAGTACGATTTCCAACAGCTGCTGCTGACTATAACCAGCCGCAAAGAATTGTTCGATCTGCGTATCGTCAATCACGCCACGCTGACGCACCATCTGCAGTGTTGTTTCGCGAAGCGTCTCTAGTTTTTGGTTCGCCAGTGGGGTTTGGTTAACCAACGCATCGACAATCTCTTGGTCCACTTTCATTGACGCTGCAATCGCGCTATGAGCTGGTACACAGTAGTGACAGCCATGTTCGACGTTGATGGTTTGCCAAACGACCGTCAATTCTTCTGCGTTGAATGAGGTGCTTTGAAACAGACCATGTAATACCTGATACCCCTCCAGCAGTGCTGGAGATTCAGCCATCACAGCATGAAGGTTGGGTAGCATCCCAAATGCTTTCACTGAGTTTTCGATTAGAGGCTTGGACTCGTTTGGCGCGTTTTCTGCGGTGTATAGTTTAAATTCTGCCATGTTTCATCTCCTGGTAGTGATGTTGATTAAGTTCGACAGAGTCAGCATAGTTGATTTTGAGCGGTCGCTCAATATAAAATTGAGCACATGTTCAAAAATGGTGGTTAATCATGGCGAATACAAAAAAATTTCAACGTGAGGAAGTTGTGAAGGTCGCATCCGATCTATTCTGGAAGAAAGGCTTTCACGCGACGTCTACCCGAGATTTACAAGAGAATGTGAACCTTCGCCCTGGTAGCATCTATGCGACATTCGGGTCTAAAAAAGGCTTGTATTGTGAGGCATTAAAGATGTACGTCGCGAATCTTCAGGCCCAGTTTGAGGATCACTTAGCGCAACATTCAGCGGTTTTGTCCGCGTTAGAAGCGTTTGTTTTAGATGTAGTGATCACGCAGCGCCATACAAATCCCAGTGCCATTTGTATGTTAGTTAAATCGGCCAGTGAGTTTGACGAAGGATTTGATACGCTTCGCTTGCAAACGCAGGGCTTAGCGAATCAATTTGAAGCTTTTCTTGTCACATTGTTCGAACAAGCGATTGCCAACGGTGAGGTAGAAGAGCAAGACCCACTGCACCTTGCACAATGGTTCCAGATCCAGTTCACAGGTCTTAGAGCATACTCACGTCGCAGTGACGACGAAACGTTAAAGGAATTGATCGCAACCATGATGAACGGTTTTCGGCGTGAATGGCCACACAAATAGCTGATTACACGTTTTTCTAAGATTAAACAGGAGTTTTTATGATAGTGATAACAGGAGCGAGCAGCGGTTTAGGTGCGTCATTGGCAAAGCGCTACGCGTTGCAGGGAGAGCGCGTTCTCATTACTGGCCGGAGCAAGCAAAAACTCGAAAGCGTATTGGATGGCATACCGACCACATCAGCCTGTTATGCTTGCGACCTCACTGATCATTTTGAGACAGAGTCGCTGTTTTCAAATATAAAGACGCCGCCTCATACCATTATTCATTGTGCTGGTTCTGGTTACTTTGGAGCGATTGATGATCAAGAGCCCAATAAAATCCGCACACTGATTGATAACAATCTGCACTCGGCGATCAATGTGCTACGAGAGGCCGTGCGTCGGTATCAAGATAAACCGGTGACAATTGTAATGGTGATGTCTACTGCAGCTCTTCAACCGAAAGCCGGTGAATCCACCTATTGTGCGGCAAAGTGGGCAGTGAAAGGTTTGATTGAATCGGTCAGGCTGGAGTTAAAAAGCAAGCCGATGAAGGTGGTCGCTGTCTATCCTGGCGGAATGGATACTGAGTTTTGGCCGACAAGTGGGAAATCGCTAGATACTCATTCGTTCATGCATCCGGACGAGGTAGCAGAGATGATACATAGTGCCTTGCAACAGGTAGGCAATGGATATGTATCAGATATCACGGTTAATCGGATCTAGAGTTAGGAACACCGGTTCACATTAATCTGCTAAACTCTTCGTCCTTTACCTGACTAGGAATCGCTGACAATGAGCCAAGAGCAACCCAATAACCCGTTACATGGTTTAACCCTTGAGAAAATACTTGTACGTTTACAAGAGCACTATGGCTGGGAGGGGTTGGATGCAGAGATTCCAATTAACTGTTTCTATAACAATCCTTCCATCAAATCGTCGCTGAAGTTCTTACGCCGAACTCAATGGGCAAGAGACAAGGTTGAAGCGCTCTATATTGAAACCTTCTGCCAATGAACAAATAAGCTCGTAAAGCTATAGGCTACTCCAACGTTATGCTTGAGAGAGATTGACGCAAGATACGGTTTGAGTGGCCGATGCAGTACTTGAGATACATCAAGTCGACTTTCCAAAATTTGCAGTATCTTGATATGGCACTGGTTGATTATGGAGTAAGCGATGAAAATGTTCAGAATCGAGACCTACACGAACGAAGTGAAAGAAAGTACGGTGAGTGTTCCATTGGCGTTAGCAACGATTGCTATAAAACCGTTCTTAAGCCGCATCATGACCACACAGAAAGACGTGATCTTAGCCGCGTTAGAAGACAAAACTTTTTCAGGTGTGATTTTGGAGCTGGATGATCATGCATCGGGTGAACGAGTGAGCTTTTCTGTAAGTTGAGCAAGACGTAGTCTACTTATGGAATTTGACCATTGGCTTCAAGAAGCAGTCATCGATGTTTCATCTCTTAAAATGTGCTGCATTGTAGTGGCTTTTTAATTCGACCAGAGTGATGTGGTTGTTGAGGGGTGAGATAATTTCGCAGCTAACGGTCAAATTAGCGTTATATACCAGTAATCAGAAAGTCGATAGCAGCGATAATTTCGTTTCTAAATGTGCTTAGATCGTTGACTGGGGTCGTGAGGATTTGAGTTGGTACACTGGCCATTTGTTGAGTAAGAATCACAAAGTCACCTTCATCAATATGGATCGTAGGGCACAGATGCCTAGGGGCTTTGTTCTCTAGCCGTTCGATAGGAGTTAAGGGAATGACCAAGCGACTATTTAGTGAATCGAGCAACTCGCTTTGAACATCAACAAAATACGGGTAAGTGCTTGCGGTGCTCTTATCGTTGTTTTTATAAAGTGTAAATTGTGACATTAGAATACTCGGTATGAATCAGAAAATAGTCCGTGTTTTGCAGTTAAGTCGTTACACGCTTCAATTGCTTCGGCGTTTTGTTCTAACCATTCGGCTTTCAATTGTTGCTTTACTTCTTTTTCCAAAGCCTTTTCCATTGTTGCTGATAGGTTGATGTTTAGGCGCTTAGCTTCGGCAAGTAACTCACTGTTTAAACTAAGGTTTGTCGCCTTTTTAGGTGCATGTGTGCTATATATATTTTTCATGAAGTGTTTTCCATGCGTATTAATGATGCGCATTTAGTATAGGTAAAAGCTAGGCATACGACAAATTGTCCAAGAGGGATTCATCCCGCGTGGCATTTTTACTATGCGGCTGTCAGTTTCACATTTGGTTAGGCCATGTGTTTATTGTTGGAGATACATAGCAATGGAAGTCACTATTGGGAATGATGCCGAGTTGATAAAGAGAGCTCAAACTATCCGCTATCAGGTGTTCACACTTGAGCAACAGATCCCTAAAGAATTAGACCTTGATGGACTAGATGAAGAGTCAATCCACGCGTTAGTTGTGGAACAAGATAAACCCATCGCCACTGCTCGCCTAACAGTGAAACAGGGCAGTACGTGTACTTTGGCTAGGGTAGCGGTCACAAAAGCATATCGAGGGGCTGGAGTTGCCTCAAAAGTTGTCCAGGCTTTGATGGGTTATGCGCAGAGTAATGGTGTTGAGTCTATTGTGATCCACGCTCATAGTTATCTTCGAAATTACTATGAAAGGTTTGGCTTTGAGTTCATCAAAGAAGTGGAGATTGTGGGTGAACATCAGTTAGTTGAAATGCGGCATCAAATAGTAAACAGGTAGTTGCTCAAAGGAAATCTGATGAAACTCTTACTGGATACCTCTTATTTCTCTACCATCTTGCAGGACTTCTTCAATCTCCGCTCCATCAAGCATTTTTCCTAGTGGAGATTGAGGAGTGATGACAACAACGCGGTCGTTATCGAGTTTGTAGCCACCACATGCAGGTAAAAACCAACATGTCATGCCATCTGAGAGCGTCACTATCGCGCCGAGTTTGATCTCATCTTCTTCGTCAAAATCAATAAGCGGCAGGGACTTAAGGCGATTAATGGTTATATCAAATTCAGCCACACGCTGCGATTGGCCATGTGCTAAGTACGCGGCCTCTAGTCCAACGGTATCGTACTGTGTTTCTGCGACACTTTGTTCATGCGTAGCAAGATCATGAGCGGTATCCGCCGCATCCAATGCATTTTTGCGTTGAGTGAAAAGGATCTCTAGGAGCTCGGTGCGCAGTTGTTCTTTGTTCAGCATGGTGTACAAGTGTTTGGGTAGACGCGTTGATAATACTGGATTAGCGATCAGAGTGCGATAGGGGATACAGCAACGATTTTATTTGTTCCAAAAACGGTGAAACCCCGATGTTGGTAGCATCGGGGTTTCGAATTTTTAGAAGTCTCGGTTGGTAAGGCCGATATTCTTTATGCAAAAGGCTGGATTACAATCCGGCTATTCCTTGGTAGGAGGAATTAGATGCGGATGAAGTCCATGTGCTCAACTTTTGGCTTGAAAGCGTGACGTTGAACGTCTTGTGGCTTAACTTTCACTTCAGCGCCGTCGATCACTAGAACGATACCTTCGTAAAACTCAGGCTTGTCCATTTGGTTAACGATGTCATCGTGGTTAAGAACGATCGATACTGGTGCAGCTTCGCCACCGTAAACGATAGCAGGGAATTTACCAGCGTGACGTAGGCGGCGGCTCGCACCTTTACCTAGTTCAGTACGTACTACTGCTTCAAATTTCATAGTAATTACTCTCAAATATGAAAAAATTAACTTCACATCTCGCAATGCGACCTTGCAGATGTGGTGTGCGCTTTAGAGATATTGGTCGTAACTCTTAAAACGAGCGCGGATACTACCATCCATACCGTTTTCTCGCAATAGATATTCGCCGTGCGCGCGACAATTTCGCCTATTTTGTTTCAACGGCTTAGCGCTTTTGCTTCTTGGTTGCACTCGCACGTTGCATGGTGAGGATGGCTTTCAATCCACCTTGAGCACCCGCTTCTAAGCTCAGTGCGCCGCGATAGCTGTGCGCCATCTCTTGTACAATGTTCAAACCTAGCCCCGAGCCAGGGGCGTGCTCGTCTAAGCGCACGCCGCGTTTTAGCACTTGCTGAATGTGCTCTTTGGCAATTCCGGGGCCATCATCTTCAATCACGATGGAGAGTTGATGTCCGTCGTCGGCTTCGCGTTTTGCTTCATCAGTGATGACATCCACACTGTAGATTCTTATCATGCTGCTGGCCCATTTATAGGCGTTCTCCAAAAGATTACCCAGCATCTCGTCGAGATCGGTTTGTTCCACGGCAAGCTCAATATCGGAGTCCAGTTCATTGATGACGGTTAAGCCCCGGCTGGCGTATATTTTGTCAAACGCGAGTGTGATGGCATCGACGCGCTCGGCGGGATTGGATTTTACCGCGAGAATGTTTTTGGCGCCGGCCATGCGCGCGCGTCCGAGGTGATAATCAATTTGGTGCTGAATTTGATCGATGGCTGGGGTCAGCTTCGCTTGTTCTACCTCCCCCAGTTGACGGATTTCATTCTTGAGCACAGACAGCGGCGTTTTTAAGGCATGCGAGAGGTTCCCAGCGTGATGACGGGCACGTTCAAGAAGCTCTTGATAGTGAAACAGCAGCGCGTTGAGGTCACTGATCACCGGAGCTACATCTTTAGGGTAGGCTTCATCAAGGCGATTTTTTTCGCCACGACGCAGCTCGGCCAACTCTTTCTTCATCTTGCCCAGTGGGCTTAATGACCACTCTACTTGCAGCATAATAACAGTCAGAAGCCCAAGATAGAGTAAGCCGAGAATCAGCCACAGCTGACCCATCAACTCGGTGACGGTCGCTTCGATGGGCTGTTCATCCATGCCAATCGTCACTTGAATAGGGCCGCTGTAATCGGGGAAATAGAGGGTCGAATCTATGGTGATGAGTTTCTCGCCTTTTGCCCCAAATACAGCGCTTTTGCCTTTGTGTTTTTTTACGCCTTTGAAGGTCAGCGTCTGATCCCACAGAGAACGCGAACGCAGCGTGTCGCTATCAGTGCTCGCTTGCCAGTAGAAACCACTATAAGGGCGAGTAAAGCGAGGATCGGATAAGCTCGAAGAGAGCGAGAGTTTACCTCGGTCATTGACGTTAAGCGCACCCGCCATTTCATCCATATAAATAGAGAGCTGATCGCGGCTGTCCTCAACCATATAGTGCAGAACTTGGGTCGGTACAGTCACGCCGGCGGCGATGATCATCGCCGTGAGCCAGATGATAGCGGCAAAGACCAGGCGACTTTTTAGGCTGAGCTTTTTAAGGTTGGCGACTCGGAGCTTAGGCATTGAGCTGGTATCCTAACCCACGCACGGTTTTGATGACGTCAGGCGCGATTTTTTTGCGGATACGGCCAATAAAGACCTCAATGGTGTTGGAATCACGATCAAAATCTTGTTTGTAGATGTGCTCGACCAGTTCGGTGCGAGAGATGACTTTGTCTGGGTTGTGCATAAAGTAGGCGACGACTTTGTATTCTAGCGCCGTTAGTGTGACGGGGGTTTGCTGCCAGAGTACGGTAGAGCTGCGGGTATCGAGGCTCAGGTTACCCACCTGCATGACGGGTGAAGCATTACCAGAGGCTCGGCGAAGCTGGGCGCGCACGCGGGCGATCAACTCGACCATCTCAAACGGTTTGGTGAGATAATCATCGGCGCCAGCATTCAGCCCTTCTACTCGCTCGCTGAGCGCGTCACGGGCACTGAGTATCACCACTGGGGTATTGATGTTGTTGGCGCGAATGCCACTCAACACCGAAAGCCCATCCAGTTTGGGTAGGCCCAAGTCCAATACAATCGCGTCCCACTCTTCGCTGGTGGCACGATAGAGACCATCCTCACCATCGGCAGACCACTCACTGACCCAATCTGCATCGTCAAAAGACGCTTGAATTTGTTGCCCAAGGCGAAGGTCGTCTTCAATCACCAATATTTTCATTCTAACCGAGGCTCCTTAGTCAGTGGGTTTAAGCGCGTCGCGAAAGTGTCGGCCTTTGATTTCCAGCATTTCTAAACTGGCTGCATTGTACTCGACTTTAATGATGTTGTTATTGTGGTTGAGTTTGAGCTCATAGATCCAAATGCCATCATCTTGATCCAGTTCGACTTGGATGATTCTACCATGCAAGTCACGCTCGACCGCTGCGTACATCTCGGAAAAGGGTCGAATGTCGCCATTTTGTACCGCTCTGTAGACTTCGTCTTGATCGCCATCGAGATCGACGCGGGTTCCCGGGTGGTACTCATCTTGAACTAGGGCGTGGCCGTCTTGTGCCGCACTGGGCAGAGAAAAGAAGACGGCACTAGCAAGAAGAAAGGAAGCCGGTAAAAATTGACTCATACGGGGTGTTCTCAGTGTATTCATCAGTATATTCCTCTGTTCAGAATCAACATGAGCATACACGCAACAAGATGAACCTTGAGTGAATTATCCGCTCAGCTCATCGTCAAAGATTTTATCGCGCATTTTCCAAAAGCGCCCGACCTTACGCGCAATCACAAACTGCGGCGGGCGAAAGCGGTGTTGGTTATCGACCACTTTACTCGGTGATAGGGTATCAAAGGGGCGATGCTTGTCCGCCAAATGCGGACGAACGAAGCGATCTTTGAAGGTCTTTTTCTGTTTAGGCGTGGTGAGAGACCAAAATTCATGCACCTTGGCATCGTTGTCACCCACGTAGCTGACCCGGAGCTGGTTTTTACCTTGGCCATCTTTGTGCAGCGAAAAGTCCATCGCCAAGCACTCAAACACTAAAGCATCTTTAAGATTTAACGCCTCTTTAAGCTTCTTGTCTGGGTCGACTAAGGTGGCGTCACACTCATGGCAAATACGCGCAGCTATATCGTTATCGGCGCCGCAATCACCGCAGTATTTTGCGCGAAAGCGGTAGTTGCAGTGCTCGCGCTCGCCCGTCTCTTCATCGGTAAAATACCCTTGGCACTTACGGCCAAAATGTTCAATTAAAAAGCCATTGCTATCGAGCTTGCCCCAAAAGTTGTTGTTAAAGCCACAAGCCGGACAGGGGATGGTGATGATCTCGCTGTCCGAGTCTGGTTTTGGATCGCCCACTTCGGGTTGATAGAGATCGTAACTGTTGCCCGCGTAATCAAGCACCAAGCAATCGCTTTTCCCCGGTGATAAACGTAGCCCACGACCGACAATCTGTTGATACAAACTGACCGATTCTGTTGGACGCAGAATGGCAATCAGATCCACATGCGGCGCATCAAAGCCCGTCGTCAGCACCGAGACATTGACCAGATATTTGATTTGGCGCTGCTTAAAGCGTTCGATGATGCTGTCACGCTCCGTAGTAGGCGTATCACCGATGACCAGCGCGGTGTGATCGCTAGGGAGAAGCGAAAAGACCTCCTGCGCATGCCTCACCGTGGCGGCGAATATCATTACGCCTTGCCTGTGCTCTGCGTGTTGGATGATTTGTTCGACGATTTGTGGTGTTGCGCGCTTGGCATTGTCAATCACCATATCAAGTTCTGACTCTTTATAGCGCCCGGTACTGGCGGGTTTGAGTTGCGAGAAATCATAGCTCAGTACCGGGGCATCGAGCAGCGTAGCGGGCGTTAGAAATCCTTCATCAAGTAAATATTGGATAGGCAGTTCAAAGATGCAATCGCGGAAGAATCTCGGTTCATCACTGCGCACTAAGCCACGTGTGTGGTACTGGTAAATCCAACCCATCCCAAGGCGATAGGGCGTGGCCGTCAGACCAAGCACTTTAATGCCAGGGTTAAGCTCGCTCAAGTGGCGAATGACTTTTTGATAACTGGTGTTTTTGTCATCTGGTACGCGGTGACATTCATCGATCACCAGTAGCGAAAATTGGTGACTGAACGCGTCCAAATTGCGCACAACCGATTGCACCGAGGCAAACACCACTTGCTGATCGGTCTCCTTGCGGCCAAGCCCGGCAGAAAAAATCGCCCCCTTTAACCCGTAACCTTCGTACTTGGCGTGGTTTTGCTCAACCAACTCTTTGACGTGTGCCAGCACCAAGACGCGCCCTTTTGCCAAACGCGCTAATTCTGCGATGACTAAGCTTTTCCCTGCACCCGTTGGCAACACAAGCACCGCAGGGGTTTGATTGGCGCGAAAGTAATGGATTACCGCTTTGACGGAGTCTGCTTGGTAGGGTCTGAGGGTGTACATGGTAATGCGTAGCTGAGAATTTTTTACAATTATACACAGGTAAAAGTGTTATTTTAATATGAATTAAATTCATATTAAAACTGTCTTTTGTTCTGTCTATACTCATCTCAATATGTGGTATCTTGATAGACAGTACTGATACGTAGACATTGTGTAGATAAGAGTGCAAATAAACAAACCCGTGTCACAATCAACGAGCATCGCCCTTGCTACATAGGGCTAGCCTTTGCTGTATTGGTGATAGAAGTTTAGCTTTAATCAGGGAAATCGATGCCAAAGGCCACCCATTTTGATTTTAATCTTTTGCGCGTATTTCTTAGCGTCTACAAAAGTCACTCATATACTGTGACCGCCGAGGAGTTGGATTTGACCCCCTCAGCGGTGAGTCATGCGGTCAAACGACTCAATACACAATTAGGGGAAACCTTATTTCAGCGTAAACACGTCGGTGTCGAGCCAACGTTTGTCGCGCATGATCTGTTTAAGCAAGTCGCTGAACCATTTCATTCGATAGAACGGACCATTCTCGGTTATGAGGATTTCTCGCCAAGCAAAACGGATCGAGCGTTTCGTGTCTATGTGCCTGACGTGTATATGTCAGACCTAATTCAGCGTTTGGTTGGCCAGCATGACATTAGCGCTGAGGTGATATTCGCCGCGTTACCCTCCGATCAAGATGACACTTATGATTCACTCGCCAGCGGGGTGGTCGACTTGGTGGTGGATTATGTTGCGCCCAGACTGGGAGGTATTGCCTCTCAACTAGCTAAAGAGGAGTCGATGGTGTGCGTGGTCCATCGTGATCATCCTCGTATTGGCGATACCATTAGTTATGAGCAGTATTTTGCCGAGTCTCACGCTTTTCTGAATTTGGTGCGATTTAATACTCGCGCTGCGGATACCTTGGCTAAGCAGCCGATCCCACAGCGTAAAATACACAGCGACCACAACTCACTGTACTCAATGCTACACACGATTGCACATACAGATGCTATTGGTATCTGTACACAAGACGTCGCCAGCCTTATGCAAGCATCATTACCCATTAAAACGATGGCTGTACCTTATGAGATCAACAAGGTCGCGCTATGGGTCAATTGGCCGAAGAAGCTGGATAATAACCCAGCGAATCAGTGGCTCCGCTCATTGGTGATTGAGTTGCTGGCGCAAGCGTAAAGGGTTCGCAGCGCGCAGTGAACTCTGTATACTGCGCGGCGAACACAGAGTGAGGTAAAAATGCGTTTAGACAAATTTCTCTGCGATGCCTTAGGTGCGACGCGAAAAGAAGCCACGAAAATCATCAAAAGTGGCGAAGTGACGGTCAACGATGTGGTGCAAAAAAGCGGTGCAGTTAAAGTTTCCGACACGTGCGTCGTCGAGTGGCAGGGTCGTGAAATCGGCAAACCAGGACCAAAATACATCATGCTTTACAAACCTGAGGGATTTGTCTGCTCTCATGAAGACGGTTTTAATCACACCGCGTTTGTGCTGCTAGATGAAGTGAAGATTGAAAACCTGCATTTTGCTGGGCGATTAGACGTCGATACCACAGGTTTGGTGTTGATTACCGATGATGGCCAGTGGTCGCACCGCATCACTTCACCGAAGCATAAGTGTGAGAAAACGTACCGAGTGTGGCTGGCCGATCCTATCGGTGACGACTATGCTGAAAAATTCGCCCAAGGCATCGAACTGCGTAATGAGAAAGAGCCGACGCTGCCCGCGAAACTAGAAATCATCAACGCGGATGAGCACGAAGTGCTGCTGACCATTACTGAAGGCAAGTACCACCAAGTGAAACGCATGTTTGCTGCACTGGGCAATAAGGTTGAGCATCTTCACCGTGAACGCATCGGTGCTATAGCGCTGGATGATTCGCTTGAACCGGGTGAATACCGTTACCTGACTCAAGCAGAAATTAATTCTATTTGGAATTAATCCCCCAATTTGGAAGAGCTTTATTTCCTAATAGGAACTAGTAATTTGATCTCAATCGGTTGAATATAGTCCGGTTGACTTCATTTCTTTTGACGAGCCGCCTTTCTGCGGCTCGTTTTTTCGCTATCGGATAGGAGACTTATGTCTGATACTGCTATGACCAAAACCGACACGCCTCAGTTGAGCTTTTTGTTGTTTTTGGTTTTGGGTGCCATTGGTGCCTTAACGCCACTGGCGATTGATATGTATTTGCCCGCGATGCCCTCCATCGCTGCCGATCTCGGTGTCGAAAGTGGCGCGGTGCAAATCACCCTTACGGCTTATACCGCGGGCTTTGCTATTGGTCAGTTGATTCATGGTCCATTGGCGGACAGCTATGGTCGTCGCCCGGTGCTGATCCTTGGCGTGCTGTTTTTTGGTTTGGCCTCATTGGTGAGTGCAACCACCACAAGTATTGAAGCGCTCACTTGGGTGCGTACCGCGCAAGGCTTTGCGGGCGCTGCAGCGGCCGTCATTATTCAAGCTGTCGTCCGTGACATGTTTGATCGTGAGGATTTCGCGCGCACCATGTCATTTGTGACCTTAGTCATTACCATTGCGCCGCTGGTGGCACCGATGATCGGTGGTCACGTCGCCATTTGGTTTGGCTGGCGAGCAATTTTTTGGATCCTGGCGATTTTTGCCGCCATCGTGATCGCTTTGGTGCTATGGAAAATTCCAGAAACCTTGCCAGTGGAAAAGCGTCAGCCGCTGCGTTTTCGCACCACGATGCAAAACTACGCCCGTTTGTGCGCCAACCCTGTAGCGATGGGGTTGATTTTTTCCGGTGCGTTTTCATTCGCCGGTATGTTTGCCTTTTTGACCGCAGGCTCGTTTGTCTACATTGATATTTATGGCGTACGCCCAGATCACTTTGGTTATCTGTTTGGTTTGAACATCGTTGCGATGATCATCATGACCAGCATCAATGGCCGTTTGGTACGTAAAGTCGGCTCGCACGCCATGCTAAGATTTGGTCTTGCGGTGCAACTGCTCGCCGGCATTGGGATGTTTATAACCTGGATGCTGGATCTTGGCCTTTGGGGCACCGTACCTTTTGTGGTGCTGTTTATCGGTACGTTATCGACTATCGGCAGTAACAGTATGGGACTGCTGTTGAGCGGCTATCCGTCGATGGCGGGTACGGCGTCATCATTGGCGGGCACGCTGCGTTTTGGTACAGGTTCCGTAATTGGCGTGGTGGTTGCGATGTTGCCAAGTGATGCGACTTGGCCGATGATAGCGACCATGACGGCATGTTCGATACTCTCTGCCGTGTTGTATGGATTTTTTGGAAGAAAGGCGTAATGTCTGAATACACAGTTGAGATGCGCAAGTTAGTCACACTTGCGCTAGAAGAGCTCGATGCGCAGCATCGTTTAGGAAAGCTGACCGACGCTCCGGTCGCCAACAATCACTATTTAGTGCGTTGGGTGACCCGAGCGCTTAAAGAACAGCGTTTTCATCGCGTGGTTGGCAATGACCTGACGCGTTGGCAAAAAATGGGGCGCTCAAAAGGCAACGAAGCAGGACTATTGTTCACGTTTAAACGCATCGCTAAGCTGTACGATACCTTCTTTAGTGGTGAGGAACGAACGCTGAAAGACAGTGATATTGAGCAGTTCCTGGATCTGATGGAGAACGCGGATTGGGAAGTCTCTACCTCAGAACCCTTAGTGGGTGTGGGTAAGGTGCAACTCTTTACGGAAGGGCAAAATTCCTTGGCGATGTGCGCGGATCAATGTGACGCTTGCTTTGAAGGCGAGGCTTTAGTTAATCCGATGAGCTGGTTTGTTCGTGGTAATCACGCCGAGTTCGTTGAGAAAGCCACCGCCGCAGGCTTTTTGGTGCACAAGGTGACCGACTACAAGTCGAATGTGAAGTACCACGGTGAATATCTGATTTTTCCTGCCAATCGTGGAACGCAGTTGCCCGAAATTCCCCTTAGCTTGACGGCTTAGCCTGAGTTCTTAATCATAAAAACAACGCCTTGCTTCCACGCAAGGCGTTGTTTTTTTGGCTTTATTCTGCTGCCTTTCTCACAATAGCTCTGACCATGCCTTTGAAGATAAACAGGTGCGGTAGCATCATGGCAAACCAATACATTAACCCCCAAAAACCTTGCGGGTGCCACCAAGCGGTGACGCTGAGTGTGCGCTGGGTGCCATCATCCTCAATAGAAAATTCCAAACGGCCCAAACCAGGCCCTTTCATACCAAACAGCAATGAGAGAAACCGCTTGGGTTCACAGCGGATCACTTTCCACGAGTCAATAAAATCACCCACTTTAAGCTCTGGTCCGGGAGGTTGACGCCGAATCGGCGCTCCAGCGCCAAACAAGACGTCAAGCCATTCGCGCGTTCGCCACAAGCCATTGGCGAAAAAGTAACCCTGATCGGGTTGGCCGATGGTTTGAATGATTTGCCATAGTGCGTCGGAACTCAGTGGCGTTTTTATCGTTGCGCCTGCCTGTTTCGGGTAATAGCCATAGCCCGGTTGCCAGCGATTCTGGGCCGCAGGGTCATACCCCCACACGTTACTGCGCACGAATTCTCCCTCTTGCTCTATCGCGCGCTCAATCATGGTTTGAAAGTCAATTAAGGTCTGTGGGTAGCGAGTGCGTATCTCGGCTGAATCCGCGACAAAGTCATGAGACAGCCCCGCCAGAAGCGCTGAGCCGACTGACGCAGGAACGGAGGTCACCAAGGCGAGCCAACGCGAGGCCATCTTAGGCGTGAGCAGCGCAGTGCTGACAAGTCGAACCCGTTTGCCCGCCGCTTGACCGATAACCTGAAACTGTTCTCGATAGGTCAACACATCTGGGCCGCCCACTTCAAAGCATTGATGCTGAGTCACTCGCTCTTTGATCAGGCAGAGTAGGTAGTGATTAAGGTTCGCCAATGCGATGGGATTGGCTTTTGAATCGACCCATTTAGGCGCGATGAGAATAGGCAGGTTGTAAACAAAGTCGAGCATGATCTCAAACGCCGCCGAGCCAGGACCAATGATGACGCCAGCACGTAACTCGGTGATAGGCACGCCCGCTTGACGGATGATCTCTCCGGTCATCAAACGCGCTTTAAGGTGTTGTGAGTTGCCTGTTTGCGGTTGGAGCGCACTTAAATAAATCACATGTTTCACTTGGCTCACTCGAAGTGCGTCGCGAAAATGTTCTGCCAAGCTGATTTCATAATCGACAAAGTCTGAACCGTGGGCCATACCGTGTACCAAAAACAGGACGATATCAAAGGCGCGCACTAGTTTGATGGTCTCGGCGCGATCTGCCAGGTCTAAGTAAGTCAAGGTGAGGTTGGGATGCGGTTGGATACGCGCCTTCAATGCCGAAACATCTCGCGAAGCAGCAGTGACGCTGTAACCTTGTTCGCACAGCTGAGGAAGCAGTTGTGACCCGACATAGCCAGATCCGCCCAGCACCAACACTTTTTTCATCGACATTCCTTATGGCCTTGAGCAACAAAGTGATTCACACCTATAATAGCGACAAGTGGCAGCTCTGCCCAAACCCACCGCTCAACGCTTTGATCACCTTACCAAAAAAGGACGTGCTCTTGTTCATTTCTCAGGTTTTGTCGCACACTCGTGGCGATTTTATTCGTCGCCTTATTGCTATTGCGCTGCCCATCACCTTGCAAAGCATTATGTTCTCTAGCCGAGGCTTGGTGGATGTGATCATGCTGGGTCAGTTAGGTGAAGCGGAGATCGCCGCGGTGGGTGTGGCCGCGCGTGCGACATTCGTGACCACCATTATGCTGGTTGGGGTGACCACCGGAGGCGCACTGCTTACGGCGCAGTATTGGGGCGCCGGTGATCAGCAAGGGGTGAGGCAGAGTACGGCGTTAACTTGGCTTGTTTCGATGGTATTTGCGGCGTTGACCGCAGCGTTTTTCCTCCTCTTTCCGAGTGAGATTATGGCGCTGACAACGGATTCTGAAGAGGTCAATCAACTGGGCAGCGACTACTTGGTGTTAACCTCGGTGAGTATGTTTGCTGTGGCCTGCGTAGCCAGTATGTCTGTGGGTTTGCGCGCCATGCATCGCCCCGGCATTAGTACTTTCTTTAGTGGCATCGGCATTGTTGCGAACATCTTTCTTAACTGGGTGCTTATCTTTGGTCAATTTGGCATGCCAGCCATGGGCATCAAAGGGGCGGCGATTGCTACCGTGCTCAGTGGTGCGATTGAAGTGGGCACCTTGTATGGTTATCTCTATCTGCGTCAACACTTACTGGCGTTTGGTGTCGATGACATCAAGGCTATCCTAAAGCTGGACAAAGTCGTGCGCTTCTTAAAACTCTCTCTGCCGACGACCTTTAATTTTCTCGCTTGGGCTGGGGGACTGTTTGTCTATCACGCCATTATGGGACAATCTGGCGTGCAGGGTTTGGCGGCGCTCTCGGTGATGACGCCGGTTGAGTCGATCTCTCTCAGTTTGTTGATTGGTATGTCCAATGCAGCAGCCGTGTTGGTCGGCAATCAAATTGGTGCTAAAGCGTATAAAGAAGTCTATTACCAAGCGATTGGCGTCACGATATTGAATGTGGCGGTCAGCGTGATCGTGGCTATCTTACTCTATATGGTTCAAGGGGCGGTGCTTGGTGCCTTCAGTGCCCTGACCGATGAGACCCGCGCGTTGGCCGATCAGTTCATTGTGATTTTGAGTGTGGGGATTGTGCTTCGCTCTGTCCCCATGATGCTGATCGTAGGTGTATTGCGTGCGGGGGGCGATGTGAAGTTCTGCCTCTATCAAGATCTTGTCGCGCAGTGGTTGATAGGTATTCCTTTGGCCGCCTTTGCTGCCATAGGTCTTGGACTTGAGCCTCAGTGGATTTATCTGCTGTTTCTAACCGAAGAAGCGATCAAGTGGTTTGGATCCATATACCGTACCAAAAGTAAAAAGTGGATTCGAAATTTGATCGAAAATTAGACATCGTGCAGCGAAGTGGTGGGGTTTGATGCATATGTTGTGATCTCCCCTCCAAAACACTTTCTACTCATCACAATTTAGTGTAGATTCACAGTCCCATTTCTATCAAAGGTGAGACGGTTAATGCTACAACTTACAGACCTATGTAAAGGCTATGTCGACGGCGGTGAGTTTCACCCTGTCTTACAAGGTGCTGAGTTGTTATTAAACCAGGGGCAGCAAATTGCATTAATGGGCGAGAGTGGGGCTGGCAAGAGTACCCTGCTCAATCTGATTGCTGGGCTGGATGTCGTTGATTCTGGCATCATTCGCTTCCCTAACATGTCGATGGACAGCGCAACTGAAAGCGAGCGCACCCTCTACCGTCGCAATAATATTGGTCTTATCTTTCAGCAGTATAACTTGCTGCCCACTCTTAATATTGCCGATAACATTCGCTTCTGCCGCCAATTGAAAGGCTTACCAGAAGACGCCGGATTGTGGCGACAAATATTATCAGCGTTGGATCTCATGCCGCTGCTTGGCCGTTACCCTGAAGAGGTATCGGGCGGTCAGCAGCAGCGAGCCGCGATTGCTCGCGCGCTCTATATGGAGCCTAAACTGCTGCTTGCCGATGAGCCAACAGGAAGCTTGGATGAGCGCAATGCTGAAGCCGTGATGCGACTTTTGACCTCATTGAGTCGCCAATTAGATTGCACCCTACTGTTGGTGACGCACAGTGAGCGCGTAGCTGAACACATGCAAGGAAAGGTACGTCTGCAAGGAGGGCAACTCCATGTTATGGCCCGTCATTAAGGCATTACTGGGGCATTACCGACGTTATCCTTTTCAAATTCTGCTTGTTTGGCTTGGCCTGACACTGGGCGTCTCGTTATTGGTTGGCGTAACCGCGATCAATGAGCATGCGAGACAAAGCTACGCGCATGGCGAAAAACTCTTTTCTAATCCTTTGCCTTATCGCATCCGCCCCAAACACGCGACCAACAAGATTCCGCAAGGTTTTTACATTCAACTGCGCCGAGAAGGCTTTCATCAATGTGCGCCGTTTGATTTCGTTCGCGTCAGAACCAAGGATTACCGCGATCTGGTCGTCGTGGGCATGGATCCTATGTTCATGCTCAAAGATACGCCCGCGACACGCTTAAAAAGCGCTTCAATTCTTGAACTGATGAAGCCGCCATACCCGATTATGGTCAGTGCTGAGTTGGCTGAGCACATGCGTTGGCATAATAACGACTTTGTCGAACTTGGCGATGGCAGTAAGCTAGGGCCGATCATCGTTGATAAGCAAAATTTGATCCACGGGACTCGTATCGTCGCGGACATGTCGTTGGTACGAATGATTGAACGCAGTTCTGGTCTGTCGGTCATTGCGTGTGGTGAGATGCCGCTCGAGAAAGTCGAGCGGTTGAAAGAGCTCTTGCCCAACGGCATGAACTTGACGCGCAACTCTCGGGTTGAACTCGAAGCGCTCACGGAGGCGTTCCACGTCAATCTCAGTGCAATGGGTATGATGGCGTTCGTAGTGGGGCTGTTTATTTTCTATCAAGCGATGTCGCTCTCTTTAATTCAACGCCAGCCATTAGTGGGTGTACTTCGTCAAACCGGTGTCAGTGGCGTTCAATTGGCAGCGTCGCTGTGCATTGAATTAGTGGCGCTAGTCTTGGTGAGCTGGCTGTGTGGTAACGCCTTTGGCATGGTGCTCGCGAAGCAGTTGATGCCAGCGGTATCGGCAAGCCTTGGTGACCTCTACGATGCGAATGTTGGCTTGGTGATTGGTTGGAGTTGGTCTTCCAGTCTTTACAGCCTCTCTCTGACCTTACTCGGTGCCATTATCGCCTGTGGTTGGCCTTTGGTGAGATTGCTGCGCTCTCAGCCGGTCCGTTTAACCACTCGTCTCTCTTTAGTGCGCTTCGCCGGCCGTGAATTCTCAATTCAAGCGTTGATTGCTGTTGGATTAGCGGTGGCGGGGATCGCCATTTACCAAGCGCCACAAACTCAACAGACAGGCTTTGCCATTATTACCTGCTTGCTGCTTGGTGCCGCGCTCATCACGCCGTTTATTATCTGGAAAGTGTTCAATGTCCTTTCCTATAAACTGCGCTGGGTGAAAGCGCGTTGGTTCTTTGCTGACGCCGCATCAAGTATGAGTTACCGCGGTGTGGCAACCATGGCCTTTATGCTGGCGATGGCTGCCAACATTGGGGTGGAAACCATGGTGGGTAGCTTTAGAGATACGACGGATAAGTGGCTATCCCAGCGTTTGGCCGCCGATCTCTACATTTACCCGAGTAACAGTGCGTCGGTTCGAATGAGCAATTGGTTGACCAAGCAACCCGAAGTGAAGTCGGTCTGGTGGCGATGGGAAAAAGAGGTCACGGAGAAAGAAGGCGTGCTGCAAGTGGTCAGCACCGGTGGTTCCGAAGGGGAGCTAGAAGCGCTAACTGTTAAACTCGGTATCCCGAACTATTGGTACTATCTGCACAACACCAAAGGGGTGATGGTCAGTGAGTCAATGGCGTTGAAGCTCGGCATTCGTCCCGGTGATACCTTGGATTTGAAAGGTCGACTTGGCAGTGGTTGGCAAGTGGTCGGCATCTACTACGATTACGGCAACCCTTACAATCAGGTGCTTTTATCACACAGAAATTGGTTGTACGCCTACGCAGGACGCGGCAATGTGGCGCTCGGCGCTGTGCTCAATGATGGCACCGATTCCAGTGCCTTGAAACGCCGTTTGGAGACGGTGTTTAGGATTGACGCTGAGCGTGTGTTTGACAACAGTCATATTCATAAGCAAGCGCTGCACATTTTTGACCGCACCTTCTCTATCGCAGACACCTTGGGCAACATTACCTTGATTATTGCTGTGTTTGGTATCTTTTTCGCCACTGTCGCGGGCGAGATCTCGCGCCAAAAACACGTCTCTTTGCTGCGTTGTCTTGGCATGAAAGGGTGGGAGCTGATCGTGATGGGCGGTTTACAACTGTTTGTCTTTGGTACCATCGCGATGCTGATTGCATTGCCGCTCGGTTGGGTACTGGCGGAGTTGGTGGTGGACATTATCATCAAACAGTCGTTCGGTTGGACGCTTGAGCTGCAATTGATTCCGCAAGCTTATCTCATCACTGGTTTGCTGGCGATGGGCGCATTGATGGTAGCCGGGGCTCTGCCGGTATTGCGGATGGTACGAAACACGCCGATGAAATCGTTAAGGGATGCATTGTAATGACACAAGGTCGAGTGTTGAGTCGTTCAGCCATTATGGCAGTGGGTTTGGTGGTCGCAGGGCTCATTGCGCTGTTGATCATCTTTCGCGAGACGCCACTTGAAGAGCCAAATGACTTCGATAGCATGAATGACATGCTGCGCGCGCAAAAAAGGCAGGTCTTTGAGCCTGTGCTGCCCAACTACCCCGTGATTTTACCCAACGACTTTTCCTTCAATAATGAGTACCAGCACGGTTGGTGGCAGTTCTTCGCTAATGTGCAAGGTGAGGCCGGCACTGAATACGGGATTCAGTGGAGCTTTATTCGGATCGCCAGTCATGATCAACCTTTGCGTGGTTGGTTAAGCCCCGAGGTCTACGTGTCTCATCTTGTGATATCGAGTCAATATGGCGTTTGGAAAGAGCAGCGGGTCGCCAGAGGTGGGATTGGCCAAGCAGAAATGACGTCACAGCCTTTTCGCATGTGGATCGATAATTGGAACTGGCGCTCACTTGGCAGAACACCGTTTCCTGGCATGCTCACTGCGCAAACCGATGAATTTAGTGTCCAGTTGAGTGCGTCGACCAATGGGCCTTTTGTCCTGCCGGGTGAACGTGGCTACGTGGCCAAACACGATTTGCTGCCGATTGCGTCCTACAATATTTTCGCGCCTTTCCTTAATGTTCAGGGCTCAATTACATTGCCGGGCGATCGTCAGATTAAGGTCGATGGCAAAGCGTGGATGAGTAAAGAGTGGGGAAGTGGCTTACTCGCTGAAGGGCAACAGGGCTGGGATTGGTTTGTCGTCCATCTGGATGATGAAACCACGTTATCTGTGAGTCAGTATCGTCAAAACAAGCAACTTCCCTACTGGTTTGGTACCTTATCCAGTAGCGATGGGAAAGTGATTAACCTTGCAGACTCTGATCTTGTCATTACACCCAATGCGCCAAGTCTCGTCGCGCGTGGCAAGCGAGTGCCGATGAGTTGGACGATAGAAGTCCCCGCGCATAATATTCATCTCACCGTATCTGCGACTAATCAGAATCTTTGGCTGCCCTTCTTTGTGCCTTATTGGGAAGGACCAATAAAAACTACGGGTAGTCATAAGGCACAAGGCTTCATGCAGCTGATAGGGTATTAACTTTACGCATTGTTTCTAATTGATTGTCGTTGTTAAGAGCAGGTTATCTCAGGGTGATCTGCTTTTTTTTTGCATGTTCTATACTAATGATTCAGTTTGTTGATAGAAGTGAGGTTGAACCTATTCGTTGGTGCTATTTATGCTGGGCATTGCATTGATTTTATGGTTCGTCGCCTCAATTTGTGATACACAATCAGAGAGTTAGGTTGATTGTGTCCGACAGGTGACATGTTTAGCGACGACATCAATGCGGCATGATAGCCCTAGTGTCTCTAAGCATTCATTGGGTGTTCTCGTCAGGTTTTTATAAATAGCGTTATCAGATAGGTCTTAAATGATGAACAAATGGGTCCGTGACTTCTTCCGATTGGAGTCTGCCAGTGGGATTTTACTTATCGTCGCCGCTGTTGTGGCGATGACTATCGCAAACTCACCTTTAAATGAACATTATCAGCACTTTTTACACATCTATATTTTTGGGATGTCACTATCGCATTGGATTAACGATGGTTTGATGGCGATTTTCTTCCTGGTGATTGGCCTTGAAGTCAAGCGTGAACTGGTGGAGGGGGCGCTCAAGTCAAAGGAAACCGCCACATTACCAGCGGTTGCTGCCGTGGGGGGAATGGTGGTTCCTGCGTTGATTTATGCTGGTATGAACTGGGGCAACGACAACGCAATGGCGGGGTGGGCGATTCCTGCGGCAACGGATATCGCGTTTGCACTGGGTATTATGGCGCTCTTGGGTAAACGCGTCCCGATTGCCCTTAAGGTGTTTCTATTGGCACTGGCGATCATCGATGACCTAGGCGCGGTACTGATTATCGCTTTCTTCTATACGTCAGACTTGTCGACGCTTGCGTTGACCATGGGCTTTATCTCTACGGGTGTGTTGTTTTGGCTTAACGCGAAGCGTATCACGCGCCTGACTCCCTACCTGATTGTCGGGGCGATTTTGTGGTTCGCGGTGCTGAAATCTGGCGTTCATGCGACACTTGCTGGCGTGGTGATTGGTTTTGCTATTCCGCTAAAAAGTGAGAAGGAGCTCTACTCACCACTCAAATACCTTGAGCACTGGCTACACCCTTATGTCTCCTATGGCGTGTTGCCTCTTTTTGCATTGGCGAACGCGGGGATCTCGTTGCAGGGCATTGCAATGGACGGCCTAATGTCAACGGTGCCACTCGGCGTCGCGATGGGGCTATTGCTCGGTAAACCGATAGGCATCATGTTGTTCTGTTGGGCCTCACTGGCGCTGAAAATTACTGTGTTGCCAGAAGGCATCACTAAGCGACATCTGTTTGCCGTCTCTATTTTGTGTGGCATTGGTTTTACGATGTCGATATTCATCTCTTCATTAGCCTTTGGTTTCGATTTTGCCACGCTCGACACTTACGCTCGTTTAGGTATCTTGATGGGGTCAACACTGGCAGCGGTATTGGGCTACATTGCTCTGCGTGTTTCTCTGCCGAAAGAGCCTGTGGCGGTGTCCGCTTCATCCTAGTGATATAAACATCTAACTTCAGCCCGCCAGGTTACCCCGGCGGGCTTTTTTTTGTTAAGGGCCTGCGGAATCGTTCAAAGGGAAAGTACGCGAAGAGGCCAAAGTAAGTAACACGACAAAAAAGTGTTTCATCGTGTTTCGTAAATGTGACCTATGTGAGAGGGTGAAGTATCATCAATGCTTATGTCTGATGGTATTTCCTACTAATTTCTGCTTTGAGTTCGTTTTTTTCGAAAGAAGAGCTCCAGAGAAGCGAATGTTATTGTTAACAGGATTTGAATAAACTTTCGCACATTCAACGTAAGGTGAGCTAGATCAACTATTGTTTCACTAACGTGTGAGTTTCACTCATGTTCTAGTTTCGCTAACGCTTTATAGCTTGGAGGCTTTTTCGATGCTGTATGCAGTCCTGTCCGGTTTTTTCCTGGCAGCGTTTGTTCCTTGGCTGTTTCGCCAATTTGGTGAGAAGACCAGCAAACTGTTGGCACTTTTGCCCGCAGGTTTGTTTGTCTATTTCTCAACCTTTTGGACTCAGATAACAGAGCAAGGACCACTTCTGATTCGTTATGACTGGGTCCCTTCGTTGGGTATCAGTCTCGATTTCTGGTTAGATGGCCTGAGTTTACTCTTTGCGCTGCTGATCTCTGGGATCGGTTTTTTTGTCGTTATCTATACGGGCAGTTATCTGGCCAACAAACCGGATCAACGCAAACTGCTGACCTATTTGATGGCGTTCATGGGCGCGATGTTGGGCGTGGTGTTATCCAACAACCTGATGGCGATGTTTGTCTTTTGGGAGCTGACCAGTATTACCTCTTACATGCTGATCGGTTACTACCACGAAAAAGAGTCGTCGCGTAAATCTGCGCTGCAAGGTCTGTTTGTCACCGTCGGCGGCGGCTTGGCGCTATTGGCTGGTATTATTCTGCTTGGCAGCCTTGCGGGCACTTATCAGATCAACGAGATTCTTTCGCAAGGTACGCAGCTGCAAACGCACGCGCTGTTTAGCGTGATGATGTTGGCGATTTTGGGCGGCACCTTTACTAAATCGGCCCAGTTCCCATTCCACTTTTGGTTACCTAATGCGATGGCAGCGCCGACGCCGGTCAGTTCTTACCTGCACTCTGCAACCATGGTCAAAGCCGGCGTCTATTTAATAGCGCGTTTACAACCGACGATGGCGGGGCATGATCTCTGGACCTGGCTACTGACGTTTGTTGGCGCTACCACTATGCTCTTGGGCGCGGCTATGGCGGTGACCAGCACGGATCTGAAGCGCATTTTGGCCTATTCAACCGTGATGGCACTGGGAACCTTGACCATGCTGGTTGGTATCGGCACGGAAGCGGCGCTGGTGGCGGCGGTGGTGTTCTTACTTGGCCACGCCCTCTACAAAGGTGCACTCTTCATGGCGGCAGGCACCATAGATCATGAAACGGGCACCAAAGATGTGCGCGAGTTAGGTGGGCTACGTAAAGCGATGCCGTACACTGCGGCGTTCATGTCTCTCGCTGCACTGGCTTTAGCAGGCGTTCCGCCTCTTTTTGGGTTCATCGGTAAAGAGATGATGCTCGAAGGCGTGTTATCCAGCCCTTGGGCAGCGTTGCTTGCGCTTATGGCGCTGTTGACCTCCATCTTTATTGTCGCTTGTGCAGGGCTATTGGTGATCAAACCCTTCTGGGGTGAGAAGAAAGCCACGCCAAAGGAGGCGCACGAAGCGCCGCTTGGAATGCGTCTTGGCTTTACGGTGCTTTCGGTGTTAGGTCTGGTTCTTGGCTTGATTCCTTCATTGGCTTCGCCGCTTGTTGTATCTGCATCGACGGCGATTCTCGGTAATCCTGCGAGTAAGGTGGATCTCGCGCTGTGGCATGGTCTCAATCTTCCGCTGATGCTGAGTATTACGGCTATGGTGGTCGGTTACCTCCTATTTAAGCAGTGGGATAAACTCGGCAAACGTGCAATTAAAGCCAAACCATTACTGAACTACGGACCGGAAGCGGGTTACTTTGTCTTTATGGACAACATGGTGAAATTCGCCAAATGGAGTACCGCCAAACTGCAAAATGGTTATATGTCGAACTACATTTTGACCATTTTCCTCACGACGATCGGTTTGGTGGCGTACGCCATGGTTACCCGCGTTGGTTTCCACTGGGATTTGGATTTCTCTGACGTGACGCTCAAAGAGATCGGCCTATCGATTCTGATCATTGCGGTGATTACGTTTGCTTGTTTGACCAAAGTACGTTTGAGCTCGGTGGCGGCCCTTGGCGCACTCGGTTTTGCCATGGCGCTGATTTACGTCTTCTTTAGCGCGCCTGATTTGGCCATCACTCAGGTGCTGATTGAAACTCTGACGGTCATCATGTTGGTGTTGGTTTTGTTCAAACTGCCTAAGTTCCAAACGCTCTCAAGCGCGGATGTGCGTTGGCGTGACACCATCGTCGCCCTGTTGTTTGGTGCAATGATGGCGACGCTATTGATGACAGTAGTGCATTTCTCGATGCCAGGCGGTATTAGCGGGTACTTGATTGAAAACAGTGTACCAATCGCGAAAGGGCGCAATATCGTCAACGTGATTTTGGTCGACTACCGTGCACTGGATACGCTAGGTGAGATTTTCGTCTTGTCGTTGGCGGCGATTGGTGTGACTGCGATGCTGCGTTCGAAGAGGGACTAATGATGAACAAAACCAGTACTTCTATGATTTTGCAGGTCATCGCACGCTTTCTGCTGCCGATGTTGCTGCTGTTTTCTGTGTTTTTATTGGTGCGTGGCCATGATGAACCGGGCGGCGGTTTTATCGCGGGCCTGGTGGCGTCAGCGGCCTTTGCATTGCACTTGTTCGCGTTTGATGCCAAAGAGACGCGCAAGTTGATTGGCATCGACAGCACTTACCTGATGGGTGGAGGATTGATTATCTCGACGCTCAGCGGTTTTGTCGGTGTGATTAAATCTGGCAGCACGTTTTTGACCGCGCAGTGGTGGTACGTCAATGTGCCGGGATTGGGTGAGCTCAAATTGAGCACGCCGCTGATGTTTGATGTGGGCGTCTACTTTGTTGTGATCGGCATGGTGACGACACTGCTTTTCTCACTGGCACAGTTGGAGGATTAAATGACCACATTATTTGCTTTGGTGATCGGTGCGCTCTACGCCGCTGCTCTGTACATGATGTTGCGCCGCAGTGTGGTGAAGTTGGTCATTGGCCTCATCATTCTGTCGAATGCGACCAACTTGCTGATCTTTACCGGTGGCGGTCTGGTTCGTGGTGCGCCACCACTGATTGCTGAGGGTATGACGGCTCCGGTGGGGGCGATTGCTGACCCTCTGCCCCAAGCCCTTATTCTGACTGCTATCGTCATCAGCTTTGGCGTATTAGCCTTTGCCGTGGTGCTGATTAAGCGCGCTTACAGCGTGATCGGTCAAGATGACATGAACGAAATGAAGAGTACAGATTCACAATTATGATACTTCTATTGCCCGTACTGATCCCTATGTTTGCCGCGGCGTTGTCGATGACGCTGTGGAAACATCAAACGCTGCAACGCTGGATCAGTGTGTTCTCTAATTTTGCGTTGCTGATTGCCGCGGTCACCTTGTTCTACACCGTTTATAACGATGGGATCCAAGTGGTCACCTTGGGAGACTGGCAGCCACCTTATGGTATTTCAATGGTGGCGGATCTGTTGGCGGTGATTATGGTCACCGTGTCAGCGGTCGTGGCGTTTTGTATCTCCATTTATGCCTTGGCCACCATGAGTGAGGAGCACGAAAAGTTCGGCTTCTACCCGCTACTGCATCTGATGTTGGCAGGTGTCATTGGCTCTTTCCTAACCGGTGATATTTTCAACCTCTACGTTTGGTTTGAAATCATGCTGGTGGCATCGTTTGGCTTGCTGATTTTAGGTGGCGAACGCAGTCAAATGGAGGGCGCGCTCAAGTATGTGACGCTTAACTTGCTCTCTTCTGCATTGTTCCTCAGTGCGATTGGTTTGCTTTACGCCTACGCAGGTACGCTGAATATGGCGGATCTGGGGCAAAAATTGGCGACCACCGACAGCCCACAAGTGGTGACGGTGATTTCACTGCTTTTCTTGGTGGCATTTGGCATCAAAGCGGCGGCATTTCCGATGTTTTTCTGGCTGCCAGCCTCCTACCATACACCGCCTGTCGCTATTTCAGCGGTGTTTGCTGGCTTGTTGACGAAAGTGGGCGTTTACGCACTGTATCGCGTGTTTAGCCTAATCTTTGTCGGTGATATCGCCTTTACTCACGGCACTTTGTTGATGTGGATGGGTATTTTCACCATGGTGACGGGCGTGCTGGGTGCGGCGGCGCAGTTTGAAGTACGTCGTATCTTGTCTTTTCATATCGTGAGTCAGATTGGCTACATGATTTTAGGTTTGGCGCTCTTTACGCCATTGGCGATTTTGGGCGGGGTATTTTATCTCTTCCACCACATCGTGGTGAAAACTAACCTGTTCCTTATCGGTGGTGTGATGCATCGTATGCACGGCAGTTACGATCTGGGTCGGTTAGGTGGTTTGTATAAATCCGCGCCGTTCCTTGCGATTTTGTTTGCTATCCCAGCCATGTCTCTGGCGGGTATTCCACCGTTGTCAGGCTTCTTCGCTAAGTTTGTCGTGATCAAGGCAGGTATTGATGCGCAAGCATGGATAGGGGTGATTGCTTCGCTCGCCGTGGGGCTACTGACGCTCTATTCGATGGTGAAAATTTGGGCGGAAGCGTTCTGGAAGAAGCTGCCAGAGGATGCAGAAGTGTTGCCAGCGATGTCAGATTCAGAGCGATTCTTCCTTTACCTACCGATCATCTTGATGGCAATCATCACCGTTACGATTGGTATTAACGCAGAATGGTTTGTCAATCTCGCAAGCATGACCGCGGATCAGCTACTGGATCCTGCGCAATACATCGATGCTGTGTTAGGAGGTCAATAAGATGAAAGCCTTTGGTTGGAATATGTTATTGGCGTTGGCGTGGGTGATCTTATCGGGCACCTACACCATCTCAAATCTCTTTGGGGGCATGTTGCTGAGCTATGTGGTGTTGGCTTACGTGCTTCGCGATCAGCCAGCGTTCAAACGTTATTTCGGTAAGTTTCCTAAGTTTGTTAAGTTCGCGCTGTTCTTCATCTGGGATTTGGTTAAATCGAACGCTCGCGTGGCATACGATGTACTGACGCCGACGCATTTGATGAAGCCTGCGGTGATTGCCGTCCCACTCGACATTAAAAGCGATGCCGGCATCACGCTATTTTCGAACTTAATTACCGTTACACCAGGTTCACTAGCACTGGATGTGTCCACCGACAAAAAAGTCCTGTTTGTCCACCTGATGTATTTTGAAGATGAACAACAGCATGTGGCAGAGCTGAAAAAGCTTGAAGCCATGGTGCTGGAAATTATGGAGTAAGGCGACGATGGATACTGTATATACCCTCTGTTTTGCCATGCTAATTCTTGCGCTGCTGATCTCTTCGGTTCGTTTGCTGAAAGGACCGTCGCTACCCGACCGAGTGGTTGCGCTTGAGCTAATGGCCTCACTTACCGTCGGTTTGGTCGTGCTATATGGACTGGCATACCAAGAGCCAGCGTTCATTGATGTGGCTATTGTACTGGCGTTGACGTCGTTTCTGGCGGCTGTCGGGTTCTCGAGCTTTTTGGAGAAAAGAGGAATTCAAGATGATGACTGAGTTTTTTGTTGCGCTATTTGCACTGCTGGGCTCTTTCTTGATGCTCCTTGCCAGCATTGGCTTAAACCGCATGCCTGACTTGCTGACCCGTATGCATGCGACCACTAAAGCAGGTGCGTTAGGTGTGGGTCTACTGGTGATCGCCTTTGCGATTGTTTTTTGGAGCGATGCCGCCATCGTCGTTCGCGCAGCGGCGGTTGTCGTGTTCATCATGGTGACGGCACCGATTGCGGCGCATGTGGTGGCGCGGACCAGTTACTTCGTCGGTGTCCCTGTTTGGGAAGGCACGGTAAAAGATGCCATCAAAGAGCAGTACGATATGGATACGCACCAACTGTCTAGTCAAAACTGTACCGAGGCGACACCCAGCGCTGCAGAGATGCCCGCTGCGGTCGAAACGCCGGGAGTTAAAGACGAATCATCGTCATCGTGATTTTTTCGACGTCGAGTTGTAAAGAAAACCGCCCCCATTGCTCGCAGTGGGGGCGGTTGTTTTATTAGAGAGCCTTATCGATTTAATCCTTAAAGAGTCACTTATCGCAGTGTTACTTAGGAATAGTGGTAAATATCGTCCACTCTTTGACCACTTCTCGGCTCATGCCGACCACGGTGGCGGACACCTTGCGATCTAAGGCTTCAGTAGTCGCGTCACCCGCGCTTTCTTCGGCTGCGCTGTCTCCAAAACCAACAATGGCGATCCGCTCAGGCTCCACACCATAGTAGAGTAACTCTTGCTCAACGGCATTTGCTCGTAGCTTTGACAGCTCTAGATTGCGTTCCGCGCTGCCAGTTTTACTGGCGTAGCCTTGCAGTTGTATAGACGTCTCTGGGTATTGGGCAAGAAACTCTGCCATCGCTTCAATTTGGGTTGAATATTGCCAATCGACTTCGGCCGAATTGTTTGCAAATAAGATAAACAGCTGCGACTCTTCGCGTTTCGCGAGGGCTTGGCCGCAGCCATCGTTGTCAATAAGGGCTCCCAACGGTGTACCGGGGCAGAAGTCACGTGCGTTCACTACGCCATCACTGTCGTCATCGGTGAGATCAAACGGTTGTTCTGCTGTGGGAGTGTCAATATAGTCATACTGATCGTCTTCGGCTTGTGCGGTAAAGGCAAGCGCTACACTGAGCAGAGAAAACGGGAATAGCATCAATTTGTTCATCTTAATACTCCATCTTCTCTTGCCATTCTTTTGGCGTATCCACTAATAGTGCGTCGAGCAAGTTGCCGGTTGCATTCATCACTCGATACTTGGCGTACTGCTCAGCGTAGTGGGCGTCGAGGTAATCTTTACGCGCCTCAAACAGTTCGTTTTCGGTGTTGAGTAAGTCAAGTAGGGTACGTTGGCCGATACGATACTGTTTCTCGTAGGCAATCACTGTTTCTGAGGCAGAATCGACATGGTCGGAGAGGAACTGCTTTTGTTGCAAGGTCAAATCAAGCGCACTCCAAGAGAGGCGTAAACCTTCCTCTACTTGACGATACGCGTTGTCGCGTAAATCTTTGGCCTTGTTAAGTTGATAAGCCGCTCGTTCTGAGAGATCGCTGTCGCTGCCACCATTATAGAGGTTGTAGCGCATGCGAAGCATGGCAAGGGTTTCGTCACTACGCCCTTCATCGCCGCCAGCGTCATCTCGCCAAGTTTGACTCGCTTCAATAGAGAACGTGGGGTAGAAGTTACCTTTAGACTGCTTGTATTGAAAACGTGCAGCATCAACATCCGCGTGTGAGGTTTGAATCACAGGGTGAGAGGCAATCGCCTGATCAAGTGCCTCCTCGAGAGTAAGAGGAATACGTGATTCGTCAGCACGCGGGTAGATGAGCCCAAGCGGTGCTTGACCTACGACTCGCTGAAACTGAGTATGGGTATCAAAGAGGTTATTTTGCGCTGCCAGCAAGTTACCATGCGCTTTGGCGATACGCGCTTCAACCTGCGTAACATCAGCGGTTGAACCAACGCCAGAGTCGGCGCGACGTTTGATGTCTTTGTAGATGTCTTTATGGACCTTGAGGTTGCTCTCTGAAAGCTGCAATACCTCGTAGGCTTTAACGGCATCTAGGTAAATCTCGGTGACTTGAAGTGCAAGGTCTGAAGCCTGCGACAAAAGTTGTAGCCTCAAAGACTCCGCATCCGCCGCGGTGCGGTCGATATCGTTTAATGTTGCGTTACCGTCCCACAGCAACTGCGTTAAGCTTACGGTCGCTTCCTTTCGGGTGAGGTCGCTACTCCCTCCACCTACGCTTTCAGCATCGTTAATTCCTTCATAACCGATACCCGCATCTAAATCGATACTCGGCAAGTACGCACCGACGGCAGCATCGCTAGATTTCACGGCACTGCGGAACTCATTGTAGCTCGATTTTAGATCCGGATTAGTGGCAATGGTATAAGCCACCGCTTGTTCTAACGTTTGTGACTGTGCTGCGAGGCTCAACATCAGTGTGCTCGCGGCGACGCATGATAACTTCCAGTTCAAGGTGATCTCCCTATACATCTCGTTACAGATAAGACGCTGTCACATAAGGTGTTTGTATTTCGTTATAGTTGTTACTAGCTTAGCCTTTCTAATGACAAAGTGAGAGGGGCAAATTCAAAAAATGACCGAATGTAGTACTCATTTACAGGTGTTGTCTCATTTTTGAGATGTTGGAGGTGGTTTTTACTCATTGAGTTTGGGGTAGGACGCAATTTTATACCGAGTTTTTGTCGTTCATTTTCTTATTACTTGCGTAGATGCCGCTACACGCAATGGCTCTTATGACCTCCCGGTTTTTTTGATTCAGCTTATTAACTGAAATCATTTCGATTGACGTGGTCTATTAACACTTTTGTTTTGATAGATTAATTAATAATTTGATTCGATATTGCGAAAATGAGTTGCCAATTTCCGGCAAATTATGATACTTTCGCGCGCAATCTCGGAGAGCAGTCGTAATGACGCTCTGGGGGACACGCGTGAGGTCATTCGGGCTGAGTGAACAACACGTAGGGTAGGTATCGATAAGTCCTTTTATCGATAGACGGGATACTGTTGTCGTATAGCGACATATGAATGGGAAACCCAACATTGAATCCACTAAATAAACACACATTGATCAGCTTAGTTCTTCCTGAGTGCCCTGTTTTACAAGACAGTTGCATCACTGAACCTTGATTTTCTACTAAACGTCGAATCCATCCCATGTGATGGTCTGTTTATGCTTGGTTGCGATTTGCTATCGACACCGAGCCGTTTGCTGTTCCTTTTCCTCTCCCATTTTATCTCGGAAAAGGCCGAAAATTGTTTCAATGGAACTTATCATGAGCACAGCTTTTGAAGTCGATACCAACGCTATCGCAACCCCTTTTTCAACTCAGATTCCTGTTGTGGATGGTCTGTATGATCTCACGCCTGATCAAATTTTGCTTGATCAGCAACAGCACGAATCTGAAGTTCGCTCTTACCCTCGACGTCTACCGATTGCGATTAAACAAGCGTACGGTGCTTTAGTTGAAGATACTCGCGGTCAGTTATTCCTCGACTGTCTGGCCGGTGCGGGCACATTGGCTTTGGGTTACAACCACCCAGAGATCAACCAAGCACTGAAAGATCAGCTCGACAGCGGATTGCCATATCAAACATTGGACATCGCCACCCAAGCGAAGACCCACTTTATCAAGACGGTGAAGGAATTCTTGCCTGAGCAATTAGGCGACAATTGTGTGATTCAATTTTGCGGCCCTTCAGGTGCGGACGCTGTAGAAGCTGCGATCAAATTGGCGAAGCAGACCACCGGTCGTAACACCATGTTTGCTTTCCGTGGTGCGTACCACGGTATGACAAACGGCACTATGGGCATGATGGGCAACCTAGGTACTAAAGCGCGTCGTACTGGCCTGATGTCTGATGTGCACTTTATGCCATTCCCTTACAGCCTGCGCTGCCCATTTGGGTTGGGTGGCGATGAAGGCGCCAAAGCCAGCATTCGTTACATTGAGCGTCTCTTGAATGATGACGAAGCGGGCATCATGAAGCCGGCAGCGATTATTGTTGAGCCGGTTCAAGGTGAAGGCGGTGTCATCCCTGCACCTGCATTCTGGCTGCAAGGCCTGCGTCGTATCTGTGATGAGCACGGCATCCTGCTGATTTTTGATGAAATTCAATGTGGTGTAGCGAAAACAGGTTACAACTTTGCGTTTGAAGAGGCGGGTATTGTGCCAGACGTGCTCTGCCTATCGAAAGCGATTGGTGGCGGTATGCCGATGTCGCTGTTAGTGATCAACAAGCAGCACGACACTTGGAAACCGGGCGAGCACACGGGCACCTTCCGTGGCAACCAGTTGGCAATGGTCTCTGGTGCCAAAGCACTTGAAATCATTCAGCGTGACAACTTAGTGGAGCACGCTAACATCGCCGGTCAATACCTGCGCCTTGGTTTAGAAAATATCCAAAAGCGTGTCAACTGTGTAGCAGAAGTTCGTGGTAAAGGCTTGATGCTAGGCGTTGAAATCAAGAAAACCAACGACGAGAAGAACAAGTTTGGCGAGCCAGCCTCCGATGGTGCGATGACGTTGCGCATTCAACGCGCGGCACTGGAACGTGGTTTGATGGTTGAAAAAGGCGGCCGTGACGGTTCGGTTATCCGTTTCCTACCACCGCTGATTATTTCGTTTGAACAAATTGATTTTGCGCTACGCACACTTGAAGCGGCGATGATTGCTGCTGGCGCGGATTACGTTGAAGCACCTGCGGACAACCAAAAGTGGAACAAGCATTTTATTCACACCGGTGAGCAGGGTGCGGATGAGTTCGCGGCGGTGATGTCTCACACTACGCGTGTGATGAAAGCGATGTTTGAGCAAGTGGAAAAACCATACTCAGGTATGGACCCTAAATTGCTTGAAGCGCAAATCAATGCGGTCAACCTTGATGCCTCTGAAACCAGTTTGAAAGAGGTGATTGCCAGCACGACCGACTTGGTGGCGAAAAATGCCATTTTTACTCAGCACCCAAGCTGTATTGCTCACCTGCATACACCCCCTTTGATGCCATCTGTGGCGGCAGAGGCGATGATTGGTGCACTCAACCAGTCAATGGATTCATGGGACCAAGCGTCTTCTGCAACTTACGTTGAGCAAAAAGTGATTAACTGGCTGTGCGACAAATACGACATGAGCCAAGACGCCGACGGCATCATGACCAGCGGCGGCACGCAGAGCAACCAAATGGGTCTTATGCTGGCGCGTGATTGGATCGCCAACAAACTTTCTGGCCACTCTATCCAAAAATTGGGCTTGCCTGATTACGCCGACAAATTGCGAATCGTCTGTTCGGCTAATGCGCACTTCACCGTGCAAAAATCTGCCTCTTGGATGGGCTTAGGTGAGAAAGCAGTGTTACCCGTTCCAGCAAATATCGACGGCACCATGAAAGCAGAGCTGCTTGAGCAAGTGGTTGCGGATGCAAAAGCGCAAGGCTTGATTCCATTTGCGATTGTCGGTACGGCAGGGACCACGGATCATGGCGCGATCGATGATCTTGAGCGTATCGCCGAGGTTGCCGAGCAGCACGAACTCTGGATGCATGTCGATGGTGCATACGGCGGCGCACTGATTCTCAGTGGCTCAAAAGGTCGCCTCAAAGGTGTTGAGCGCGCAAGCTCCATCAGCGTGGACTTCCACAAGCTGTTTTTCCAAACCATTAGCTGCGGCGCTTTGCTAGTGAACGACAAAGCAAACTTTGCGTTCTTGCTTCACCACGCGGACTATTTGAACCGTGAGCACGATGAGTTGCCAAACTTGGTCGACAAGTCTATCGCGACCACCAAGCGTTTCGATGCACTGAAAGTCTTCATGACAATGCAAAGTGTAGGACCAAAGGCGCTCGGTGAGATGTACGATCACCTGTTAGAGCAAACTCAGCAAGTGGCGGATATGGTTGTGGCGGCACCTGGTTTTGAACTGTTAGCCAGACCTGCACTATCGACGGTGCTATTCCGCAGCACGCTGGGTGACGAAGCGAACTTGGATAAACTCAACCAGAAAGTGCGTATTGAAGCGCTGGTACGCGGTATCGCGGTATTGGGCGAAACCGTCATTGCGGGTAAATCAGCACTCAAGTTTACGATTTTGAACCCAACGCTTTCATTGAAAGATTTTGAGAAACTATTAAACGACATCAACCAGCTTGCGGTTGAACTAGTAAAATAAGGTAACAAAGACCATGGCAATTCTACAGATTGGTGCCGGCGGTGTTGGCTGGGTAGTCGCGCACAAAGCGGCTCAGAACAACGACGTCCTCGGTGATATCACTATCGCATCACGTACTTTAGGTAAGTGCGAGAAGATCATCGAATCGATTCAGAAGAAAAATAATCTGAAAGATTCAACTAAGAAACTAGAAGCGCGCGCAGTGAATGCGGACGACGTGGAGGCACTGGTTGCCTTAATCAAAGAGGTTCAGCCTGATCTTGTGATCAACGCGGGTCCTCCTTGGGTCAACATGGCGATCATGGAAGCGTGTTACCAAGCAAAAGTGTCATACCTAGATACCTCGGTAGCGGTTGATTTGTGCTCAGAAGGTCAGCAAGTGCCTGAAGCGTACGATTGGCAGTGGGGTTACCGTGAGAAGTTTGAAGAAGCAGGCATCACAGGCATTCTTGGCGCTGGTTTCGATCCAGGCGTGGTATCGGTATTTGCCGCGTATGCGGTGAAACACTTGTTCGATGAAATCGACACGATTGACGTGATGGATGTCAACGCGGGTGATCATGGTAAGAAGTTTGCGACTAACTTTGATCCAGAAACCAACATGCTTGAAATCCAAGGCGATTCTTTCTACTGGGAAGACGGTGAGTGGAAGCAAGTACCTTGTCACTCTCGTATGCTTGAGTTTGATTTCCCTAATTGTGGTGCTCACAAGGTGTACTCTATGGCGCACGATGAAGTGCGCTCAATGAAAGAGTTCATCCCTGCAAAACGCATCGAATTCTGGATGGGCTTTGGTGATCGTTACCTTAACTACTTCAACGTGATGCGTGATATTGGCCTACTGAGCCCAGATCCGCTGACGTTGCATGACGGCACTGTGGTTCAGCCACTGCACGTATTGAAAGCGTTACTTCCTGACCCGACCTCATTGGCGCCAGGCTACACAGGTTTAACCTGTATCGGTACTTGGGTGCAAGGTAAGAAAGATGGCGCAGAGCGTAGCGTGTTCATCTACAACAATGCGGACCACGAAGTCGCCTATCAAGATGTGGAGCATCAAGCGATCTCTTACACGACAGGTGTGCCAGCTATTACGGCTGCGCTTCAGTTCTTCCGTGGTAAATGGGCGGATAAAGGCGTGTTCAACATGGAACAGCTCGACCCAGATCCGTTCCTAGAGACCATGCCTGAGATTGGTCTAGATTGGCATGTTCAGGAACTCGAGCCTGGCCAACCCGTGATTCATAAACTCAAATAATCGAGTATCGGGTGTGAGTTCACACCCAGCGATGCTCATCAAAGCAGCCATTGGTCGTGTTCAATGGCTGTTTTTGTCATTTAGGGTTCTGTGGCGGTACAGCACAGTAGAACTCTTAAGCAGGAACTCGTGATGCACAACGAATTGAAAACTCCGTACTTTATGATCAACGAAGACAAGTTGATTGAAAACCTAGAGAAAGCCAAGCAGCTCAAAGAGATTTCGGGTGTTAAGCTGGTGTTGGCGCTGAAATGTTTTTCAACCTGGGGTGTGTTTGACATCATCAAGCCCTATCTTGATGGCACCACCAGCTCTGGCCCATTTGAAGTGAAACTCGGCTACGAAACGTTTGGCGGCGAGACGCACGCCTACAGCGTGGGTTACAGTGAAGAGGATGTGCGTGAAGTCGCGGACATCTGCGACAAGATGATTTTCAACTCGCAATCACAACTTGCTGCGTACCGTCATATCGTTGAGGGCAAGGCGTCGATTGGTTTGCGTCTCAACCCAGGTGTCAGCTACGCAGGTCAAGATCTGGCTAACCCAGCGCGTCAGTTCTCTCGTTTGGGCGTGCAAGCGGACCACGTTAATGCAGAGGTGTTTGATGGCATCGATGGCGTGATGTTCCACATGAACTGTGAAAACAAGGACGTCGATGCGTTTATTGGCTTGCTCGATTCTATCTCTCATCAGTTTGGTGACTACCTAGATAAACTCGACTGGGTGAGCATGGGCGGTGGCGTCTTCTTCACTTGGCCAGGTTATGATATTGAAAAGCTGGGTCTAGCACTCAAAGCCTTTGCCGACAAGCATGGCGTGCAAATGTATCTTGAGCCGGGGGAAGCCATCATCACTAAGACCACAGATTTAGTGGTTACCGTCGTGGATATCGTTGAGAACGGCAAAAAAACAGCGATTGTTGATTCGGCGACCGAAGCGCACCGCTTAGATACGCTTATTTACAACGAGCCTGCCTCGATTCTAGAAGCGTCTGATGGTGGTGAGCATGAATATGTGATCGGATCATGTTCGTGTCTTGCTGGGGATCAATTCTGTGTTGCAAACTTTGACCAGCCGCTTGAGATTGGTCAGCGCCTTCATATTCTTGACAGCGCGGGCTACACCATGGTGAAACTGAACTGGTTCAACGGCCTGCGCATGCCATCTGTGTACTGCGAGCGCTCGTCTGGTGAGGTACAGAAGCTGAACGAGTTTGATTACTCGGATTTCAAACGTTCTCTCTCGCAATGGAGTGTCCGTTAAACATCAATATAATGTGATAAATAGACGGTTCTACAAGCCATTTCTCCAAAACCCTGTCTTCGGATAGGGTTTTTTATTGTCGTCAGAATTGTCTGAAAATTCGACGCTTTAGCTGCATCTGGTATCAGGTTCGCTACAATTAACCATGATCTAGGTTAAATTCTTGACTATTAGGCGTTAACTGTGTGTACTAGATGTGCACATTATTAAATATACCTATAAAAAATTTGTTGCTGGGTTGTTTTTGATTCGGTTGTCAGGTGAGTTAAAGGCTAGGAGAGCAGATGCGCCCTATTATGTATATTGAAGTTGGCGGCGTCCTTTGGCAGATCATGCCAGATGGTAGCTGGCAACAAATCCCTTTCGACACCAGCAAAGAGCCAGATGTGCTGGTGATTACTCAAGATGTCGAGGGTGACAATCTTGTCCTGACGCCAGAGCAAGAAGAGGCCATTGAAGCGCAGCTAGACCAAGTGGTAGAAGAGCTGACTCAATACACGCTTAACAACCGAAGCGGAGAGGCGTACTCAGGCGCGAATTCACAAGAGAGTCAAAGCGCTTCTTTGATTAACTTTGTTCAAGCAACCCTTCAAGAAACCATCGCTAAAGCGGGCTTTGACACCCGTCCTAACGACCCTTTCGCCAACGATGATGCCCAGCCTGAGCCAGAAGTGCTCGATCTCCTTAATCAAAACGCCCAACTGAGCGTGGATATCCTCGATGGCGGAGACGGCTACGAAAACCGATTTGAATCGCCAGGTGTGGTGATCCAAGGAACGGCGCCGAATATTCGTGACGGTCGCACCGTCAACATCACCATTACCGATATCAATGGTAAGAGTGTATCAACCACTGCAGTGACGAATGATGAAATTTACTCGGTAAGCGGAGTGGATTTGACCTCTCTCGCCGAGGGACCCCTGTTGGTTAACGCCGTGGTCGCAGACAACTTTGGCAATAGCGTCAGCGCCCAAGACAACACCATCAAAGATACCCTTGCCACCATTGATGTCGACTTTGATGGTGAGGGTGACGAATACTACAACCAGTTCGAAGTGAGTAACGGCGCCTTAATCGGGCGTGTCGAGTTCGTCCAAGATGGTCAGCCGATCACAGTGCGAATCATTGACAGTGTGGGAACAACGTTAACACTGAGCTCTGTCGTTTCCGGCGGAACTTGGGCGATGGATAACATCGACCTCAGCGCACTCGCCGAGGGCACCTTAACCGTTATCGCACAAACCATCGATGTGGCGGGTAACCCTGCAATCGCGCAAGACACCATCACCAAAGATACGTTGGCGTCAATTACGGCGGATGTCGAAGATGGTGGTGACAACGTCATCAATATTAATGAAAAAGAGAGCGTGACGTTCTCCGGCGCCGTGGCCAATGTCGAAAATGGTCAGCCTGTTCATGTCGTGATCACCGATGGCAGTACAACCCTTGAATTTGACACTGTGGTGGTGAACGGTCAGTGGCAGGTCGAGGATGTCGATATTGGTGATTTTGTCGACGGCACTTTAGAGGTCACGGCCAGTACGCAAGATATTGCAGGAAACCCTGCAACCACGACCGATACGAGTACCATTGTCGATACCACTGTCCCTACCATTGATATCGACACCCTGTCGGGCTTTAGCATTTTAGATTTTCGCCAAGGCAATTTGACTACGATGCAAGGCACAACCACGGGGGTTGACGATGGATTGTTGGTCACCATTACCGTTTCAGACGGTACGCAGACGTTAACCTTTCAGGGCGCTGTAACGGGCGATACATGGAGCGTTGAAGATATCGATATCTCGTCGCTTGACCTCAGCCAAACGTGGACCATTGATGCGTCTGTTTATAACGCCATTGGCAACCAAGCTGTCGACGATATGCCGACGATCGTGCTGCCTGACTCGCTCTCATTTTCTGAAACCGTGGTGGGCATATTTGGCAGCGAAGCAAAAGATGCCAGTATTAATGTTGATTTCGCCGATTTTCGTTTTTATTCCGATCAAAGCTTTCTGACCGATAGTGTCACCTCTCAAAACAGCAGTATCACGGTGACAGTCGCTGGCGATGGGCAAAGTCTTGAAGGGCTGAATAACACTGATGAAGTGGTGTTCAGAGCACAAATCGTCGGCGATGAAGTTCGTGTCACCTTTTACAAAGCGATAGATCAAGGCGAAGGGTTAGATTCACTGCAAACGGCTCTGTTGCTTGAAGGGATACAAACGGACGCCGATGGGACAACCGAAACCGTGATTGCCCATTTACCCATTACGATCAAGGACTCCGATCCGCTAGTGTTTGGCGAAAGCTACACCATGACAGAAGGGACAACGTCATCAGGTAACTTGCTCAACAATGATATTGATTTGGATACGCAACTTCTGATCCGAGAAGTAGAAGTCGGTGCTGAAACTAAAGCCATCACCGGCAATCAGCCAGTCAGTTTTACCACCAGTGATGGCGTATTAACGGTATTTGCCAATGGTTACTGGACGTTCACCGCATCGCGAAACTTAGATCACAACGCAGAGCACTTGGTTTCTATAAACTACAAGGCGGGGGATGAGAGCAATGACTTTGGCACCGCAACCGCCACGATCACCATCAACGATGGTGGCGCGGGTGATATTCTAAACGGTGTGGCAAGTAGCACAGAATCCAACCTAAGCGATGTTTCTGCTTCTCTTAACGCAACGTTTGAGGTATTGGCTGGCTCGGATAATCCCGATCCGTCCTCCCTTGTGTTTGCCAATGGCACGCTCGCTTTGCTCGACGCTTTGGGTTTGCAGTCAACCTTAGATTTAGCCGATATCACCTATACCTTAAGTGGCGATGGTACCCTCATTACTGCCAGTTCGGCTGGCGAAACCATCTTTACCTTAACACTGAGCGCAGTCGCCAATGGCGATGATGTGACGGCAACGGTCACCCTTAATCAGTCGCAGCCCATCAGTCACACCTTAAAAAGTGATGCTGTCACTATTCCTCTTTTGATTGCCGGTAGCGATTTGGATGGAACGCCATTGTCATCCGGTGCATTTGAATGGGTGATTCACGACGGTGCGGATCCTGAGTTGGCCAATGCCACTAGCGTAACGCTCAATGAAAGCGATCTTGGCTCAGCACCGTTAAGTGCAAATGGTAGTTTTTCTCTCACGATCGGCAGTGATTACCTCGATAGTCTGTTTTTTGATTTGGCCGACCAACCAACGTTAAGCAGTGGCGGTCGTGATATTGTCTTTGTTTTGAATGACGACGGCTCGCTTTCTGGCTATACAGAAGATCTGCACACTCGTCTGTTGCCCGATGAACTGGTGTTTACCGTCACCTTTGCTCAGCCTGACAATGACGCGGATGCAACCGTTCCCTATACCGTCACACTCTATCAAGCACTCGACCAACTGGATGGTGATAGCACGTTGCCGATCGTGGTCACCGCCAAAGATAACGATGGCGATGAGTCGAAATTGACCTTGGATATTACCGTCAGCGATGGTGGCGTGCCGAGCATTGGTTCTGGGAACGTCGATTTGTCTGAAACGCCAAGAGCAACAGGCGTGACAGCGAAAGCGACCGCCGACGTTTCGTTTGATGTAAGTGCAGCGTTTGACCCGTTGGTTTATTTGGGCTTGGGCGTTGCAACGGGTGATGCCGTGTTGGACTCGAATGGCGATCCCATCACCCAAAACGGTCAAGCGATCACATGGCGAGACAATGGCGATGGGAGTTACGATGCCATTCTCGCCAGTGGTCAAACCGTTTTAAGCGTTTTTCTGCCTAGCGATTTTGTACTGGCGGCAGGCGACACAACAACGATTGATGTCCGTCTTGAGCTGTATCAGCAAATTGATCACAACCTTGCAGGCAATGATTTAAGCTTAACCATCCCCGTACCGGTCTACACAGTGGATTCAGATGGGACGGAAAATACCGTTGAATCGAGCATCACCATTTTTGATGGCGCGGATCCTCAAATTGAAGTGACTGGGTCGATGGATGTCGATGAAGAGGGGTTGACCTCAGGTCAGCAAGACAGCGGTATTGAAACGTCGACGCCTTCGATCAACTTGATTGAAGGTTCGGATGATATCGTTTCCTTGAGTTTAGATCGCACCGCCTTTGATGCACAAGGTTATACCAGTGGCGGCGTCGCACTGACATTGGCTGAGGTCGACATCAATGGTTGGTACTATGCGATGGCTGATGGCGACGAAGCGTTTCGTATCCGTTTCAACCTAGATGGCAGCGTTGAATTTGAATTGTACCGCCCATTGGATCACGAATCGGGGTTAGGTGAGAACAACCTCGAACTCAACTTTTCTTTGACGGCGACCGATGCGGATGGCGATATCTCAACTGCCGTAGACTACACCGTCAATGTCAAAGACGATGTGCCGATCTCGGTAGATTCGACGCTCAATTTGGTCGAAGGGGACAGCCAATCAGGCAACATGATCACCGCATTTGGTCGTGTTGGCGCCGATGGTGGTCAGTTGGTCAGCATCGGTTATGATGTCGACGGCAATGGTAGCTATGATCAGTATGTTTTTAGTGATGCCAATCCGTCATATACCATCAATCTCTATAACGACAACACCCCATCAGTCAGCTACGGCACGCTAACGGTCAATCGAGACGGCAGTTACACCTTGGTGACCAACGATAGCGTAGATGCAGACCCTGCATTGAATGACTTCCTGCAAATGGTAGTGCGGGACTTTGATGGCGATGAAGCCACCAGTGAGATTAGCTTTGTACTGGGGGACAACGAAGGCTTTATTCGTGTTGCTGATACGCAAACGACCGAAGACAATCTCGCTACGCTGGCGATTGAAGTCTCAACAGGGGATGTCGACCAAGAAGAGCAGGTGAAGCAAATCGCCATCAGCGAAAGTTCGCTTAAAGGTGGTTCACTCTATCTCAATGGTGAGCTGCTTGTTGCCGTTGACGGATTGATTACCCTCTCTGGCAGCCAACTCGATAGCTCGAATCCAAGTTTAGTGGTACCCAATGGTACGTTGACGTATCTTCCTGCGGAAAATCAGTCAGATACTACGTTGCCGGATCTTCCTCCGGAAAATCAGTCAGATACTAAACAGTCGATTTCTCTTGATGTCTCTGCGGTGATCAGCACGGATACGGGTCCTCGAGATCTAAAGGAAACGCTAGAGGTCTCGGTGTTACCGATTGCTGATACCCCTGAATGGGGCCAGTCCCAGTTTACTTACAGTACCGTTGAAGATGCCGACGAGGCGCTGTCACTGGATATCACGGCCAATCTTGTCGACCTTGACGGCTCTGAATCGCTTAAATATGAGATCTCAAATATCCCCGACGGGATCACCGTTACCCTTAATGGCTCGCCCATCAGTGAAGGTAAACAGTACACTCAACCTCAACTCGATCAGATGAAAATCGAAGCGGACCCGAATGTCGCGGGGAGTTTCACGTTCGATATCAAGGCGATTGCGATTGAAGCGGGGAATAGCTTTGCTAGCAGCGATGATAAAACCGCTGAAACCACCTCACAGGTGGTGGTCAACGTGAGACCGGATGCCGACACGCCGACCCTTGAAGTCAAAGACATCAAAGGGCTGGAAGATGAGGGGATCAATCTTCAAGATTACATCTTCGCTGACCTCACCGATACCGACGGCTCAGAAAGCTTGCGCATCAACATTCAAGTACAAGACGGCTGGACTATTGAAGGCGGCAGCGATATCGGTAACAACCAGTACACGGTGTTTGCGGCGGATCTTGCGGCTGGTTTAGTGACGTTGGTGCCTAAAGAAGACATCAGTTCCTACACGGAATCACTCTTTATCAATGTGACCGCTGTGGCGACAGAATCTACCCAAGATGGCTTGATTCCAGAGAACTCTGAAGCGTCAAGCAACACTGAAACGATTCAAATTTACCTCAAAGGCGTGGTGGATGAGCCGACGGTCATCGATGGCGGCCAAGGGCATTGGCAGTATGACGCTGAGAACAAGGTGATCAGCAATCAAGCGGACATGTTGGAAGATGCGCTAATCGCACTCGATTTTGTTGTCCAAACCAGTGACGACGATGTCTCAGAAGCGATCAATATTCTACTCACCGATATTCCAGAAGGTACCCAGTTAGTTGATGCTTCTGGAAACCCTGTTGCGTTAACCATCGCGTATATCGATGACACCACAGGTCCTGTATATCAGGTCAGTAATGACGACTTAGCGTCGCTCTATCTCAAACCAGTTAAAGATTTCAGTGGCCAGCTCACCTTGTCGGTGATCGCGGTGTCGACCGAGCCTGACGGTGATGCCGGCGAGTTCCCAATGACCGTCGAGATTGAGGTGTTGCCTCAGGTGGATCAAGCCGATGGCCAAGTGATTTCGACCCAAGGGGTCGAAGACCGATTGATTTCACTATCGCTTCAGCCGTCCATCAATGCCGATCAGGATGGCAGTGAGACCTTAACCGGTTACGTTATTACGTCACTAGATAACGACCTTACCCTCTACTTTGATGGGAAGCCCATTGAGATTGGAAGCGGCCTCGATTTGAGCAACACGCCCACCCTCGACAGTTTATTAGCCAGTGGCCGTTTGAGCGTGCTGGCCAGCGAAGACTTAAGTGGCGTGTTCAGTGTGGGCATTCAATACCAAGTGACAGATACCTCTAGCGAAGGCGCGACCGATGTTCGCTGGCTTGACGGTTCGCTGAGTGTCAATGTGAGTGCAAAAGTCGAGCTGGATACGCGTCTTGAAAGCTCCGGCAAATTGTACAGCAGTGATGATGGCTCCGCGGTGGATATATCGGATGCGGTCATTTTCATTGACGAAGATCTCGATGGCTCAGAATACCTCGATTACATTTTGCTCGTCGTTCCGGATGGGTACACCTTGATTGTGACGCATCCTAATGGTGCTAGCCAAGACGGTGATGGTAATTGGCTGATTCCAGCAGCGGGTTTGACCAGTGACAGCTTCCAGGAGAGCGTGACACAAATTCTAAATGGTGCGACTATCTCCAGCGCACAAAACACCCCAGTGTTGGATATCGTGGTTCGCGCGCGCGTGCTTGACGGCAGCGATGACCGCTTTATCGATACCAGTTTTGAACTGCAGATCACCGGTCATGATGGCAGCGGAACATGCGATCCAGTCGGAACGCCCGGTGATATTCAGTCAGGCGATATTACGCAACCGGAAGGCGACAACATCGACCTCTCTGGGCTACTCAATAGTGATGTTGCTAGCGATCCAGACAACGTCATCTCGTTCTTTGTGCCGGCCGATTCACTGCCCGAAGGCGTTGAGATTCAGGGCAGTGGTGTCACTGTCGAGTATGATCGTTTGGGGAACGTGATTGGCTATTCCATTACTGCTTCGGCGCTGGACAGTTTGGTCTTGACTGGTATCGATGAAGACTATGCGGGCATCCTTACTTTTACCGTTCAAACCATAGAAACCTCAGCCTGTAATGGCACCTCGGTGACCACTGACCAAACCATTACTATCAAGATTACGCCCGTGGTCGATGACATTGCGGTCACGGCTGATACTTACACGATTCAAGAGGATGCGGTCAGTGACCTCAACCTATCGCTCATTCTTGGCGATAGCATTGAAGACAGCCAGATGATCACTGGCGAGGGCACCGAAGCAACGGGTAAAGAGACAGTCAATAGCTTAACCGTGACTTTGACTGCCGGTGCGACGCTATCTGGCCCTGAGGATGTGTTGCAAGACAACGGCGATGGAACGTGGACTATTTTGCAGCCTGCTCGATTAAATGAAGTCGAGTTGGTGCCGCCAGCGCATTACAGTGGAGACGTCGTGATGACCTTCACTGCCAATATCACCGATGAAGCGAGTGACATCGCCGAAACTGACACACAAGATAAATCCACCACAGTCACCGTCAATGTTGAAGCTGTCGCTGATGAAGCGAATCTTGTGACAGAGAACGTAACTGGTGACGAAGACAGCTATATTTCTCTCGGCTCCATGAGAGCGGCGCTGATCGATCAAGACGGATCGGAAAGCCTCTCTTTGAGTTTAAAAGGTGTCCCTGATGGTGCGGTTGTAGTTTACAAAGTGGGAGACAGTTACGAGCTTGCACCAAACAATGGTCCTGATGGCGGCACTTTTAACGGCAGCAACACCTATGAGTGGCAGTTAGACAGTGCTCGCTTGAGCGATGTGTACATTCTTCCGCCACGTGACTTCAGTGGTGATATGCCTCTCTCCTTGGAAGCGATAACCCAAGAGCTTGAAAACAGTGATGTCAATTTCACCAGCTCTGAATTCATTGTCGGTGTATTGCCGGTAGGTGACCGTGTAGAGTTGGTCGACCTTGCTGATAGCTTGACGAGTGAGGAAAACACCGGTGTAGAGATTACACTCAATGCCTCGAGTTTTGAGACCAACAGTGACGAGTACCTACTACTCAGTTTTATTGTTGAACCGACTTCTGACGCTAGTGCGTTTACGGGCTTAGATCGGATAAAAGTGGGATTGCAAACCTCGGTGTTTTTGTCGACAGGCGATGGCCGAGCGATCGCGACTGTACAGGTTAAAGCGAGCGAAATTAACAACGTCACTTTCTTCCCGGGTGATGCTTTTGGAGAGTTCGACGTGACGATTTCTGTGTCGAGCTATGATCAAGCGATCGTGTTGGGTGAGCTTGCCGATGATCTGGGCGAGGCGACCGAAGAGAGTTTAACATTAACCATTACGCCGGAGCCTGATGCGCCCACTCTGACTGTGGATTATGACACCATTGTCGCCGATGCCGATGGCACCATACCATTGGGGCTGAGTCTTGAACTTATCAATCCAGCCGACAATGAAACGGGCAGCGTGATCATCTCTGGCTTACCGAGTGGCCTAGTGTTAAGCGCGGGTACTAGTCAAAACGGTAAGTACACCGTTGCGATGGAGGACATCGCTGATTTATCGATTGTTGGCGGCTACGATGGCGCCAGCGATTTTCAGTTGTCGATTGAGCCGGTGGCCAGTATAGGTTCCGATTCAGCAAGCGGTGTCGCGCAAGTTATTGACATCAGTTTGCAAGACCCAAGCGTTGTCTCAACCACGTTGACGGGTACTGATGGCGTTAATGACCGATTTGTGATTGGTCAAAGTAGCGGCACCGATACGATTACGGATTTTGAATACAGCGCCGATAGCGATGCCATCGACTTAAGTGCGATTTTAACTGGCGTGACCGACGGCGATAGTGCGGCGCAAAAACTCGATATTCGAGATGACGGCGGGGATGTCTTGATTGAGGTGACACCAGATGGCAGCACAGTTCAGCAATCCGTGCGTATTGCGGGTGTGAGTCTTAACGACTTCGCACCGAGTGTGAGCGGGGAAGCCGAGATTCTGCAAAAAATGATTGATGATCAAAACCTCATCGTGCAGTAAAAGATGGGAAAGAAGGCTATGGAACAAAACGGGGCGTTAGACCCTTGGTATGCGGCCCTTGAGTGGTGGGTAAACCACTTTGATAAACGTTGCCACAAGGATTTGTTGCTGACGGGGTTGCCGTTGTCTGAACACGGTAGGTTGGATCATCAGCTATTTTTCCGTGCGTTGGAACGGGCACAGCTATACGCGACGCCGTTGCCACTGTCAGAGATCACTCCACAATCCTTACCCCTCTTACTGGTGGATAAACACAGCAATCAACCTCATATCGTCACCAAATACGATGAGCAAGGCTATCAGCTGTGGTCGGAAGATGGCGAGAAGACCATGAGCGCCGAAGAGATCAAGCGGTGCTCAGAGCCCAACCTGTGGCGCATTGACGTTCAAGCACACTATGACGAGAGAATCGAAAGCTCGCAGCCTCGTTCCCAAGGGCATTGGCTATGGAACGTGGTCAAAGAGGTGAAGCCTTGGTATCGAGATCTGCTTGTGGCGTCTTTACTTATCAACGTGCTGGCCCTGGTTGTCCCGCTGTTCACGATGAACGTGTATGATCGAGTGGTGCCCAATCAAGCCTTTAGTACCTTGTGGGTACTGGTGGTTGGGGTCTGTGTCGTGATTGTTTTCGACTGGTTGCTGCGCGAGGCGCGAAGCTCAGTGACGGATGTAGCAGGGCGTTATCTGGATAACAAGCTGTCTGCCATCTTGCTTGGTAAAGTATTGGGGATGAAGCTAGAAAACCGTCCGCAATCGATCGGGGCGTTTTCTCGCCAACTTCAAGATTTTGATAGTGTCCGTGATTTCTTCACCTCCATTTCTCTGGTGACCTTGATTGATCTGCCTTTTACCCTGCTGTTTTTGCTTCTTATCGGCTGGCTAGGTGGGGCGATGATGTTGATTCCTATCACTGTGATGTTGGTGCTGATCGGGTTGTCGGTCGCGATGAAAGGCAAGATAGAACAAACCCAACAGGAGACGGCAGCGCTGTCGAGCCAGCGTCAAGCCCAACTGTTTGATTGCTTAAGTTCGTTGCCTGAAATCAAACAGAATAACGCACAAGGGACGATACAAAAGCGCTGGGAGCAGACGGTCGCGTCCTTGTCCGACTGGCAAAATCGTTCTCGTCATTATTCCAACTTAGTGGCGCACTCAATTCAATCGAGTCAGCAAATCGTCACCATTTGCCTTATCGTGTTTGGTGTCTATCAGATTTCTGAGGGCTTGCTCAGTATGGGCGGGTTGATTGCAATTGTGATGCTCAGCGGCCGAGCGGCGGGCAGCATCAATCAACTCTCTCTTCTCATGCTGCGTTATCAGCAAACTAAGACCGCTATCGAAGGGCTTAACGCTATCATCGATTTGCCTCAAGAAGATCAAGAAAGCAGTAAATTGTCCCAAGGCCAGTTCCAAGGTGGCGTGCGTTTAGACAAGGTGAGTTACCAATACCCTCAAACTCCCACACCTTGTTTAGAGAGCGTAAGTATTGCTATTCCCGCCGGTGAGCGTGTTGGGATTATTGGCGCTGCGGGCGCGGGAAAGTCTACGTTACTTGCCATTATCGCCAAGCAGGCCAATCCAACCCAAGGACGCGTCTTTTACGATGAGATTGATAGCCAACTTTGGCCGAGTGCCTCCATTCGTCATCACACCGGCTGGGTGGGACAAAACCCACAACTGCTCTATGGCACAGTGATAGACAATATCACCTTGGGCGCGAACGAGGTCGATCAGAAAAAGTTAGCGCAGGCGATACAGCTTTCGGGACTGGGTGCCTATCTCGATCGTATGAGTAACGGGTTGGAGACCCAAGTGGGTGAAGGCGGACGTTTTTTATCCGGCGGTCAACGTCAAGCGGTGGCGTTGGCGCGTGCGTTTTATCGCAACTCAAGTTTATTGATTCTAGATGAACCGACCGCTTCCTTAGATAGCGATGCAGAGGCGCGTTTATTCCATAGTTTGCAGTCGTTGCCGCGTGACAAAACGATGTTCATTAGCTCGCACAAACACTCCTTCCTCTCCTTGTGCGACCGTATTTTGGTGGTTCATCAGGGGCAGATCGTTGCAGATGGTTCACCCGCAGAGATCTTGCATGCGCGTAAAGAGACCAACAAAAAGCGTGTTCGCTCTGTCTCAGTGGTCAAAGGAGGCAAGCATGAGTAGCACCGCGTGGAACAACGCGCATCTAGCCTATCGCTCACGTCGCTTGATTTGGTTAAGTGGTGCGCTCATTGTTGCCATCATCGTGTGGGCAACGTGGGCCAAACTGGAAGAGGTGGTGGTGGGCGAAGGAAAAGTGGTACCGAGCCTTTCTGTCCAAACGATACAAAGCCTGGAAGGGGGCTTGGTAAAACAAGTGCTCGTCACTCAAGGTGAGCGCGTTGAGCTTGGTCAGCCCATAGCGATTTTAGACGACACGCGTTTTAAAGCGAGCTTTCAAGAGTCGGCTCAACAAGCGCAATCTTTGCTGGCACAAAAGCAGCGTCTGGAAGCCGAATTGATCAGTGTTCAAGTACAAAGCTCGCAAGTTGACTGGCGTGAGCAGGTCAACGTGGTCACCGCGCCCTTTGTGTTAGAAGAGGGCAGCCATAATGCACTATTTAATGAGCGCGCGAACTACTTGGAACGCATCGGCCAGCTCAATGCAGAGCTTGAAGAGTCGACGCTGCGCATAGAGCAGCAAGCGCAGGCCTACAACGATACCTTGAATGCCATCAAAACATTGCAAAGCAGTCTGGCCATTGTCACTCAAGAGCGCGACATGTTACGTGACGTCGTTGCCAGTGGCGCGGTTGCGGAAGTCGAACTGCTCAAGCTCAATCGCGATTACGTCAAGTTACAAGGTGACATCGCCAGCTCACAAGTGATGGCGCAAAAGCAAAAAGCCGCTTACGCCGAAGCGATTGCCGATAGGCGAAGCACGGCGCTCGATTTTCGCGCTAAAGCGCAAGGACAACTGAATGAAGTCGCCACTAAACTGGCTCAACTGCAAGAGAGTCAACAGGCGATAGCGGATCAACTTAATCGCACGCAGCTTGTCTCGCCAGTTGATGGACGAGTCAAAGAAGTCTTTGTTCGCACTATTGGTGGTGTGGTGAGACCCGGCGAGCCGATCATGGAGTTGATACCTGAAAACAGCACCTTGATAGTTGAAGCGAGGATCTCGCCGCAAGACATTGCTTTTGTGCGCAGCGGCCTTGCTGCGACCGTGAAATTCAGTGCCTACGATTTTGTCATTTATGGTGGATTAGCAGGCAAAGTCACCTATGTCAGTGCTGACGCCCTGCAAACGGAAGAGGGCAATGCCTACTACCGTGCTCACATCACGTTGGATGACAACGAAAAGGTGTCGCAATTTACCATTATTCCCGGCATGCAGGTGGCCGTGGATATCTTGACGGGGGAAAAAACCGTCCTGAGTTATTGGCTAAAACCTATTTTGAGAGCAAAAGAGAATGCTCTTCGAGAACGATAATAAACATAAGGATAGATAATGCGTTCCAAATCGTTACTGTTAGGCGTGTTGCTGTCGAGTTCAGCGCACGCCATTTCTCTGGAAGAGTCGGTGGCGTTTGCCATCGATTACAGCCCAGAGTTGTTGGCTCAGTATTCCCGCTATCAGTCTGTAGTGCGTGATGGTGATGCCGCAAGTGGATTTCAGCTTCCACAGGCCAACCTTTATGCTGCGGCCGGTTATGAGGAGACGCGCTACAACAGTGGATCATACATTGACCCAGATGATAGAGGCTTAACGCGCACCGAAATTGGCCTAAAAATCTCTCAGTTGCTGTTTGATGGTTTTAGCACCAGTTCAAATGTGGCTCGTTTGGGGTATGAGGCAGAAGCAGAGCGCCTAACGTTAATCTCAAGGGCAGAAAACGTGTCACTCGACATTGTCCGTATTTACTTGGAACTGCTGAAAGCGCAAACCCTACTTGAGCTTGCAGAGCGCAATGTCCGAGAGCACCAAGAGATCTACCAAAATGTATTGGACAAAACGCAAAAAGGGTTGAGCAGCAATTCCGATTTAGCTCAGATTTCAGCGCGTGTCGCCACGTCTCAATCCTCTCTTATCGCTTCGCAGAACAATCTCGTCGATCTTCAGACTCAGTATTTGCGCCTAGTGGGCAAAATGCCTACGGACTTGGTCGATCCTGTGTTTGATGACGCGCTGCTGCCGAGCAGTGCGGAGGTGGCGAAAACGCAGGCCATCGACAATCACCCCGAAATTAAGGCGGCGGTATTGGATTTGGATGCCGCTCGTAAAGAGGTCCGCCGAGAAAAAGGCGGTTATTACCCAGAGATCAAGCTTGAGTTACATGCCAACAAGAATGACAACGTCAGCAACGCTGAAGGGCCAGATGAAGATGCGCGCATCATGCTGACGATGGATTACGATATTTTCAATGGCTTTGCCACCGATGCGAGTGTTGAGTCTTCCGCTTGGCGCGTAGAAGAGGCTCGCGCTATCCGCTTGCGCACTGAACGTGAAGTCGAAGAGGGCACGCAACTGGCTTGGAACGCCTACGACATGTTAGAGAAACAGATGATGTTACTGCAACAAAACGTGGATGCAGTGAAAATCGCAGAGCTTGGTTATATCCAGCAGTTTAACGTGGGTCGCCGCAGTTTGTTGGATGTGCTGGATGCCAAAGTGGAAGTGTTCTTAGCGAGAAAAAATTATGTCTCAGCCAAATACGATCATACCTTAGCCGCATACCGACTGTTTAATGCGATGGGTATTCTTACTTATGCGCTTCGGGTCGAACATCCGGAAGAGTGGCAAGGGGAGGAGAAACAATGATGAAGTGGTTACCCCTTTCGCTTGTGCTGCTGACCGCTTGTGCGCAAGAGCCAAATATTGAAACGACGCGTCACCAAATTGATGATCTGACCGATGACGATCGCGACGGCGTGATCAACCAGCGTGACTTGTGTGCATCGACGCCGGAAAATGTGGCTGTCGACAGACAAGGTTGTACGCAGTGGCAAATTGAAGAAAAAGCCAACGTGATCAGTTTCTTCTTCGACATGGACAAGGACCAAGAAACGCCAGAACATCAGGCGCCCCTTGAGCAGCTTACGCAACTGCTCGATGCGCACCCCGACGCGTCGGTAATATTGCTCGGTGATACCAGTCCTGAAGCGAGCTTGGCGTACAACCAGGCTCTGGCTAAGCGTCGCACCTACACCATACGTTTGATGCTTGAGCGACAAGGCATCGACCCCAACCGTATTTCAGAGCAGGAGTTCACCCAAGTGACGGCATTGACTCAGTATCTGCATGCGCGTAAACGTCGTGCCATTGCCGTCGTCATGACCGACGTCATGAGCGTAAAGCCAACGTGGACGATTTTCAGCTCCGAGCAACAATTAACACCCAAAAGCAATGCAGAGGTTAAAAATGAACAGTAAACTTTTGCCACTGATGTCGACTGCGTTGTTTATTATGCCTTGGAGTATGGTCTCTAACGCATCGGCGCAAGACTCGATCACCGCAGTGGCGGTGGACAGTCATATGGTCTCTCTCATCGGTGCATTAACGGATGGCAAGTTTGAGCAGTTGGACATTCTTAGCCGAGAAAATATTCCTGCCGCTATGCTTAGCCGAGAAGTTAGGGTCGGTGTGAGCGCTCGTCGTTGGACGGACTTAGAAGTGGCCAAATTTGAAAAGCTCACCGGGTATCGTCCGACCGAGCTTTACTTTACCGCTGATGTGGTGGCCGTATTAGCCAACGAAGAGAACCCAAACCAAGAGGTGACATTGCAACAGCTCCGTGACGTTTTTGGTTGTAACGACGATGTCCTGCCTACGCGCTGGTCAACGTGGGGCAAAGAAGCAGAAACGCCGCTGATGCTGCCTTTTGCGGTGGATGAAGGTTTAAAACTCCATCATACCTTCCACGAGTGGGTCACGTGCAAGGAAGGCACCTATGCGGCGACGCAGTTTGTCGCGGACGAAGAGGGGCTGGAAGAGGCGCTGGATGATAACGAGCAAGCGCTAGCGTATGTGACCTATTCCAAACGTTGGCAAGAGGCGAATATCTTGTCGGTCGTCGATGACCGAGGTGATCGTTACGATGTGAATAAAGAAACCATCTTGTCGGGCCGTTATCCGCTGTCGAGTGTTTATTACTTGTATCTCGATTTGCCACCGCATCGAAATTACTTTTCACCGTCAGAAAAGCAGTTTATCGAGTTGGCACTGAGCCAAGAGCATCAATCGGTGCTCAATCGCTATGGTTTTATCAGTTTACCTGAACAGGCGATTTGGCGAAATTATGTCAAGCTAGGCTTAGAGCCACCTATCGTTGAGGGTGGTTATAAGTAACCATTTCACTGACACTAACTCATTCGATCTAAAAAGCCCCAAACGGGGCTTTTCTATTAATTGAGGCGGTGACAGTCCAATTAGGACTCGACCATGACGCGCGTATCTTCACTCAGCGATTCGAGTTCGTTGGCCACATCGTCAATGCTGATCTCCTGTGGCAATCGAATTGCCATGTTGGCGGTGAACAAACTCGAGCTCACTCCGCCACCGCCCGCAATAAAGACGCGTTGGCAATCCATGTCGAGAATATTAATACCTTGACCATCCAGTACGTGAGTGATCTCATTAACGATGCCGTTGCGATCGTTAGCGTCTAAACGGATTTGATAAATCGCATCCGAGGCATGAGCCGCTGTGTCTGAGTCGACAATTTGTACCAACAACTCATCATAAGATTGGAATGCGGCTTTGACGGTGTCTACGTTCTCCACCGGGACATCGACTTTGATCACGGCTGCGACTTGATCCTCAATAAAGTTCACTTTGCTAATCAGCCATTTACCGCCGTTCTCATGGGTAATGGCCGCGAGGTTTTTGATTGTGGTTGGCGTCGCTTTACCAACAAAATTGACAATAAATGTGTGAGTCATAAGTGCCTCCTGCGTTCTTGGACGAAAACATATCGTCTCATTTCAGTGTAGGATCGCGGTAAAGTTGAGGTTTGACTTAGGTCAATTTTTCAAGCTAATACATTGTTGAAATTGAGAATATTGGTACTTCTGACACAAAAAAGCGACGCATGGCGTCGCTCGATGAAGAAGTGTGAACACGAGACGTTGGGTTTAAAACGTCACTTTAAGCTCAAAGCCGTAAAAGACGGGGTCATAGGTTGCGCCTGAATTGAGGGCAAACGTCGCGGCCTCTTGGTTACCAAACCACGGATTGCTCACGTACTGCCACTCTGCGCTGCCGCCCCAGGCGTCAGTCACCCAGCCATGAATATGGCCAACGGGGTTCAAGAAAAACAGTGTTAAGTCCCCCATGCCTTGGGACCCGAACACTTCACCGCCATCGGCGACGATACTTTGTTCTGCTTCAAACATCATCTCACCAACCACGGCGCCAAAGAATGGGGTGATGAACAGATCTTGCCAAGAGGGCACTTCCGCAAACGCTTCCACCCCGTACTCCCAGAAAAACGCTGACATCGTAGCGGAATAGAGGAAGGACTCAAACTCATTGAATCCAGCGTGACGCGCCGCAGTGTAGTAGACACCCCCAAAATAAGGGTGCATGACGTAATTGAGAAAATGCTCGTCACGATCCCAAACTGGACCATCAGAGACGTTGTCTTTCCACTTCTTACCCAAATTACTCAGGTCACGACTCTCTTCATCCCACTTAGTGATGGACTCAGGCAGTAGAGTCATCAGACCGACAGTGGCGACGCTGAGGCCTAAAATGGTGTAGGTTTGGCCCATCAAGTAATCCCAGTCTTTCTCACTTTGCACCGTTAGATAGCGTGGGCGAGGAGGCTCGGAGAGTTCTAGCTCATTTGCGTTCAGACTTAAGGTAAAAGGATCACCGCTTTGGTATTGGTATGAGTGCGCGTAGAAGGTATGGGGCTTGGCAGGGATATAACTCAACTCTATCGGCTGAATATCATGTTGGCTTCCTGCTGCGGCATAAGACGACGCCGTTAATAATAGTGCACCCACGCTTTTTCTAAACACATGAACTCCAAAGGGTTGTTATATTGATCGCGCTCACAATTATCCCTTATAGAGGGGAGAATGCAAACCAGTAAATGTCATAAATAAGAAACTAGGTGATATTAGTAATGTCTGTCACTATAGAGCGATAACAAAAAGATAAGTTTCACGCGCTGACGCTACCAAATAAAGGAATTCATATGTTAAAAATTGCCATGTTAAGTACTGGGGAAGAAGTGCTCCACGGAGACATCGTCGACACCAATGCCGCTTGGCTGTCTGAGCAGTTCTTTACACACGGATTTTCACTAGCTAAACGTTCTACCGTTGGTGATGAAGAAAGTGCCCTAGTGGAAGAGCTGTTGATGTTGAGCTTTAACTATGACGTGGTGGTGGTTAATGGCGGCCTCGGACCAACCAGCGATGATTTAAGCGCGCACGCAGCTTCGTTGGCTGCAGATGTGGAGCTTGTGCTGTATCCCGAGTGGCTTGATAAGTTGACGGCCTTTTTTGCTGCCCGCAACATGGCAATGCCCGAAAGTAACCGCAAGCAAGCGATGTTACCTAAAGGCAGTGTCTTACTCGACAATCCTATCGGCACAGCGTGTGGGTTTAAGGTCGTGATCAATGACTGCGTGTTTTATTTTACACCGGGTGTGCCGAGTGAATTTAAGCGCATGGTCAAAGAGCAAATCTTGCCTGATTTAAAACAGCAGCACCCTCAAGTGCAGGGGTACGAATGCAGTCGACTCTATACGTTTGGCACGTCCGAATCGGCGTTGTCTGACACGCTCGATAAAGTGTCATTACCTGAGGGGTACACTCTGGGCTATCGGTCTTACCTGCCTTTTATTGAGGTCAAACTCTTTGGCCCGAAAGGAGAGCTAGAGACACGGGTTAAGCTACTGCAACTGATCTTTAATCTCATTGAACCTAGTGTGGTGTCGGTAGATGAAACCATGCAAAAGCATGTCGCGTTTTTAATCGAAGAGCGTAAATCATCGATTGCGACCGCCGAGCAATCGACGTTTGGCGCGCTATCTCAGTGGTTGCACGCTGAGCCCGAGGCAGCGCAATACTGTGGTCATGGCTGGGTGATTGGTCATGCGGTCTCGGTGGGCGAGCAAAAAGAGGATTCATTAGCGGCGGCGTTCGCCTTGGCGGGGGCGACTCGCGAGAAATGCGCGACGGATGTCGCTATTGTGACGGGCAAGGTCATAGAGGGAGTATTCTCCCTCGCGCTCTCTAGCCCCGAAGGTGAATGGGGGCAGACGTTGAAGTTCAATCGCCAATATGGCCGTCAGGATCAAATTACGATCATTACGACCACGGCTGCAGATATGCTCAGACGCTATTTGTCAGCGAAGCCCCTGTTTGCGAAATACAGCTCGTTATCTCGTGAAAAAGAGCTGTTCGTGCCACGAAATGCGCTCGAGAGTTAGTCAATAACAGTGAGTCTGTCAAATGACTCACTGTGTCACTTCTCCTTATCTTTATGAAAAGTAAGTTTATTTTTTACTCCCTCAGAATTAAACCTTTTAGAAGAAATCGTTCTAATGGTTAAACGGATGATTTTCAATAGAAGCGCTGTTTGTCTTACTTTTGCAACGTGCATTTAACAAAATTGATCGTAAACTGGAAATTCGGCAGGGTGTTGCAAAGGAGAGTGACATGTTTAATCAATCGAAGATCCTTATCTGGTATCAAGTGGCGAGCCAGAAAGTATTTCTTGGTGAAGCGCTCAGTGATGAGCATCACGATGTGATTTCTATGTGGCTCAATGCCCCAGAAGAGCTCACACCTAGAGAGAGTTTGGGCTATCGACTTTCACTGTTTGATGATGACGGAAGACAGATTGGTGACAAACCCGTCTCCATGATGACCGCCGATGAGTTTTTGTCCGGTATTCGTCTTCAGATGTAACCTCAATCTCGATAGCTCTCTGGGTTGCTCTGGTCTTTTCAGTGATTCAGTTTCGGCTGTTGAAGATTGGATATGAAGTGTCAAAATTGATAACAGCAGTAAAGAGTAAGGCCAGCATGACGCTGGCCTTAATGTTGTTGGGAATAGGATGGTGCTTGATGTCAATCGGTATGCGCTCACCAATCGCTGTTAAGCGCGTTTTTCCTTAAGGCGATAATTGACGTCAGCCACTTCCACATCCGACTTTGCTCTGCATATACAAGGCAAAATTTCATCACCCTGTGTATAAGCCATCGCAAAACCAACGTACTCCACCTCGCCTGAGACCAAGGTGCAGCGGCACGCTCCACAGTGTCCATCTCGACAGTTATATTCAGGTTCCAGTCCGGCCTGTTCCATCGTCTCCAATATCGTGTTGGACGAATTGGATTGGATGGTGGTAATCGCGTTGATTTTGATACTGGGCATTACAGTTCGAAGTCCTTGAAGTCATCAGCACGTACGTCGCTGTCAATCTGACCGACAAGGTACGATGAGATCTCCGCTTCTTGCGGTGCGACTTGGACATTATCTGATGATAACCAAGCGTTGATCCAAGGGATCGGGTTCGATGTCGCATTTGGATAAGCGGCGCTCAGTCCGACAGCTTGCATACGAATGTTAGTAATGTACTCAACGTATTGGCAGAGGATGTCTTTGTTCAAGCCGATCATAGAACCGTCTTTAAACAGGTACTCAGCCCACTCTTTCTCTTGTTCCGCCGCGGCTTTAAACAGGTCAAAGCACTCTTGCTTACACTCTTCTGCGATCTGCATAAATGAGAAGTCATCTTGACCATTGCGAAGCAAGTTGATCATATGTTGGGTGCCAGTCAAATGTAGCGCTTCATCACGAGCAATCAACTTAATGATTTTCGCGTTACCTTCCATCAGTTCACGTTCTGCAAATGCAAAAGAACAAGCAAAGCTCACGTAGAAGCGAATGGCTTCCAATGCGTTGACAGACATCAAGCAGAGGTAAAGTTGCTTCTTCAAATTGTGTAGAGAAACCGTGACTTCTTCGCCTTTGATCTGATAAGTGCCTTCACCAAAACGGTGATAGTCGTTGGTCATCTGAATCAAATCATCGTAGTAGCGTGAGATGTCGTCCGCACGCTTCAAGATGTGCTCGTTTTCAACGATGTCATCAAACACGAGACCTGGATCATTCACAATGTTACGAATGATGTGCGTGTAAGAGCGTGAGTGAATCGTTTCAGAGAACGACCAAGTCTCGATCCACGTTTCGACTTCTGGCAAAGAGACCAAAGGCAACAGCGCGACGTTAGGGCTGCGACCTTGGATCGAGTCAAGTAGCGTTTGGTATTTCAGGTTGGAAATGAAAATGTGTTTTTCATGCTCTGGCAGTTTGTTGTAGTCGATGCGGTCACTCGACACGTCGACTTCTTCTGGACGCCAAAAGAAAGAAAGCTGTTTTTCGATCAGTTTTTCAAATATCTCAAATTTCTGTTGGTCGTAGCGAGCGACGTTGACAGATTGGCCCAAGAACATAGGCTCTTTGAGTTGATCATTTTTAGTTCGGTTAAAAGTACTGTAAGCCATGATGCCTCAATTCCTTTTATGCCCCGAGACTCGGGGCATTAATTTGGTTAAACGTTGCAAATCCTAGTAAGCGTTAGATCTTACAACCGCCGCCTGCACAATCGTCGTCTTGCGGCTGAACGGCGTCTTTTTGGTCGTCGCTCGCGCCATCACGCGTGTTGTGGTAGTACAGGGTTTTAACGCCGTATTTGTACGCAGTCAGAAGGTCTTGCAGCAGTTTCTTCATTGGCACTTTGCCACTTTCAAAACGGCTTGGGTCGTAGTTAGTGTTCGCGGAAATCGCTTGGTCAACGAATTTCTGCATGATACCCACTAGGTGCAAGTAACCGTCGTTTGAACCAATATTCCAAAGCAGTTCGTAGTTGTTCTTAAGCGCAGTAAAGTCAGGCACTACTTGTTTCAAGATGCCGTCTTTAGAGGCTTTGACAGAGACATAACCACGCGGTGGCTCAATACCGTTGGTGGCGTTAGAGATCTGAGATGAGGTCTCTGAAGGCATCAACGCGGTTAATGTTGAGTTGCGCAGACCGTGTGTCATGATCTCTTCACGTAGGCCATCCCAGTCGTAGTGCAGAGGTTCATCACACACTAAGTCCACGTCTTTCTTGTACGTATCGATAGGCATGAGGCCTTTCGCGTAGTTGGTCTCGTGGAACGATGGGCATTTGCCTTGTTCTTTCGCCAGTGCAACGGACGCCTTAAGTAGATAGTACTGCATCGCTTCAAAAGTGCGGTGCGTCAGTCCGTTGGCGCTGCCATCCGAGTATTTCACGCCATTTTTCGCGAGGTAGTAAGCGTAGTTAATGACGCCCACACCGAGTGTACGGCGGTTCATGGTGGACTTATACGCCGCTGGTAATGGGTAGTCTTGGTAATCAAGCAGTGCATCAAGTGCACGTACGACCAAGTCAGACAACTCTTCGAAGTCATCCAGTGACTGGATAGCACCCAAGTTGAAAGCAGAAAGCGTGCAGAGCGCGATTTCGCCAGAATCATCTTCAACATTGCTCAGTGGCTTGGTCGGCAAGGCGATTTCAAGACACAGATTCGATTGGCGAACCGGCGCAACGCTGGCGTCAAAAGGACTGTGCGTATTACAGTGGTCGACGTTCTGAATGTAAATACGGCCTGTGGATGCGCGCTCTTGCATCAAGATAGAGAACATATCGATGGCTTTCACCGTTTCCTTCTTAATCGATGGATCGTTTTCGTACTTAACGTACAAACGTTCGAACTCATCCTGATCTTCGAAGAATGCATCGTACAACCCAGGGACATCAGAAGGAGAAAATAGGGTGATGTTGCCACCTTGAACCAAGCGTTGGTACATCAAGCGGTTAAGCTGAACGCCATAGTCCATGTGACGAACACGGTTCTCTTCGACACCGCGGTTGTTCTTTAGCACCATCAGTGTCTGAGATTCGCGGTGCCAAATTGGATAGAAGACGGTTGCTGCGCCGCCACGAACGCCACCCTGAGAACAGCATTTGACGGCGGTTTGGAAGTATTTGTAGAACGGGATACAGCCAGTGTGGAACGCTTCACCGCCGCGGATCTCTGAACCCAGAGCACGGATTCGACCTGCATTGATACCAATACCGGCACGTTGTGATACGTAACGCACGATGGAGCTTGCGGTTGCGTTGATCGAATCAAGGCTGTCGCCACACTCAATCAGTACGCATGAACTAAATTGACGCGTTGGGGTACGTACACCCGACATGATTGGAGTAGGCAGAGAAATCTTAAATGTCGACGTCGCATCGTAGAATCGCTTGATGTAGTCAAGGCGCGTCTCTTTCGGGTAGTTTGCGAACAAACACGCTGCCACAAGGATGTACAAGAATTGAGCGCTCTCGTAAATTTCCCCTGTCACACGGTTTTGAACGAAATACTTACCTTCCAGCTGTTTCACAGCGGCATAAGAGAAGTCGAGATCGCGGCGGTGGTCGATGTAAGCATCAAGCTCATCTAGCTCGGACTTAGTGTAGTCCTCTAGGATGTGCTGGTCGTATTTACCCATATCGACAAGACGCGCAACGTGGTTGTACAGCGTTGGTGGCTCATATTGACCGTACGCTTTCTTACGCAGATGGAAGACGGCTAAGCGAGCGGCGAGGTATTGATAATCTGGCGTCTCTTCTGAGATAAGATCAGCGGCTGACTTGATGATGGTCTCATGGATATCAGAAGTGGTGATGCCATCGTAGAACTGGATGTGAGCGCGAAGTTCTACCTGCGACACAGAGACATTATCAAGGCCTTCTGCTGCCCAGGTAATCACTCTGTGGATCTTGTCCAGATCAATGTTTTCTTTGCTGCCATTACGTTTAGTAACGGTGAGTTGTTGGTTCATTCTGCTTCATTTCCCTAACAAAACTGATTAAAGCCGTGTTTATATGTAATTCTTGTAAAATTGATTCCAGCTTTGTGATCAAAATCATTCTATACATTGTAGTACAAACACAATATATAGGGGTGCATCGATGTGCGGGTTACAAGATAGAGCTATCGAAGACGGTTTTCAAGTTACAGTTTTGGGATGACTTGTGGATAACTGACAAAAATAGAAAAAACAGTAAGTGACTACTAACCGATGAGGAAAGGGCAAACAAGATTGTACAAAATTACCGTTTTGGAATCGGTTTAGAAGTAACCATAAACAAAAAAAAATTCCTTGATCTTTGTTAATTTTTTTCTGCGTTTTTTGATGTGTTTAAAATGGAATCACGTGCACAAAAATCGACCTAAAAAGGCGGTGAACTTGTGCTACCGCCTAGGACATGACCACTAGATGTTGTGCGCTGACGGGGTTCGTCGATCAACGTTTTTGGGTGTGGACGATGTAGTTCACGTCAACATTAGTGCCTAATCGATAGCGATCAGTGAGCGGATTGTAGTGTAGCCCGGTAATGCCGAGTTCAGTAAGATCCGTTTGATCAATCATCTTGATAAGCTCAGATGGGCGAATAAATTTCTCATGCTCGTGGGTGCCTTCCGGCACGATTTTGAGGAGCTTCTCCGCACCGACAATCGCAAAAAGATAAGACTTGATATTGCGGTTAAGTGTCGAGAAGAAAACGTGACCACCCGGCTTGACGAGGCGAGCACAAGATTGGACAACGGAAAGAGGCTCAGGAACATGCTCAAGCATTTCCATACACGTCACAACGTCGTAACTTTGGGCATGGGTTTGCGCATGGTCTTCAATGGTACTCTGAATGTAGGTTACCTGAGTGCCGGTTTCCAAGGCGTGCAAGCGAGCGACTTCAAGGGGCTCTTTGCCCATATCGAGACCGGTCACTTCCGCGCCTTCTTTCGCCATGCTCTCAGCTAAGATGCCGCCGCCACAACCGACATCCAACACACGCTTGCCAAACAGCCCACTGGCCTTGTCGAGCACATATTGTAGGCGTAGGGGATTGATTTGATGAAGGGGCTTAAACTCGCCTTCTAAATCCCACCAACGTGATGCCATATCTTCGAATTTCTTTATCTCTTTTGGATCGACGTTTTGTGATTGGCTCATAGTCATCTCTGTATCCATACCTAGGTTATTGGGCGACATTATACTCAATCATCTCCTTGGCACCATGAAAGGGCGCACTTTTCTGTATGGCTGGCTAAAAAGTAGTCATTAATCAGCAAGATAATTCATGAGTGTGCAATTTCTCAGCGTTTGATTCACAACCAAGCTCACAACCTGATAAAACGAGAGGGAAAGTAATGCCGAACTATTGATTTGTGTGTTATATTTTTGCACCTTAAACGTATTGTACATACGATCTATAAATAGAGGGATAATGGCTCTATGAGCGATCTAGCTAAAGAGATCACGCCCGTAAACATTGAAGATGAGCTGCGAGGTTCCTACCTAGACTATGCGATGTCAGTCATCGTTGGTCGTGCTCTTCCAGATGTGCGTGATGGCCTAAAGCCTGTACACCGCCGCGTGTTATTCGCGATGAACGTACTAGGTAATGATTGGAATAAACCATACAAAAAATCTGCCCGTGTTGTTGGCGACGTTATCGGTAAATATCACCCTCATGGTGACAGTGCTGTGTACGATACTATCGTACGTATGGCTCAGCCGTTTTCATTGCGCTACATGCTTGTTGATGGCCAAGGTAACTTTGGTTCTATCGATGGTGACTCCGCAGCAGCAATGCGTTACACCGAAGTACGTATGGCAAAAATTGCCCACGAACTTCTCGCTGACCTAGACAAAGAAACCGTAGATTACGTGCCAAACTATGATGGCACAGAGCAAATTCCTGCGGTACTGCCGACAAAAATTCCTAACTTACTGGTGAACGGTGCCTCTGGTATCGCGGTAGGTATGGCCACCAATATTCCGCCTCACAACCTAGGCGAAGTGATTGATGGCTGCCTGGCTTACATCAATAATGAAGAAATCACGATTGATGAGCTTATGGACTACATTCCGGGTCCTGATTTCCCAACTGCGGCGCTCATCAGTGGCCGTAAAGGCATCGTAGACGCGTACAAAACCGGTCGCGGCAAGATCTACATGCGTTCTAAAGCGGAAATCGAAGTAGAGAAGAATGGCAAAGAGACCATTATTGTCACTGAAATTCCTTATCAAGTGAACAAAGCTCGTCTGATCGAAAAGATTGCTGAGTTGGTTAAAGATAAGAAAGTGGAAGGCATCAGTGCACTGCGTGACGAGTCTGATAAAGACGGCATGCGCATTGTGATTGAATGTAAGCGCGATGCAGTAGGCGAAGTGGTGCTCAACAACCTCTACGCACAGACTCAGCTGCAAACGACTTTCGGTATCAACATGGTGGCTCTAAATAACGGCCAGCCACAGCTATTCAACCTAAAAGACATGTTGAAGTGCTTCGTTGACCACCGTCGTGAAGTGGTCACTCGTCGTACTATCTTCGAACTACGCAAAGCACGTGAACGTGCGCATATCCTTGAAGCGCTATCCCTTGCGCTTGCAAACATCGATGAAGTTATTGAGCTGATCAAAAACGCACCAACACCAGCAGAAGCGAAAGTGGGCTTGGTATCGCGTGGTTGGGATTTGGGTAACGTTGCATCAATGCTTGAGCGTGCTGGTACTGATGCCGCACGTCCAGAATGGCTAGAAGATCAATACGGTATCCGTGATGGTCTGTACTACCTAACAGAAACTCAAGCGCAAGCCATTCTAGAACTTCGTTTACACCGTCTAACCGGTCTAGAGCACGAGAAGATTCTTGATGAGTACAAAGCACTTCTAGATGAAATCGCGGAGCTTATGCACATCCTGGCTAGCACTGAGCGCTTGATGGAAGTCATCCGTGAAGAGTTAGAAGCGGTACGTGATGGTTACGGCGATCCTCGTCGTACAGAAATCACAGCGGCTACCCATGACATCGACATGGAAGAGCTGATTGCTCGTGAAGACGTAGTGGTAACCCTGTCTCACGAAGGCTATGTGAAGTATCAGCTACTGAGTGATTACGAATCTCAGCGTCGTGGTGGTAAAGGTAAGAGCGCCACCAAGATGAAGGAAGAAGACTTTATTGAGCGTCTGCTTGTCGCCAATACGCATGACAATATTCTCTGCTTCTCGACTCGCGGTAAGACCTACCGTTTGAAGGTGTACCAATTGCCTCAAGCGACACGCACAGCACGTGGTAAGCCAATCGTTAATATTCTGCCTCTTGAAGAGGGAGAGCGTATTACCGCTATTTTGCCAGTTGATGAGTTCTCGGCAGACAAATACATCTTCATGGCGACAGGCGATGGTACAGTGAAGAAAACGTCACTGGATCAATTTGCCAATGTTCGTTCAAATGGTCTGATTGCAGTGAACTTGCGTGATGACGATTCACTGATTGGTGTGGATATCACTACCGGCGAAAGCGACATTATGCTGTTCTCTAAAGCGGGCAAAGTGGTGCGCTTTAGTGAAGATAAAGTCCGTGCGATGGGCCGGACCGCAGCAGGTGTGCGCGGTATGAAGCTAGCGGATGATGACCAAGTGGTGTCACTGATCGTTCCTGCGAACGAAGGCGATATCCTCACTGTGACGCAAAACGGCTACGGTAAGCGTACTGAATTGGCGGAATACCCAATTAAAGGTCGCGCGACCCAAGGTGTTGTCTCTATCAAAGTCTCTGAACGTAACGGCCCAGTCGTTGGCGCTGTTCAAGTAGAAGAAGGCGATGAGATGATGATGATCACCGATGCCGGTACACTGGTACGTACTCGTGTGGCGGAAGTGAGCCAAGTCGGTCGTAACACACAAGGTGTGACTCTGATCCGCACCGCTGAAGATGAATCGGTCGTTGGATTACAACGTATCGATGAAATCGAACAAGCAGACATCATCGATGGCGAAGATGCTGAGCAAGATGAGTCAGCACAAGTGAGCGCGCCAACTGACGCACCGGATGTGAATGACGGTGATGACGAGCAAGTGTAATCTTACTCTGTTACGTTGATAGAGAAAGCCGAGGTTAACCCCTCGGCTTTTTTGATCGATTAAAAAATGACGTCAAAAATATATCGTTATAACAATAGTTTAGCTAATTGATGAGCGAAATTTAATTCACGTGCATAGGTGCTATTTTGCCTATAGAATGCGCGCGATGTTTATTTACTCACTCAATGCGAACCATGAAGTTATCACTCAAACAAAAACTCATTATTGCTAGTTTGTCGGCCGTTGTTTTGATGGCCAGCGTCTTGACTTGGCTGTCTGCCCAGCAACTTGCCAATCAAACTCATCAAGGTGTACAAGACCGTGCAGAAAGTATCGCCAATGCGGCGACCTCCGGTATTGCCGACTGGATAGCGATCCGTAAGGATATTGCGTCTGCCTTCAATCAATACGTGGGCGAAGAGAATGTTGTGCCTTATCTGCAACAAGCACGCAATGCTGGTGGCTTCGACGACATTTTCTACGGCACACCGAAGGGAGAGATGTTCCGCTCTCACCCTGACCGCAATCGTGCCGACTACGATCCGCGAGTCAGACCTTGGTATATTGATGCCAAGAATGCAGGACGCCAGATGATCACCACGGCTTACCAAGATGCAATCACTAATGCGTTGCTCGTGACGATCGCTCAACCGATTACGCAGGGTACGCAGCTACGTGGTGTGGTTGGGGCCGATGTGCTGATTGATCAGCTGATTAACGACGTCATCAACCTCAATGTAGGCAAAAATGCGCACGCGATGTTGATTGATACACAAGATGGTAACTTCCTCGCTCATCCTGATAAAAACTTGCTGCTCAAACCGGTCAGTCAGTTGTTCGACCGATTATCTTTGCGAGACATCAAACAAGCAGCAGACAACGGATCGATACATCGTTTACATCAAGGCAATCAAGAGAAGCTGTACTATTTCAAATCCGTTGCCCACACCCCTTGGATTTTTGCCATTGAGATGGATGTGACGACTGAAGAAGCGGCGCTCAATCAGTTGATGATCAAGCTGGTGGTGACGTCACTGGTGATCACGGCAGTGGTCATCGCACTGGTCTCTTGGTTGGTGAGCTTCTTATTTCGCGACTTAGTGCGCGTGTCGACCGCCTTGGAAGCCATTGCGTCAGGCGAAGGGGATTTAACTCAGCGTCTAGAGCCAAGAAGTGACGATGAGGTGGGTCAACTGGCGGCAAACTTTAATACGTTTGTCGGCAATATGCATGCGATGGTATCGAAGCTGAGCCTTGTGTCTGCCTCATTGTCTGAGCAATCGAAAAGCACAGCACGAAATGCCGCGCAGCGAAGTGAACGAATTCGTTTGCAGCAAGATGAGATCAACATGGTCGCCACAGCCATCAACGAGATGGCGGCCGCGACGCAAGAAATTGCCGGCAACGCGGACCACACAGCGCAGAACTCTACCCAAGCGGTGTCAGCCTGTATGCAAGGTGGTAAACAAGTGGTGCAAACGCAAAGCTCGATTCAGAACCTGGCTAATGAAGTTCAAGTGGCGACAAAAGTCATTCAAGAGTTAGAAGTCCATGGCAACAGCATCAATACCATTCTTTCGACGATTCAAGATATCGCAGAGCAGACAAATTTGCTCGCCTTGAATGCGGCCATTGAAGCCGCTCGCGCTGGTGAGCAGGGTCGTGGGTTCGCAGTCGTTGCCGATGAAGTGCGCGTGCTTAGCCAACGCACACACTCATCGACCAAAGAGATCCAACACATGATTGAGACGCTGCAAGGCACCACGCTAAAAGCGGTGGGCATCATGCGTGATAGTGGACAATTAGCGGGAACCAGTGTTGAAGACGCGGATTTGGCGGCACACAGCCTCACTGATATTCAACATGCGGTCGAGCGTATTAGCGATATGGCGACTCAGATCGCCTCAGCGGCAGAAGAGCAAGCCTCGGTGACGTCAGAAATCACGCGTAATACGGTTGGTATTCGTGATGTCTCCAATGAATTAGCCGATGAAGCGCATGACGCTGCGGCGCAAGCAAGACAGCTTTCCGAACTCTCACTTGAGCTTGAACAAGAGATAAAGCGCTTTAAGCTCTAAGCGATGAGATGAAAAGCCACTAAGTAGAGATATCATTGTTAAGATAAAACAACGCCCAGCTTAGCTGGGCGTTGTCGTTTCAGTCGAACAGGTCACTTAGTCAATGAGACCGTAGTCTGCGGCAAGAATATCGATGATCTCTTGCTTAGGATTATCGCTGAGCGTAATCGCTTTTCCCGTGATCTTTTCTGCGATACCTGTGTAGGTCTTTGAGATGTCCATCAACGCAGAGAGAGGAAGGGCATTGTCACGAGCAAGGGCTTCACGCTCAGGCATGCGATCTTTATTGAGCAAGATGTCTGGGTCAGGGAAGTGGTTAAGCAAGAACTGGCGGAACCCTTCTTTTGAGTTCTCGACAATATTGCCGGCTTGGTATTGTGCTTCATCCCAAATACGTGAAGAGTCCGGTGTCCCCACTTCATCCATGTAGATGAGTTTTTCCTGACCCGCCGCGTCGGTGACGTAACCAAACTCAAATTTGGTATCAACAAAGACTTGACCTACTTTCGCCAAAGCCGAGCTAATGACGCCAAAGCCTTCACTGAGTAGCTTCTCATAAATCGCGATGTCGCTTTGCTTTGAGAAGTTAAACGCGGCAAAGTTCTCCTCGATGTTGCGGCGACTGATGTTAACGTCGTCCGCTTCTGGTACACCAGGGATGCCACGTAGAATGCCTTTAGTGGATGGCGTCATAAGTAGCTCTGGAAGCGCTTTGTCTTTCTCTAAACCCTCAGGTAGTGTGATACCACAAAACTCGCGCTCACCTTTTTCGTAAGCACGCCACATTGAACCGGTGATGTATTGGCGGCAGATGGCTTCGATCATGATGGGCTTGGCTTTTTGCACGATCCAAACCAATGGGTGAGGAATGTCGAGAATGTGGCTGTCTGCGAGCCCATTGTCTTTAAACAGTTGGAACCAGTGGTTGGAGATGGCGTTTAACGCCGCCCCTTTACCTGGCACGCCTTTTAGATTCCCTTCACCGTGCCAAATGCAGTCAAACGCGGAGATACGGTCACTGATCACCATAATTGCTAGTGGTGCGTCAGGCGACACGTCGTAACCTTTTTCTTCGATAAGGCGTCGGCTATCGGCTTCGGTTAGCCAATACACAGAGCGGACTTTACCACTGTGAACCGGTTTATCAGTGCGGATGGGAAGATCGTCATTAACGGCGAGAACTTGTTCTGCGAGACTCATTTAGACATTCCTATAATTTGTCAAAAATGGTTGATAAGCCATGAAGGCCCTTCATTTGCAGAGCATGATACCAGAACTTTTTCTCTGTTCCAGATAAAAAGCAAACGTTTGCTTGTTTTTAAGTTGAATGAGTTAGGCCTTGGTTTCAAATCAAGAAACCGCGAAAAGAAACGCCTCTTATCACAATGATAGGAGGCGAAGCAGTGAGGTTTCGATTTAGTGGTAGTGATGCATAGACGCATCAACAAAAAAGACTTCACACTGATGTTGCTTGGCCAGTTCTTTCAATAGTCGCTGTTCGATAAGAGAGAGCTCACTTGAGGCAACCACCGCACTGGCGTTACCTGATTGAATCGCTTTGGTCACAATATCGACTTCCGACTGAATTTGCGATGGCTTCATGTGGATGATTTGATTGCAACGCACTTGATGTGAGGACAGTTGAGCAAAATCTGGACGTGGGCATTGACCTGTAAATAGAATCCACTGTTTCTGCTGTGACAGATCAGCCAGTCGTTCAAGGCTGGTGTCATCCAAAGATAGAGGCTGGGTAGACTGAGCCAACACATTAAACTTTGAGTAGCCGTGACGAGGTGTTTGAACTGAAATCATAATGCTGTCCTTTTATACATGCTGTATGCGTATACAGTAGTTTTATTGTGGCGAAGACGCAAGCATTTTTTGCGCGCAAAATGAGCGGGTCAGGTAGATTAATAGAAGGAGTTTGTTTTCTAACTATCTGATAAGTAGTTAAATTATATTGGTTTGATAGGTTGAATGAGAGCTTTGAAAAGGTGCAGAAAATGTGATGGGTAACTCACTCTACTCAGCAGGAGGCCAAGTAGAGGCGAACAGGGTGAGAAGAGGTGCTAGAGAAAACGTTCTGGATAGTCGCTAAAAATACCATCCAATTGAGAAAGGTGTTTGAGTCGTTTCGGATTATTGATGGTGTAGCACCACACTTCATACCCGGCATCTTGTAGTTTTGAGACGGTAGACTTGGTCGCCCATGTTGCGCCAATATTGCAGCCTGTCGCCTCCACCTCTTTGAGAAGTCGCCAATCCTTGCGCTTCAATCGCTCGGTAAGTAAAGCGCGTCGACACTGAGGAATTTGCTTTGCTAACTCGCGCATCACGTCATGGCTAAAACTCGACAAAATAATGCGCTCTAGCGGTATTGAGGTCACATTGAGCGTAGAGGCCAATAGCGCGCATACCGATTGGGCGTCGTGGGTATCAACTTTCACTTCAATATTCAGCTTGATGTCGCTGGGTTCAATAAGTGTCAGTAGCTCTTCAAGGGTTAACAGGGTTTGTGGTGTCACTTGACCTTCATGGCGCGCCGCAAAATTGAGTTGTTTGAGCGCACTGAGGGTCAAGGTGTCGACTCTGCCTGTACCATTTGAGCAACGGTCAACAGTATGGTCGTGACACACGACGAGATGACCGTCTTTGCAAGGCTGCACATCGACTTCAACCCAAGTAAGGCCAAGATCTATCGCCGCTTGAATGCTGGCGGTGGTGTTTTCTGGATAGTGTCCTGCCACGCCGCGGTGGCCAATAATGAGCATATCTGATTCTCAACGGAGTGATTTGGTCTGAGAATACGCGTCATTGAGTGGATGTGGTAGTCATTTTGATCTCTAAGTTGTGCTCGCTCTTTCAACAGATTGCGATTAACTCTACTGGTTTTTATGTCATGAACGATATTTTTATCTAATATTTAATTTGAAGATAAAATTAAATTGGAAAAAAGAGGTTTCAGACGATTAGAATACGCCCAGAGCACTAAATTTGATTGGAACAAGGAAGAGAGCATGAAGATCGGAGTGATCGGCGCTGGCGCAGTGGGTGTGGGTGTCTGTAATTATCTACTGACATTGGGCAGTATTAGTGAACTGGTGTTGTTGGATCAGAATCTAGCAAGGGCGGAAGGGGAAGCGTTCGATTTTCGCCATACTGCCGCGCTAACATTCACAAAAAATACCCACATTATGCCGACCGATGACTATCTCAGTTTGATTGGCGCAGACATTGTCGTGATTACCGCAGGCGCGCAGATTAAGCAGGGGCAGACTCGAATTGATTTGGCAGAAATCAACGCCAAAATTGGTGTTGATATCGCGAGGAATGTTGAGCGCGTCGCACCGAACGCGATACTCATCGTGGTCTCCAACCCTTGTGACATTGTCACACACTTTATCGCAACCAATACTGGCTACACGGCGGAGAAAGTGATCAGCAGCGGTTGTGTGATTGATACCGCACGTTTGATGAGTATTGTGGCTAACCGCGTCAACTTAGATCCTAAAAACGTTTTCGGTTATGTTCTTGGTGAGCATGGAAGCAACTGCTTCACCCCCAAGAGCTTAATTTCGATCGCCGGACAACCTGCAGATTATTACTGCGATACACACAAAATGCCTCGTATTTGCGCGGATGAACTGCTTGAATCGGTCAAGCAAGCGGGTTACGAGATATTTAAGCGCAAGCAAAACACCACACACGGTATTGCCGCGAGTGTGTTCCGGGTTATTCAAGCCATTATGATCAATGAACGCTCGGTGTTGCCGGTTGCGACCTTGATACAAGGGGATTATGGCCTCGACAATGTTGTGCTTAGTTTGCCAACCGTCGTCGGGCAAAATGGTGCCCAAGCGATTTTGCAACATCCCTTTACTCAAGATGAGCTCAGTACGCTCCATGCGGTGGCGGATAACGTCACGAAAATCGTTGAACAAGTGGCGGCGCAAACAGGTTTGAATGCCCGTTAACGGGGTACTCTTTGCAAGATCACAACCTGTCTCGCTACTGGCTTGAAAAAGAGGATTGGGCTCACAGCTTAGAGTTTTTACTCTTTGCCAAGAGTAAGACGCTGCTAATTTATAATGTGAATACATTGTTAAATTAGCAGCGTTATGCACATTCATACCATTGAAGGTTATATTCAAACCATCTATCTCGCTGAGTATCCCGACAAACTCTTGCTTCTTGACGGCGCTAGTCGAGCCGACATTACCTACTTGTGCCAGTTCATTGAGCAGCAACTTGCGCGTCCTCTGTGCGATCTGAAAGTCGTTGTGGTGACACACATGCACCCCGATCATGCGGGTGCGGCGCATCGTCTTAGAGCATTAACGGGGTGCCAGATAGTTTCTGCCGACAAAAAGACCCATTGGTATCAAGGGTGGTCGGGTGGGGCGATGTTTTTGTCTGACTTGCTACTCGCATTATGGGTAGCGGGCAGAATGAAAAAAGCACGCGTCAACCTCTGGTATGACCGTTACCTCAAGCCTGATAGCGTAGTCAACGAAGGGGACCAGATACCTGGATTTCCAGATTGGACGATTCTAGAGGACGCCAGGCCACACTGATCGGGACCTCTCTTTGTGGCATGAGCCCACACGGCTACTCTATGTGGCGGACTTAATGGTGGAAGTGAAACAGCACCTAATCTCACCTTTTCCAATCTTTTATCCTAATTATTATCGGCGTTCCGTCGAGCGGGTTTTCAAGCTAAACCCAGAGACTTTGCTCGTTGCTCATGGTGGCTCGGTGACTTTCGATGAGAGTGCCTATCGGCACCTTATCGCGACCACGCCCACCACTCCCTCAACGCACTGGAGGGCAACAAAAACCAAGTTACGCGCAGTGCTAAAAGGCCTATTCGCTCAGGTCACCATGAAAAGGAAACAGTAACTGTTCTGTGTCAAAGCCAGCGGATTGGGCAATCCTGACGTATTTATTGAGCTTGTACGTAGGCAAATCAGGCTCTCTGGCGAGAATCCATAAATAGTCTCGATTGTAACCGCTGACGACCGCAGCTGAATAATCCTCTTCTAAATAGAACACCACATAACTGCCGTAAAACGGTCCAAAGAAAGAGACTTTGAGGTGCCCAATCTCCTCTCCATCGACAAACTTGGCGACACCTATCGCTTCTTTCCACTGGTTATCTTCATCGTTCCAGCCACGATTGATCACTTGCACGCTGCCATCATCATTGAGCGAGTATTGTGCGCTGACATGGCTGAGGCCCCGTTCAAAGCTGTGATCAAGCCGAGCAACCTCATGCCATGTGCCAAGATAGCGCTCGAGAGAAAACTCATTGACAGGCGCGATGCCGGTGGGTGTCGAAACACAACCTGACAACAGTGAGATCAGTACCGCAAATAGCGCCAAAATACGGGGATGAAGGGTCATGTTACACCTCTCGTTGTGGATAGAGTGCATTGAAACAAAAAGAGAAACCGGATGGTTTCTCTTAAGTATGGTGCACTCATCGAGTAATGACGATCATTTTGAGTCTAAGCAGACAAATTCGGCTCGCCAACGCAGACGATCCGAGCTGCTCATGGTCGCAAGCAGCTCTTTACCCGACAATTGGGGGTAGGCATGTTTGATGCGATCTTGTTCACCAGAAGGGCAAGATTCATAAGCACGAACGTGAGTGAACGTACCAGTGAGATGGTTTGAAAGTAGCGCTTTTGAAAGGCAGAAGCCGTACATATCCTTTTCCATGTCCAACGTTCCTATCTGTTGAGCAGCATCGAATCTTGTGCGTGAGTCGCTTCTTTTAAACGGTGTGCTGCAGGTTAGCCAATGACGATTACCACTGAGTGTTCAAATAGTATACAAAACAAATGCGGTTTTAGTGCATAAAATGTTCTAAAAACGGTTTGATCTTAATCAACGAAAAGGAGGTTAATAACTGAATAAACATGAAGTGAACTCAAAAAAGCAACCTTGCGGCTAAAAAATCACCAAGTCATTAGCATTTTGATCTCAATTCACTTGGGGAATTCACAGTTTGGATGAGCGCCAGTCGTCCAATACTGGCATCGATGTTAGCCTTAAAATGTCTCATTATAGGAAGGTCTCTTGATCGCAGCGACACGCGATCGGCAGTGAGGAAAAGTATGAATTGGAGCAGTATCAGCTTTCGCAAACGGATGCTGATGATTATGACATTATCTGGGCTAATCGAATTGCTCTTGCTCTCGGCCGCCGGCTTTATTTACATCAAGCATTCGCAAGAAGAAGAGATGGGCTTGAAGGCGCTTGGGGTGGCCTCTTTTCTTGCCAAATCACCGATTGTGATTGAAATGATTGAAACCGGCCAAGTGCAAAGTCAGCAGCGCTATCGTGATTTGACCCAGTTGATTGGCGCCGCGTTTATCGTGATCGGCGACAAGCAAGGTATGCGTTTGGTGCACCCAGTCGATGATCGAATTGGTAAGCCAATGCGCGGTGGTGACAACAAGCGCGCTTTGGTCGACGGGGAGGCGTACATCTCGTTCGCCAAAGGGTCACTGGGTTACTCAGTGCGGGGTAAAACGGCGGTGTTCAATCAGCACGGTGAAATCATCGGCGTTGTGTCTGTCGGGTATTTGATTGACCGGCTTCAAGATAGGATTGAACCATTCCTGTTCTTCTTGATTGTGATGGCATTGATTGTGGTCGGTGCGAACGCCTTGGTCTCTAGCTATGCATCACGGCGCTTTCAAAAAGCGATATTGGGGTTTGAGCCCGAAGAGATTGGCCGACTTTATGTCGAGTTGGATGTGACACTGGAAACCCTTAAAGAGGGCATTTTGAGTATCGATGGGGCCGGTAAACTGCGCTCAATCAATAAAAGTGCCTGCCAAATTTTAGGTTTGGATAAACAGGCATGTTTGAATCAGCCACTCAGTGAAGTGTTGCCACACAGTGACTTACATACTGTGTTGACGACTGCTCGCACCGATAACGACATCAATCTTTACCTCAATAATAAACGTCTTATTGCCAATCGCAGCCCGATTATATTGGATGGCCAGGTGGTCGGTGCGGTGTCCAGTTTCCGCTTGCGTGACGACATCACCGATTTAACTGAGCAATTAGCCAAAACCAAAGAGTACGCAGAGATGCTCCGCTCTCAAACGCATGAGCATCGAAACAAGCTCAACACCATCAGCGGCATGGTGCAAATGGGGGAGTTAGAGGGAGTGCTTGCATTGATTGGCCAAGAGACTGAGCATTATCAAGTCTTAATCGAATTTTTACGCGAGACGGTTAAAGAGCCGCTAATCGCGGGCATGTTGCTTGGCAAAACCGAGCGCGCGCGCGAGCTTGGATTAGAGTTGACGGTAGAAGAAGGCACAAGACTCGAGCCGTTACCAAAGCGAATCAATGCCGAAGACATAGTCACCATCTTAGGTAATTTGATCGATAACGCGTTCGATGCCGTGCGTGAGGCAATTAGCCAAGAAGGGCAATTAGCCCAATCGAGGCGCATCATAGAAGTGTCGATCAGTGATTATGGTAACGAGATCATTCTTGAGGTGAGCGATCAAGGTTGCGGCCTACCGGCACATCTAAGTAAAGAGGAGCTCGTTCAGCGCGGCGTGTCGAGTAAAGACCAATCCAATCGCGGGGTCGGATTATACTTAGTGAATGAGCTCTCTACACGTTACCACGGACAGTTAGATATTACCGATAACAAGGATTTTGGCACCAGAATGACAGTCTATTTACCAAAGGAAGAGCGAGGATGAGTTCGGCGATTCGAATCATGATTGTGGAAGATGACTTAGCCATCGCGCAGCTTCACCAACGTTATCTCGATCAGATGGGCGGCTTTGAGGTTATTGGTATCGCGACAAGTAAAGTGGAGGCAGACATGCAACTCGATCTGCTGACCCCCGATCTCGTGCTGCTCGACGTTCACTTGCCTGATGGAACGGGGTTGGATATTTTGCGTGAATTGCGCGCAAAACAGCGCCAGTGTGACGCGATTTTGATCACGGCGGCGCGCGATGTTGAAACCTTACAACAGGCGATGCGCGGTGGTGTGGTGGATTACTTGCTCAAACCCGTCGTCTTTTCTCGCTTAGAAGCGGCATTGAGCAAATATCGAGATAGGCAGCAACAACTGACGCACAGTGACGGTATCGATCAACGCTTAGTGGATAAAATGCTGCAAGCATCCACACCCGCGACGTCCAATGTGGCCCGATTGCCAAAGGGCATTGATGCCGTCACGTTGGATAAAATTCGTGCACTGTTTAAGCAAGTCGAGAGTTTGACCGCGGATGAGGCGGGCGAGCAGATTGGCGCAAGCCGAACCACAGCTCGGCGCTACTTGGAACATTTAATCAGTACGGGTGAGCTGACGGCGGATCTCAACTACGGCACGGTCGGGCGTCCTGAGCGCTGCTACAAATCTGCTGCGGCGGAATGAAGTTGTGGTAAAGTATTGAAAAGTTAAGCTATTGGTGTGAATGGAATGGAAAGTGTTTTCATCGTTGTTGCGATACTAGTGATCTTCTTTTTCATCGTGCAAAAGCGATTTCTTAAGCAAGATGAGCTCAAAGACAGCGCCTACAAACGCAAGGGCGCACTACTCAACATGCAAGAGACGGCGTTTTACAATGCCCTTATCAGCGCGGTTGGTCAGCAAGCGGTGGTGTTGAGTAAAGTGAACATGGCGAACGTGATAGCGCCCAAAGCCACCGACAAAAAACAGTGGTTTATCGCCAACAACCGCATTGCGCGCAGCTATTTCGACTATGTGGTGTGCGATCCTCGTTCTTTGGATGTGCGGGCCGTGATTGAGCTCGATGACGGCAAAGAGCTCAATAAAGGTAAGGTCGAGCGCCAGAAGCTGTTGATGCACGTATGCAAATCTGCCGGGATCCCGCTCATCGGTGCATCGGTCAAGCACAGCTATCAAGTCGGGAGACTGCGGCGATTGCTCGCCGCACATATTGATCTGATTGAATCGGATAAAGAGGTGCGTTTTTGCAAACGCTGCGGCAGCCCAATGAACATCAAGATTGCCAGCCAAGGGGAGTTCAAAGGTCGGCGTTTCTTTACCTGTAGCCGTCAACCTCACTGTACTTACACAGAAAACTACAACGTTGTGTTTGACGACGAGTCAGACACCGCAGAATAGCGGCCCTATGAGGCCGCCGCTTCATTGCATACCATGACCTGATTGCGGCCATTTTGTTTGGCGCGATAGAGCTCTTTGTCGGCTTCACGCAGCACACTTTCAAGATCGTGGTAGTGGTCGCACTGGTAAACCCCAATACTGACGGTTAAATGAATCGGCTCTTCACGAGAGTGAAAGTTTGCACGTTCAATCGTGGCGCGAATCTGTTCGGCTTTTTGCATCGCCTGCGGTAAGTCCGTGTTGTGCAGAGCAACACAAAACTCTTCGCCCCCAATGCGATAGACCAGATGCTCATCGCTTAAGGCATCAATCAGTGCCGCCGTCTGTATCAGCACCTTATCTCCGACATCGTGGCCAAATTGGTCATTGACCTGCTTAAAGTAATCCAAATCTAAGATCAGCAAAGAGAGAGGCAGTGTTTGACTCTCACGACGATAACGCTCGAAGTTATGCACCAACGCATGGCGGTTGTAGACACCCGTCAAAGCGTCCCGTGACGCCAAGTGACCTAAGGAGGCTTCAGAGGTTTTACGCTTGACCTCCAAGACGTGCGCAGTCACCCACACCGCGGCAAAGGCAAGCGCAAAGTTAATCGAGAGGTGGAAGTAATCAAGTAGGGCGGTATCGCCGTTTTTTTGACAGATGATCACCAACTGTAAAGAGAATCCAATCGCCGTCGCAATGAAGCCTTGTCGACGACCAAGAATCAGATAAAAGAGAACAGGGTAAAGGAACGCCCACACAAACAGACCGTGCGCGACTGGGTGGCTATAGGTCGCGATGCTAATGATGGCCACCACGCTATAAATGTAGAGCACTGCTAAGGTGTTCGAGTGCCTGCCATGATAGCAACAGTAACCCACGTAAAGAGAGAAGGTGCAAAACATCGCTTCTATGTAGGCAAGCGTATAAAACGGACCAACATAGACGTTCACAATGGCCACCAGCATCGACATGGCGGCCAACACTAAACTAAGCCAAAATAACGTTGCCCGTCGCAATTGCCGCGACGGTCGAAAAATATCGAGTTCGTTCCCTGAAGCCATCTGTTAACCGCTGTTTTATTATACTTTTGTTTGATTAATAGACATATTATGCCATTAATTTCACTAATCAAGTTCAGGCGTGAAGTAAGATCACACTAATGGAAATGAAATTAGGTGCACTGTTACAGTGTTAGTGTGATCTCAAAGCATAAATGGCAAATAGGTGTTTGAATACACTGTAGTTCACCTCTACCCCTTTAGGGTAGTTTGATTTTTGAATTGATTTACGTCATGAAATAAATCAGCCAACCGATAAACAATGCGCTCAGATATAAGCACCTAACTCTTAGGAAGTATTATGAGCAAGTTGAAACTGGTCATCGTCGGCAACGGCATGGTTGGCCATCGTTATCTGGAAGATTTGGTCGATAAGACGGATATCTCACAGTTTGACATCACGGTTTTTTGCGAAGAGCCTCGTGTTGCCTATGACCGTGTCCACCTTTCTTCTTACTTTTCTCACCATACCGCGCAAGAACTCTCTCTCGTTAAAGAAGGTTTCTACGAAAAACACGCGATCAACGTCTTGCTCGGTGAGCGCGCAATTAATGTCAACCGAGACAAACGCACCGTCTATTCAAGCTCTGGCCGTGAAATTCAGTACGACAAGCTGATTATGGCGACGGGATCTTTCCCATTTGTGCCACCCATTAAAGGTCGCGAAAGCAAAGATTGCTTTGTTTACCGCACCATTGAAGATCTAAAAGCGATTGAAGCTTGTGCGAAGAAGAGCAAAGTCGGTGTGGTTATCGGCGGCGGTCTACTTGGCCTTGAAGCGGCAGGCGCATTGAAGGCGCTCGGCGTTGAAACACACGTCGTTGAGTTTGCATCTAAGTTGATGGCTGAGCAGCTCGATCAAGCGGGCGGCGACCAACTGCGTAACAAAATTGAAAGCATGGGCGTGAACGTTCACACCAGCAAAAACACACTTGAGATTGCACCAGAAGGCAAAAATGCACGTAACGTGATGCGTTTTGCCGATGGCACTGAGCTTGAGACTGACTTTATTGTTTTCTCTGCGGGTATCCGTCCACAAGACAAGCTCGCTCGTCAAATGGAGTTAGAGGTTGCACCGCGTGGTGGTATCGCGATCAACGACTACTCACAAACGTCTGATGAAAACATCTATGCCATCGGTGAGTGCGCCTCTTGGAACGATATGTTCTACGGCTTAGTGGCGCCAGGTTACAAGATGGCAACGGTCGCGGTTGATCACCTGCTTGGTAACGACAGCAAGTTTGAAGGTGCTGACATGTCGGCCAAACTGAAACTGCTGGGCGTGAAAGTCGGTTCTATCGGCGATGCCAACGGTCGCACGGCGGGTTGTAAGAGCTACGTTTACCAAAATGAAGAGCAAGAAGTTTACAAGCGTCTGATCGTTTCTGAAGATAACAAGAAGCTTCTTGGTGCAGTAATGGTTGGCGATACGTCTGACTATGGCGACCTTCTTCAGCTTATGCTCAACGAAATCGACCTACCAGAACATCCAGATACGCTTATCCTTCCAGCGCACGCAGGCGCAGAGAAGCCAACACTGGGCGCAGACGCGCTACCAGAAAGTGCGGTTATCTGTTCATGTTTCGACGTGACAAAAGGCAAAGTGGCACAAGCAGTTGCTGACGGACACCACACGATTGCTGACATTAAAGCGGCAACAGGTGCAGGTACTGGCTGTGGTGGTTGTATCCCACTTGTGACTTCAGTGCTTAATGCTGAGCTGGCTAAATCTGGTATCGAAGTGAAGAACGATATCTGTGAGCACTTCGCTTATTCACGCCAAGAGCTGTTCCACCTGATTCGCATCGAAGAGATCAAAACGTTTGATGAACTTCTTGAGAAGTATGGTCAAGGCTATGGCTGTGAAGTGTGTAAACCTGCAGTCGGGTCTATTCTGGCTTCTTGCTGGGGTGAGCACATCCTTAAACCACAACAGGTTAAGCTGCACGATACCAACGATAACTTCCTAGGTAACATGCAAAAAGACGGTACTTACTCGGTTATCCCTCGTATGGCGGGTGGTGAAGTCACACCAGAAGCATTGAAAGTATTGGCTGAAGTGGCAGCAGAATACAACCTTTACACCAAAGTGACGGGCGCGCAGCGTATCGGTCTATTTGGCGCGCAAAAAGATGACCTTCCGGCCATTTGGAAGAAGCTGATTGCCGCAGGCTACGAAACCGGTCAAGCGTACGCCAAAGCACTGCGTATGGCCAAGACTTGCGTGGGCTCCACTTGGTGTCGCTACGGTGTTCAAGATTCAGTTGGGCTAGGCGTGATGATCGAGAACCGCTACAAAGGCATCCGTACGCCACACAAGATGAAGTTCGGTGTCTCTGGCTGTACGCGTGAGTGTGCGGAAGCGCAAGGTAAAGACCTTGGCATCATCGCGACTGATGCAGGTTGGAACATGTACGTCTGTGGTAACGGGGGTATGAAGCCACGTCACGCTGACCTGCTAGCAAGTGACCTAGACGAAGCAACGCTAATCAAGTACATCGACCGTTTCATGATGTTCTACATCCGTACGGCTGCGCCACTACAGCGCACATCAGTATGGCTAGAGAACATGGAAGGTGGCGTTGATTACCTGCGTGAAGTGATTGTCAATGACAAACTGGGTATCAACGAACAGCTAGAAACGGACGTGGCGAAATTGGTTGAAGCGTTCCGTTGCGAGTGGACGGATACCATCAACGATAAGTCGCAGTTAAAACGCTTCTCACACTTCATCAACTCAGATAAGCGTGATAACAACGTCGTGTTTGTTGATGAGCGTGCTCAGCACCGCCCAGCCACTTACACCGAAAAACACCCTGAATCCGTCTCCTCGAAAATAAAGGGCGACATCCTTCACGTAGCAGTGACTGAATAAGAGCGGAGTCGTCATCATGGCATTTGAAAAAGTATGTGACATCACAGACATCATCCCAGGCACGGGCGTATGTGCGCTAGTGAAGGAGCAACAAGTGGCAATCTTTCGTCCGTCAGAAGCGGAAGAGGTGTTTGCTATCAGCAACATGGATCCCTTCGCGCGCTCCAACGTGTTATCACGCGGCCTTATCGGTGAGCACAAAGGCGAGCTTTGGGTGGCAAGTCCACTGAAAAAGCAGCATTTCAACCTAGCAACGGGCGTGTGTATGGAAGATGAGCGCTTCAGTGTCAAAGCGTTTAATGCCCGCGTCGTGAAAGGGGCGGTAGAGATTGAGGGCTAGCGTTATCGCTTACTTTCTTTCTTAGAGTCAATAGATTAAAGGTTCCCTGTTGGCGCAGGGCTGCGACAGCTGGGAGCCTTTCCCTATTCACTTTTATTTTTAAACTTTATGGAGAGACAATGATGTTTGATTTCAAGCCTGCTGAATTCGTGCAAACGATGATCAACGTTGGTGAAGCGAAAACCAACACCCATACGCGAGATTTACTTATCCGTGGCTTTATGGCGGGTATTATCCTGTCACTGGCGGTTGTCCTAGCGCTCACCACCATTACCCAGACTGGATTGGGTGTAGTCGGGGCGATGGTGTTCCCTGTGGGCTTTGTGATTTTGAGTATTATGGGTTACGACTTGGTTACCGGTGTCTTTGGCTTAGCGCCGCTAGCGAAATTTGAGAACCGTCCAGGCATCACCTGGGGCCGCGTACTTCGCTGTTGGGGGCTTGTTGGCCTAGGCAACCTAGTAGGCTCTATCTTCATCGCTTCCATCATTGCACTGTCACTGACCTCCAACTTCACCAATGATGGCGGCGCCGTCGCTAAAACCATCATCAATGCATCAACAGCACGCTCGGCGGGTTTTGAATCATTAGGTATGGATGGTTGGATCACCTGCTTCGTGCGCGGCATTTTGTGTAACCTCATGGTGTGTCTCGGTGTGATTGGTAACATGACCGCACGCCGTTTGAGTGGTCGTATCGCCGCTATGTGGTTCCCTATCTTTATTTTCTTCGCGCTAGTATTCGAGCACGCAGTAGTAAATATGTTCCTATTCCCGCTAGGTATGATGCTGGGTGCGGATTTTGGTGTCGCGACATGGTTAAATTTTAACCTAATCCCAACGATTTTAGGTAACATTGTCGGTGGCCTTGTGTTTACCTGCATCCCTCTCTATCTCACTCACGCGAAAACAGCGCCAGCGCTTGACGCAGAAGAGACGAACGCGCAAGCAACTCCGGTATTGAACGCGAAATAATGTCACTCAGCCCCGCTCTCCGCGGGGCTGAATTTCGACAACAAGTGATGATTTCAATAGAGCGATTGTCACTTTTTATCGTGAATTTTTAAGAGTGGTGGCTATGTCTACAAACGCCGTTAACACAAATCAAGGTGGTTTTGTCTCTTTGGTCGGAGCGGGCCCGGGCGATCCGGATTTGCTGACAGTGAAAGGGTATCGAGTTATCCAGCAAGCGGAGGTCTTGGTTTACGACCGATTGGTGTCAGAGGAGATCCTCGCCATCGCTAACCCTGAGGCAGAGCGGATTTACGTGGGTAAACAGCTCGATTTTCACTGTGTACCGCAAGATCAAATTAATCAAATCTTGGTCGAAAAAGCCCAGCAAGGAAAACGTGTCGTGCGCCTTAAAGGTGGTGACTCATTCATCTTTGGCCGTGGTGGCGAAGAGTTGGAAGCGCTCGCCGAACACTATATCTCATTTGAAGTGGTGCCGGGCATCACCGCCGCCGCAGGTGCGACCTCTTACGCGGGGATTCCTTTGACGCACCGAGACCATGCCCAGAGCGTGCAGTTTATTACCGGTCATGTTCAACAGAATGGACAAGAGATTCAATGGTCCGCGCTGGCACAGCCCAACAACACGTTAGTCTTTTATATGGGCTTAAAACAGTGTCGCCACATTCAGGCCAATCTTATTGAGCAGGGTATGGATGTCGACATGCCCTGCGCCATCATCGAAAACGGCACTCGTAAAGAGCAGCGTGTCTTAACGGGTAAACTCGCAGATCTGGCGAGTCTAGGCGAACAAGCCGTGAGCCCCGCGCTGATTGTGGTCGGCAGCGTCACACAATTGCATCGTTCATTGCATTGGTTTGCACCAGAAAATAAGACGGAATAATCGTTATTCCTAGTGAAGCGGCGCAGGGCTGCTTATTCTCCTTAACAACGAATAAACGCGAACGCTTTGTTGGAGCAACGATGAAACGAATGACCACGTTATTTGCCACCCTTATCATGGCAGCCGGCGCAAACGCCAATTTGATTATTGATAAAAACGGCGTTGATGAGAAAGACTTCATCTACGATAAGCATCAATGTGAAGAGTTGGCCAATCAAGTGCAAAAAGACACCCAATCACGTGGTGCTGTCGGTGGTGCAGCCAAAGGCGCAGCGCTGGGCGCGGCGGGTACGGCAATCGCTGGTGGTTCAGGTTCGGAAGGTGCGAAGAAGGGCGCTGGCGTGGGCTTAGCGGTTGGTGTGCTTGGTGGCAGTAAAGATCGCCGTGAAAACCAGAAAAACTATGAAGCTGAACGCCAAACCGTGATGCGTAACTGCATGACCAACCGTGGCTACACCGTATTAAATTAACAACTCGTTGGCTAGACGAGCAATAGCGGCAGGGCTCTCTGCCGCTATTGTTATTGCCAATAGACCGATTTCTCAACCTCATCGAATTCTGTTACAGTGCCGAACCATTGCTAAATCACCAGGTTGGATGCACTTGATGGAAACCATCGCACTCTTTGTGGATGTGCAAAACATCTATTACACCACGCGCGCGCAGTTCCGCGCTCACTTCGATTACAACCAATTTTGGTACGTTGCGACACAAGGGCGTCAAGTGTCGATCGCCCATGCTTACGCCATCGCTTCTCATGATCCTAAACAACGCCAGTTCCACCATATCTTGCGTGGTATCGGGTTTGATGTGAAGTTAAAACCTTTTATCCAGCGTCAAGATGGCAGTGCGAAAGGGGATTGGGATGTGGGTATCGCGCTCGATGTCTATGAGGCGGCGGCCCAAGTCGATAGAGTCGTTCTGTTGTCAGGGGATGGGGATTTTACCTTGTTGCTGGAGCGTATTAAGCAGCGTTTTAATACGCCCGTTGACGTTTACGGTGTCGAGGCACTGACAGCCCAAAGCTTGATAGAGGCGAGTGACCGATTCATCGCCATCGACCACGATCTATTACTGCGTCGCTGATTCTGAATCGGCTGCGCTCTGCTCAGTCTCATTATCTGATACTTGGGTTGCGTTCTCTTCCCCGTTTTCAAGCTTGGCGCGCTCGGCTTTAGAGATGTAACGCGGCTTGTTGCTTTTGTGCAACTTAGCGTTCGCTTTTTTCTGTTTTGACTTCAAAATCTGGTTGATGCGTTTTTTACGATTCATGGTGAACACTTTATCGAGTAGAGGGCGCACATCCTAGCAGATTCCATCTACGCTGCAAGACTCCCCCGTCATTTGAATGGTTGAATTATCACTCGTAATGATAGTTTCAGCATCAAGATTAACCCCGATCAATAAAGGATTGGCAGCATCGCTTTACCCTTAGTGCATATTTCAATAATGACAAAGGGAAATGAGTGTGAATTCATTCAAACTGAAAATATCCGCGGCGATTGGCAGCATGATTGTTGTCATCGTTGCATTGCTGACGGTGACTGGATTTTTATCATTCAAAGAGGAGAGCGTGGCTCTCAGCCAAACAGTGCTGATGGAGAAAAATGCTGCAGTAGAAACCTACCTAACTGAGAAGTTTACTGGCTACCAACACGTCTTGTCGGGCGTTAAGGTGAGCGTTGGTGATATCACTGACCAAGGTTTATCGACCAAAGCGGTGACGCAGTTGGAAATGCTTTATCGCACACAGCAGTCTTTTATTGAGGGCGCGTATATTATTGATGTGGATGGCGGCATATACAACGTGGAAGGTCGCCAAATGGATTTCAACGTTAAAGAGCTCAGCCGGTCTTATTACAATGCACTGTTCACACAAGGGAAGACATTTTTCGTTTCGCCTCCTTTTGTCTCTGCTGTGACACAAAAAGAAGTGGTGGTATTGGCCTACAAAATCAATCCTCAAGTGGCTGTGATCACCTCGATCTATCTCGATTCATTGCTGACTAAAATCAAAGGTCGCAATGACATGTTCCTATACGGTGAAGATGGCACTATTTTGCTATCCCCGTATCAAGATCTATTAGGAAAAGACATCTACCAAGAGCGCCCGCTCTATAAACAATTCAACAAGGATACCCAGATCCTACAATACGAGGCAGTCGTGGATGGTAAGGCGACCGACTTCACCGCCTTTTGGACAAAACTGGACGTCAGTGGATGGAAGTTCGTCACCTTCATCCGCGATGCGCAAATTGAGCGCAATGCGAACGATCAATTGATCACATCTACTGTTATAGGTTTTGTGAGTCTGCTGCTAGCGATTGGCGTGCTGTTTGTGTTGGTCGACAAGCTGGTATTAGTCCCGGTTGGCGGTACGCCCGATGAAATTGCGCATTTGATGGAAGAGATGGCCAAAGGGGATTTCAGTCAAGAGATCCCGCAAACGGGCAAAGAGACGGGTATTTATCTCTCTCTGATCAAGCTCAAACTGCAACTCTCTGAGCTAATTAAGAACACACACGGCATCTCAGAAAGCGTCTCTTCGGCGTCTGAGCAGCTCAACGTCATCATGAATGACACCAAATCCAACGCACATCAAGAGTTGGCGCAGATGGAGCAAATATCCACAGCCATCAATGAGTTGTCTTCTACCTCTCAAGAGGTGAGTCAGCAAGCGGTGCAAGCGGAAGAGGTTGCCAAAGGTGCACGTGAGAATGTCGCCAACGGTAAGCTGACTCTCGAGAAAAATATCGCCTTGACCGATTCTATCAGCGCCTCTGTCAATGACAGCGCGCAAATTGTCAGTGATTTGCGTCAGTTTGCGCTGGAGATCAGCAGTGTGATTGAAGTCATCAATACCATTTCAGAGCAAACCAATTTGCTGGCGCTGAACGCAGCCATTGAGGCGGCGCGTGCGGGTGAGTATGGGCGAGGCTTCGCCGTTGTGGCCGACGAAGTGCGCAGTTTGGCATCCAAAACGCAAGACTCTACCGTAAGCATCAAAGAGATCATTGAAAAGCTGCAAAAACAATCTGATGTGGCGCAGCACAATATGAGCAAAAATGTTGAGTTGATTGAGGAGTCAGTCGAGCTCGCCGATCGCGTCAAAGCCTCATTTGAAGAGATTTATCGTGCGGTGGACGCCATCTCTGAAATCAACACGCTAGTGGCCACCGCCGCGCAAGAGCAATTTAGCGTCACCGAGGACATTTCCCAAAACACCACTCACGCCTATGATCTGGTGCAAAAGAACGTCTCGGGTGTGGATGAAACGCTGCAAGCCTCGGCTGAGCTGTCAAAACTCGCGGTCACGCAAAAAGAAGAACTTGGCTTTTTCAAAGTGTAACGCCTTCGACTTGCACTTGGTTTATCAAGACTACACATTAAGCTCGCCATTTGGCGGGCTTAATTTTTTTGTGTAGCTCCGCTACTATGGCGTAATGAATGGTGGATAGATAATTAGAGGTGTGAATGGATTTGGCCAGTAGGATGGAGCTGTTGCTGGAAGTCTCGAAAGCGGGCTCGTTTGCCAAAGCGGCAGACCGACTCAATCTCGACCGTTCAGTGCTCTCTAAGCAGGTGAAACAGCTTGAAGAGCATTTAGGGGTAAGGCTTATCAACCGAACTACCCGTTCGTTGTCGCTAACCGATGTCGGCTATCAGATTGTGGATCAAGCCAATAAAGTCAGTTCGCTGCTCGAAGAGACCAAGCAAATTGCCGAGTCTTACCATAGTGAGCCGGTCGGCAACTTGAGGATCTCAAGCAGCACGCTGTTTGGGCGTAAGTACATTCAAAAGGTGGTAGAAGCGTTTTTGGAGAAATACCCGAAAGCGACCGTAAACTTGGTGCTGGATGATTTGCGTGTTGATGTGATCAAAGAGCGTATTGATCTCGCGTTTCGCATCGGCCCAATGCGCGATTCGTCCATGGTGGCGAAACGACTGGCGGACAACAAATTGGCGCTGGTGGCGTCTGAAGAGTTTGTTGAGCAGCATGGTTTGCCTGAGACCCCTGAGCAATTGGTGGCCCTCCCTGCGGTTATTTACGCTAACAGCAGTATTGTGATTGATAAATTGCAGATCCACTCGAAAGATAACTTGCGCTTGGACACCTTCACCATGACCGGGCCATATCGCGTCAATGAGCCTCAGTTAGTGATAGACAGCGTTAAATCAGGGATGGGGTATGCCATGATTGGTCAGTTTATGATTTCCAAAGAAATCGAAAAGATGGGGTTGGTTCAGTTGCTCCCCGATTATCACATGCCCTCTTTTGGTGATGTCTACGCCCTGTATACTCACCGCAACGTTTCGCCTTTGGCAAAAGCCTTTATTGATATTGCTCAGCAAGTCATCGGGACGCCGCCAGTGTGGGAGCAGTACTTTAGCTAACATACACCAAGTAGATTGAGTGAAAGCAGAGCGAACCATAACGTCCGAGCAATAAAAAACGCCCAGTTGATACTGGGCGTTTTGATATACGGAGCAGACTGGCCGTACAAGGCGCGTCTCACTGTGACGATTCACGCAGACAGCTGTGGACAGCAACCGTCTAACTTAGAATGAAGTGAGGTAACGTTGTTCGCGAACGACTTCGCCGTTGTCATCAACCAGTTCAAAGGTGAAGGTACGGCCGTTATCGAACAAGTTTGCCGCAACGAAGGTGCCTTTTGAGCCTGAAATGTGAGTTTTGGTGCCGTTGCCGACGACTTTAACCGGTACGTTGCTGACCGGTTGGCCATCTTTCAATACGGTAACTTTCGCTTGGTTGTTGTTAGGTTCAACGTTCAGTGTGTAGTCGCTAGCCGCAAAAGCCATGCTTGAAGTCAGTGTGGTAAGGGCGAGTACTGATAATACTTTTTTCATTTTGATTTCCTCAGAATTTGTTCACATGGGAGAAGTTGTTCTCTGTACGGAATGTATTCTGCGCGAAATCATAAGTGTGATAAATATCACGTTTGTCATTTTACATGTGCAAAAATGGCAACAATGTCGCTATTGAATTTTAATTTAACCACCCCAATGTCACGAAATTAATTTGATTGTGGCTAAATCTGCACGTTTATTTTTCTGGCGAGCACGGATGACAGCACATTGAGCGCTTGATGTCAGCCACGTTGTCGCGTAGCACGTGAAAAGTGAGCTCTAGATCACATTCCAAATAACTCATTGGTATAGTTGCAAAAAGATTGATCCGACACTAGGGTCGTCAGCTTTCTAAAGCCTGATACTGCGGCGAGAAATTATTCTCAGGATGAGCTGTGTCATGCAAAAGTACTTGAAATTCATTATACCGATCGTGATTCCACTGATCGTTCTCGCCTTACCTCTGTCCGCTTTCCCGTTTGACGGATTTACGCTAGTACAACAACGTGTAACGGCGATTTTTTTACTGGCTGCGTTGTGCTGGGTATTTGAGCCGATCCCCATCTATGCCACGTCAGTGGTGATTATTGTGTTGGAATTACTGCTGGTTTCCAACAAGGGTATTTATTGGTTTCGCGCCAATGAGGGTGAGGCGCACTTTGGTACCTTACTCAACTACTCTGACATTATGGCGACCTTCGCAAGCCCAATTATCATGCTGTTTTTGGGTGGTTTTTTCTTGGCGATGGCCGCAACCAAATACCGGTTGGATGTGAACTTAGCACGAGTATTACTCAAACCGTTTGGCCATGATCCTAAGTATGTGATGCTCGGGTTAATGCTGATCACGGGCATCTTTTCCATGTTTATGTCCAACACGGCCACCACAGCGATGATGCTCTCGATCTTAACGCCTGTGATTGCGCTGTTTGGCCCCAAAGATCCAGCGCGTGTGGCGTTTGCACTTTGTATTCCGGTCGCGGCCAATATCGGCGGCATCGGTACGCCAATCGGTACGCCGCCTAACGCGATCGCGTTGAAGTATCTGGTGGGGGAGAACAGCATCAGTTTTGGTGAGTGGATGGCATTTGGTGTGCCGTTTGTCGTGGTGATGATGGCGCTCGCATGGGTGTTAATGAACAGCCTCTACCGTGCGCAGCAGCAACGCATTGAACTGTCGATCAAAGGAAAGTTCCTCAAAACTCCGAAAGCAATCTTAGTGTACGCGACATTCACGCTGACGATTGTATTGTGGTTGATGGGCTCAAGCCACGGTATGAACTCCTACACCGTGGCGCTGATTCCGGTCGCGATCTTCTCGCTCACAGGCATCATCAACAAAGAAGATTTGAAGAAGATCTCTTGGGATGTCCTATGGCTCGTTTCCGGTGGTATTGCGCTCGGTCTCGCGCTGGACAAAACCGGATTAGCACAAAGTGTTGTTCACAGTATTCCGTTCGATGCTTTCTCTCCTTACGTTGTCCTGTTTGGCGCTGCAATGCTCTGCTTGTTGATGGCGAATTTCATGTCTCATACCGCCACCGCCAACTTGTTGATGCCTATTATGGCCGCACTTGGCACCTCGATGACGTCACTGGCGCCATTGGGCGGTGAAGTGACCTTGATTCTTGTGGTGACATTCGCTGCCTCGCTTGGCATGTCGCTGCCAATCAGTACGCCACCCAATGCGCTCGCCCACGCAACCGGTCACGTACAGAGTAACCAGATGGCAAAAGTCGGGGTGATTCTTGGCGTGGTGGGCGTATTACTGAGCTTTGTGTTGGTGTGGATTTTAAATCTTATCGGCCATGTTGGATAACGTCATGGACGAGCTGATTCGTCACTATTTTTCAGATCCAGAACGCCAAATTGATTTGGCGGCGAATCAGGTGATCTTGCAACAAAATGGCAGTAACGATCGGCTCTACTATGTTCGAGAAGGTGAGCTTGAGGGGTTTGTTGAATCCGAATCCAAAGGCAAACGTATTAAGGTGTTTACCGCTGGGCCAAGTGCCTTCATTGGCGTGCACAGTTTTTTCTCCGGGACGTGGATGGCCTCCTCCACGGTCATCAGCAAAACGGACGTCAAACTGGCTTGGATTGATCGCACCACGGCAGCGGTGGAGCCAAAACGGTTGGGGCCGCTCAATGCGCAGTTTATGCCGGTGATGGTCAATGAACTCAATCGCCGCCAGCACCGAGCGACCCAAGAAGCGCTAGCCAAAGAAAAAGCGTTGCAACAGCTGCATACCGCCGAGCAGATGACCACCTTGGGTCAACTGGCTGCGGGGATCGCCCATGAACTCAACAATGCGATTGGTGTTGTCAGTAGCAAAACGGAGCGCCTGCAACAAGAACTGAGTGAACTGCTTTCTGAGGTCAAACCTGCTTATAAGGCGCATTTTGATTTTGGCTTGCGGCAAGGGCAAATGATCTCGTCACGAGAGATTCGCCGTTTGGCAAAAAACATCGAGCAGCGCTATCGCGTTGATAGTAAAACCGCCAGTGCGCTCGCACGCGCGTTGGCCAGTGATGAGGTGCCAAGCGAATGGCTCTGCGATGTCAATTCTGCGCTCAAATATTGGCAGATGGGCAGGGGGATGCACGATTTACGCAATGCAGCGCGCCATTCTGTTGCCATAGTCAAATCGGTGAAACAGCTTGGGCGCACGGACACTGAGCCGTTGGAGCTGCTCGATATTAACGACACCCTCAACAAAGCCCTTGCGTTGCTGCAAAGTGATTTACGCCGAGTGAATGTGCACTTGCGGCCTGCTCAATTACCAAGGATTCAAGGCTCCTCGACCGAATTTGTTCAGGTATGGAGCAACATCATTAAAAACGCGTGTGATGCGATGCGCAGCACAGACGACCCGATGATTGAGATACACACTAAGGTGGTCAACCAGAGGATTTTGGTCACCATCGCAAACAATGGGCCAGAGATTGATGAGCCGACCCGGCGCAAAATTTTTCAGCCCAATTTCACCACCAAAAAAGGTGGTCTATCGTTTGGCTTGGGCCTTGGGCTTGCCATCGTTAAAAGAATCGTCAGCGAAAATGGCGGTAGTGTGGTGGTCAAAAGCGATCCTTCACGCACCATTTTTCGCGTCAAGTTACCGTTAGGAGAGAGCAATGGATAAGCTGAATGTCATTTGTGTTGACGACCAACGAGAAGTATTAAGTGCGGTCGTTCAGGATTTAGAGCCACTCAACCAATGGCTCACGGTGTTAGATTGTGAATCTGGTGAGGAAGTGCTGGAGTTAATGGATGAGCTTGATGCACAGGGCGAGTTTATCGCAGTCGTGGTCTCAGATCATGTTATGCCTGGAATGACAGGGGTAGAACTGTTAACCGAGATCACCAATGACCACCGATTTAAGTACACCAAGAAAGTATTACTCACTGGACAAGCGACCCACACCGACACCATTACTGCTATCAACACCGCCGGGGTGAGTCAATATTTTGAAAAACCTTGGAGCGCAAAGGAATTGCAAGGGTGCGTGCGAAGCTTGGTGACAGAGTATCTGTTTGATACGGGACTCGATTATCAACCTTTTCATCAGCAGCTTGATCAAACCATCGTATTGAAACGACTCAGCTAGGCGCAAACAAAGCGTGAAAGTGCACAGGAAAATTGAATAACCTCGATGTTGAGGTTATGTTTATAATATTATTATAAACAGTAAGTTGAGTTGGCTATGGTTGGATATCGTCAGGTTAAAAAAGCTTCGTCGCGCTTCGCGGTGTATGTCATCCCGCCTCTGTTGATTTTTGTTGCCTCAGTCTACTTTGCTACGCAAAAAATTCACCAAACCTTGCAAGATATCGGTGACCATTACATGGTCACCTATGAGCGCATCATCAACGGTATTCTTGATGAAAACCGCGCCGCACTCATCGCGCCCAATCTCTGTCATGTTATTCAGCAAAACATGCGCTTTGAACGTGAGGTGGAAGAGCAGCAAACCCTCCGCAATGGCCAAGTGATCTGCTCATCATTGAGCAACACCAGTGCGTTGTTTCCGCTGACCGAACCGGTGGAAAATCAGACCATTGAGGTGGTGCCGCTCCCTAACTCTGTGGATGTCTCACTAGCGGTGATTAATTCACGTGTGATTGATGGAGAGATCTACCACGCAGTGTCGCTGGTGGATAGAGATTTTATGCGGGCACGTTTGGGCTATCTGACGGAGCCGAACATCAATACGGCTGTGTTAATCGTAAACGGCAAAGTTGCTCCTGCTGGTGCGAGCATCCCAAACAGTTGGTTCGTGTATTCGATTGAGTCCAGTCAATTTGGCCATCGAATACTCGTCGAGGCGAGCAGCGAGTTAATTCGACAGACCACGCTGTATTACGTGAGTCTCGCAGTACTGGCGTTAATCGTGCTTTATATCGCGGTGTTTTTACTTAGAATTCAGCTGAGCGCAGAGCGGAGCATGTACGCAGAAATTAAGCTCGCACTGCGTCGCAATGAGTTTGTGCTCCATTATCAGCCGCAAGTGGATGCGGCGTGTGGTCGAACGGTCGGGGTGGAAGCGTTGGTGCGTTGGCAGCATCCCACTCGAGGTTTGATCTATCCGGATGTGTTTATTCCCGTGATGGAGGAGTTTGACTTAATCAATGAGTTGACCGATGTGGTGGTCAAGCAAGCATGGAATGATTGGTGCGATCGCCACTTTGATGCGCCGTTCCACTTAGGGATCAATTTCCCGCCGGGTTACTTTGCCTTAGCGGAGAAGCAACTATTTTTGGTGAATCATCACCACCAGTTCGCAAAGCTCAACATTGTATTAGGTTTAGAGGTGACCGAGCGTCAATTACTTGATGGTCAAGCCCGGGAGGGTATAGCAAAGTTGCGCGAAAAAGGCCTCGAAGTGTTGATTGATGATTTTGGCACCGGACAAACCTCACTCGCGGTGTTGGAGCAGACCAAAATCGATGTGCTTAAAATTGACAAGTGCTTTGTTGATACCATCGGCGTCGACAGCGTGAGCGCACCAGTGCTTAACGCCATCATTAATCTAGCCAAAGCGCTCAACCTGACCATGATCGCCGAAGGGGTTGAGTACGCGGAACAAGCCGATTACCTTCTCTCACAAGGGGTCAACTTGCACCAAGGCTACCTGTACAGTAAACCTGTGCCGCTTGGGCAGTTAGATCTATAGTTGTGGCGTGGTTGAATGGATGTAGTGCGTCTAATTCAGCTAGGAGGCAAAACCAAGTACACAAAATTGTCAGACGCTACGGTTTGCATCTCGGTATGGATGTCGCGTTTAGTGACGAAGAGAGTGCTCTGTATATTAATATTGGTAGTGGGTTTTAGGGAATAGCAAAGTCCCCCGTTACATGGCGTGACGGGGGGCTAAACTCAGTGAATCAAACCGAATGCTCGGGGCAGGGCCAAACTGATGTCTGGGACAAAGGTGATGAGCAGGAGAGTGATGATCAATACTGCGCAAAAAGGCAAAACTGCACGTATTACGCTCTCTATCCTTGCGCCGCTGACACTGCAGCCGACGAATAGCGCGGTCCCTACTGGGGGCGTCGCTATCCCGATGCAGAGGTTGAAGATGATCATCATCGCAAAGTGAATCGGGTGCATACCGAGTTGAGTTGCGATGGGCATAAATATTGGCGTGAAGATAAGCACGGCAGGGGTTAAGTCCATAAACATCCCGACGATGAGCAAAATCACGTTCATTAAAATGAAGATAATAATCGGGTTGTCTGAAATCGATAGCATCCATTCACTGATGAGGTTAGGCAAACCGGTGAAGGCCATCGCCCAAGACATAATTGTTGATGCACCAATCAAGAACAGCATAATCCCTGTGATTTCAGCCGTTTCCACACAGATGGTTTTTAGCTCTTTAACGCCGAGAGTGCGATAACATAATGACAAGAAAAACGAATACAAAACGGCGATACACGCGCCTTCAGTGGCGGTAAAGATCCCCCCTATAATCCCTCCAATGACGACCACGACCAACCCCAAGCTCGGTATTGCCCGCCAGGTAATGGTGAGAATTTCTCTCGCTGTTTTGGGTTGCGATAAGGTTCGATAGCCTTTTTTCTTGGCAATAAAGTAGGCGACAACCATACAGCTGAGGCCCATTAAAATGCCAGGCACATAACCGGCGATAAACAGCGCCGCGATGGATGTACCACCACTGACGACAGAGAAGACGATCAATGAATTACTGGGTGGAATTAATAAGCCTGATGGACACGACGCTACATTCACTGCGGTAGCGAACGATTTGTCGTAGCCTTCCTTTTCCAGCTCTGGTTCTAGTGTTTTTCCTACCGCTGCCGCCGCGGCGACCGCTGAGCCGGAAACCGAGCCAAACAACATATTGGCAATCACATTCACATGTGACAACGAGCCGGGCATTTTTCCAACCAAGAGTTTTGCGAACTCGACCAACCGGTTGGCTATTCCACCTCGATTCATGATGTTCCCTGCCAAAATGAAAAAAGGAATGGCAAGCAAGCTGAAGCTATCAATGCCAGTCACAATCTTTTGACCTGCGGTCATGAAGGCCACGTGAGGAGGAAGGATAGTACACATGATCACCAGTGAGGACATTGCGATGGCGATCGCAATCGGAATACTGAAGCTGATCATGACGATAAAGAGGCATAAAAGCCAAAAACCTACAGAGATATCCATATCATTACCCTTGAATGCGTCGCTCTTGTTGGTTGAAGAGCAGTAAGGTGTTGAGAAGAAGGTAAACCAGCATTAACGCTCCTGAGAGCGGCAAAATGAAATAGACATAAGCCATCGGGATCTGTAGCGCAGGCGAAAACTGCAGCATCGTCCGACCAATGAGCTGGCTGCCACCTTTGATCATGGCAAGATAGATAAAGGCACACGACACCAAGTTGATGAGTAGATGGCAGTATTTTTGGTATTTAGGACCCACTGAACCGACAAAAAGGGTGATGGCCAGATGGCCATTTTTACCGAACAGATAACTGGCACCCAGCAGACCGAACCATATCATGGTGTACCGGGCAAGCTCATCAGTAAAAGAACTGGGATCGTTAAGTACGTAGCGACTAAACACCTGCCAAGTCACAGTAATGACCAGACTAATAATGGCCACGCCACACAGTATGAGTATCACTTTATCTAACGTCGTTTTTAACGTGTTAAGAGCAGAAACCATTGAAACTCCTATTTACAATGATTCAAAGTTGCAGCCCCACCGCGATGGTGGGGCTTGTTACTTTAAGGGGAAATCAGAGCTTTTGGATGGCTTCAATGTAGGTGCCTAAGACAGGATCTTGCTTGGCACTGTCCAACATCGGCGCGACTTTTTCGCGGAACTTGTCTTTGTCGACCTCAACAAATTTTACGTCCAATGTTTCGGCTAATTTCTTGTTCTTACTGTCGATATCAGCCCAGATCTTAATTTCTTCTTCCATCGATTCGGCGGCAGCTTCGCGGACTATGGCTTTCTGAGCGTCATTGAGGCTACTCCATGTCACTTCTGAAATCATGATGAGATCAGGCGTCATCATATGTTGATCCATGGAATAGTATTTCGCGACTTCAGAGTGTTTCATTTCGACTAAGCTGGAAATGTTGTTCTCTGCGGCATCAATTACGCCTTGCTGAAGCGCGGTATACACTTCCGTAAACGGAACGGGCGTCGCGCGTGCCCCGAGCAGTCTCACCATTTCCATCATGGTTGGAGATTCTGGAACACGGACTTTGAGGCCAGCAAGATCGTCGGGGGTTTGAATGGGTTTCGAGCTGTAGAAACTGCGTGAACCAGAATCATACAGTGTGAGCCCGATGAACCCTTTTCCTTCGCTAGACTGGAGAAGTTGCTGTGCTGTCTCACTGCGCATAAAGGTATGCATATGGTCTGCATCACGGAACAAGAATGGGATAGAGATCGCTTTGTAAGTGGGTTCAAACGATTCAGCCAACGATCCGTTGATTTTCGCCATATCGATGGCGCCTGTCACGACTTGCTCTGCTTGATCTCGCTCTGACCCAAGCATGCCATTAGGAAAGATTTTCACGTCCATTTCGCCATTGGATTTTTCTTTCACTTTCGCCGCAAAGATTTCCATCCCTGCATGGGCAGCGCTCTCTAGGTTCATCGCGTGACCTAATGTTAGCGTTCGAGCTTGCGCACCGAAAGCCAAGATCATCGAGGCGGCAGCCACCGTCAGAATCGTCTGTTTCATGTTGTCATCCTTTTTATTTTGGTCGGTAGAGTGAAGCGTCTTTCAAACTTCCTCATCAGTATTTTCTTGAATTATTTGTAATACAATGACACAAAAGTTTATATGTGCGGCAAGCCAGCATAATTGAGTGGAATTTAAACTGAATTGTGATTTTACTCATATTAATTGTTGCTAAAATCACCATTTTTGGACTTTGTTTTTACTTTAATGCGTAATTTAGGCTGATTTGGTGGCATTTTGATCTGCGTGGCAAAATACAACTTTATACTGTGAGTTGCATTGGTTTTTTAGTTTTTGGTTATTTTTGAATGAAAATTGATCGATAGTATGTAGGACAATAACACAAAAAGGAGTATCAAAATGAAACAAATGTTAGTGGCAACATCGCTACTTCTGTCCTTACCGACGTTTGCTGATGTGGCCAATAATGGTGTGAACTATCCTGTCCCTGCAGACAAGTTCGACATGCGCCACTGGAAGATCACCATTCCTTCAGACATTAACCAAGATGGCCGAGTCGATGAGATTGAGGGGGTCGCGATGATGAGTTATTCACACTCGGATTTTTTCTATCTCGATAGCCAAGGGCATTTGGTGTTTGAAGTGCACAATAAAGCCATCACCACCAAAAATTCCAAAAATGCTCGTTCGGAGTTGCGCCAAATGGCAAGAGGCGCGAACTTTGCCATCGGAACGCATGATCCTTTAAACAACTGGGCATTGTCGAGCCATCCAGAAGCCGAATCATTCAGTGCTATTGGCGGTAAACTCGAAGCGACGCTCAAGGTTAATCATGTCTCTCTTCATGCTAAGTATCCAAATAAGTATCCCGCCTATTCTGTGGTAGTCGGGCAGATTCACGCTGAAAAAGACAACGATCAAATCAAAGCCAAGACAGGTTTTGGTCACGGAAACGAACCGATCAAAATTTTCTACAAGAAGTTTCCAAATCATAAAATGGGTTCAGTATTCTGGAACTATGAACGAAATTTAGCCAAAGACGATCCCAATAGAGAAGACATCGCCTACCCAGTCTGGGGTAACACTTGGGAAAATGATGCCGAGCCTGGTGAAGCGGGCATCGCCTTGGGTGAGTCATTCAGTTATCAAATTGAAGTCAACGGAACCACCATGTCTCTAACGTTTGAAACGGACCGTCATGAAACCGTGACTTATGAGATTGATTTGAGTAAGGGGATTGATGACAAGGATTCACCGTACGGCTACGCCAAAGACGCGTTCTACTTTAAAGCAGGCGCCTATGGTCAATGTAGCGTTCAGGACAGTCACCCAATATGGGGGCCGGGTTGCGAGGGCACGGGTGATTTTGCCGTGGACAAACTCAACGGTGATTACAACAGCGTGACCTTCACAGAGTTAAAACTGAATGGCCAATAAGCTTAATAGACAGTGTTTCGATAGCTAAAGAGTTCGCCGTGCTCAGTCAGGAGTGCCACTCATTCGCGTCTCAGACGGCGACTCTCCAAACAATTGACGGTAGCTACGGCCAAATTCTCCCATATGATAAAAGCCAAAGCGAAAAGCGATGTCTGAAATCGAACCATCCTCGAATGGCGCCTGTAGAGCACGCCTTACTTGATTGAGCCTGACGCGCTTGATGTACTGTTTGGGTGACACCTGGCAATAGTGTTCGAAGGCGTATTGTAACGTTCTTCGGCTGACATGTGTCGCTTGGCAGAGATCACTGACGGTGATGGGGCGATGAGAGGGCGCTTGAGTGACGTAGTCGATGGCGCTCTGGATAAGACGTTGTTGCTGAGGGGCCGCCACCCGAGGGGTTGGCGCAGAGCTGCGAGATAGTAATTCGCTAATGAAATCACACAATAATCGCTGATGAGTGTGCGCTGACCATACATGCCTTTCTGGATTGAGCAGGACACTGAGGTAACGTCTGAGGAGATTGGCGGATGACTCGTCTGTGATTCCAAGTAATGCGGGGTTGAGACCGGAACCTTGATGGTCGGTTTCACACAGTACATGATCAAGCACTGACTGGTCAGCGACGATACCGTAGATGGCATAATCTCGCGGTGTGACGAGTTCAAACTCGCTGTTGCTATCACGCACGAGAATATCAGAAGCATTCATTGGCCGCTGGTTGACAGTAATCGCACTAGCCTCAACGCTGAGACCTAGCCATATCCCTTCTTCAATCGAGCATTGCTGACGAAGTGAACGATTGCTGTCTTCACGAAACACATGCAGATGACGAAACCGTCGCTCTTGTATCATCCCACTAAAATTCCCCTCGCTGAGTTGATCATACTCTTGATGCCAGTTAATCAATTGGCCTGCTTGCTGATTTGCATCATTACAGTGACGAGTGCACAAGTTTGGTTCACTGGTTGGGGTATCGAGATCCATCCTGTAATACTCCTAATCTCCACTTTGCGCCATTGTGGGGCGCCCATCATTAACTCATTGAATAAAAAGGGGTTAAAGATTGCCAATTCTTGATAGTTGATTGGAACAGTTTTCGCTTCATTCCTCTTAAACACACGCTTAAAGAGTTCATTCTCTTACTGGGAATGATGAAGAGAGCAAGAACTGCACCAATAGCCAAAAAGAGGTAATGGATGGCGATTTATCGACGGCAGCAAGGAACGACAGTATATACCTTTGCTTCACTGACGGAACTGATGGCCAAAGCGACACCTGAGCGATCAGGCGATCGTTTGGCTGGCGTGGCAGCAGAATCCGCCACCGAGCGCGCAATTGCGCAAATGACGCTGGCGGACTTGCCACTGAGCACATTTCTCGATGATCTTCTTATTCCTTATGAGGACGACGAAATCACGCGTTTGATCATCGAGACACACGACCGTGAGGCGTTCAAGTTGATCGCTCACCTGACGGTGGGTGGCTTGAGAGACTGGTTGTTGAGTGATGAAGCCGATAGCCACACTTTGACCGCAATTCGGCCTGGCCTAACCCCTGAAATGGTCGCGGCAGTGAGCAAAATCATGCGCAATCAAGATTTGATTCTCGTCGCGAAGAAGTGTGAGGTGGTGACAGCGTTTCGCAACACGATCGGCTTACCCCAACGTCTATCCACACGCCTTCAGCCCAACCATCCCACAGATTCACTCAACGGGATCGCCGCGACCATTTTCGATGGCTTGATGTATGGCAATGGCGATGCGGTGATCGGTATCAATCCGGCGACAGACAACGTGCCGCAAGCGGTCAAATTGATGACCCTCATGGATGATGTTATTCAACATTACGCGATTCCTACTCAATCCTGTGTTCTGACCCATGTGACCAACACCATCGAAGCGATTGAGATGGGCGCGCCGGTTGATTTGGTTTTTCAATCTATCGGCGGCACGCAGGGTACCAATGACACGTTTGGTATTAACCTCAATATTCTTAAAGAGGCTCAAGATGCCGCACTCTCGCTAAAGCGAGGCACAGTGGGCAACAATGTCATGTATTTTGAGACAGGCCAGGGCACGGCGCTGTCGGCCAATGCCTTTCATGGTGTCGATCAGCAGACTTGCGAGACGCGCGCCTACGCTGTGGCCCGTCATTTTGATCCGCTGCTGGTGAATACCGTGGTGGGTTTTATCGGTCCTGAGTACCTGTTCGATGGGAAGCAAATCATTCGCGCCGGATTAGAAGATCACTTTTGCGGCAAGCTGCTCGGGCTGCCGATGGGTTGCGACATCTGTTACACCAACCATGCTTACGCGGATCAAAACGACATGGATAACTTGCTGACGCTACTTGGTGTGGCTGAGTGCTCCTTCATCATGGGGATCCCTGGCTCTGATGACATCATGCTTAACTATCAAACGACTTCTTTTCACGATGCGCTTTATGCGCGAAAAGTGCTCGGACTAAAGCCCGCACCAGAGTTTGAACGTTGGTTAATGGAGATGCAGATCTTTGAAGATGTCAGCGGTGTGCGCCTCAGTAATCAAGTCGCGAAGTCGTTTTCCAACGCAATGAATCGAATTCAGGGGGTGTAGTTGATGGGTAAAGTGATCAGATTTGAATCTCACCCTGCTCGAGAAAGTGTGGTCGAGAATCCGTGGCAGAAACTGAAAGATTTCACCTCCGCACGCATTGCACTCGGCCGTTGCGGAAGCAGTGTGCCGACCAACGAATGGCTGTCGTTTAGTTTTGACCATGCCAAGGCGATGGATGCGGTGCATTGCGCGCTCGATATTCGCAAACTGGCGCAGGACGTCGCTCAGTCAACTGTGATGACTTCACAGATAGGGCGAGAGCCCATTGTGGTGAAATCAAAAGCCAACGACCGCTTCGAATATTTGCAAAGGCCCGACTTTGGCCGTGAACTGAGCAAAGAGAGCATGGAGGTGGTTGCTGAACACCGACATGACCAACACGCTTATGACTTGGCCTTCGTTGTGGCCGATGGCCTTTCATCTGTGGCGATCCAGCGTCATGCAGTGCCACTGCTAGAAGCTCTGCTTGTGAGACTTACCAGCCAACACAACGCGCCTTGGCGCATCGCCCCCATCACGATTGTTGAGCAGGGAAGAGTGGCAGTCGGTGACGATGTAGCCCAGTGCCTCAATGCCAATATGGTTGTCGTTCTGATTGGTGAGCGCCCAGGGCTCACTTCGCCAGATAGCATGGGGATGTACCTCACCTGGGGCGCCAAGCGAGGCAGTAAAGACTCTGAGCGAAACTGCATCTCTAACATTCGGCCGCAAGGTTTGAACTATTCCGACGCTGCTTTTCGCGCCAGTTATCTTCTTGAAGAAGCGCGTTCGCTCAAGCTGACAGGCGTTAATCTCAAAGATCGATCCAGTATGGATGAGCAGCAAGATGGCCTGACGCTCGGCGAGCAACACCAATCAAACTTTCTAATTTCAAAACAGTAAAGGGAATCACTATGTCTAAACATCAAGAATACCTTGCCAAACGGCAACTGAAACGAGGCACTGCCGGTTGGGTGCTATTAGCAGGACTAGGGGTCTCGTATGTGATCTCGGGAGATTTCGCAGGGTGGAACTTTGGTATTGCCCAAGCGGGTTGGGGCGGATTTCTGATTGCCGCCGTCGCGATGGCAGTCATGTATTTAACCTTGGTTCTCTCTTTAGCGGAAATGTCTGCCGCGATTCCAGCCGCAGGCGGTGGCTACAGTTTTGCACGACAAGCCATGGGCCCAACAGGTGGGTTTATCACCGGGCTTGCCGTCTTGATTGAGTACGCGTTGGCACCAGCAGCCATTGTTATTTTCATTGGGTCTGCCGTCAATGAACTGATCGGGATTGATGGGCCTTGGGTCTATGCACTCTTTTATGCGGCGTTTATCGCTGTGCACCTAGCAGGTGTTGGCGAAGCACTTAAAGTGATGATGGTGATCAGCGGTCTTGCGGTGTTCGCCATCCTATTGACCGCCGCCGTGCTTATTGGCCATTTTGACGCCAGCAATCTATTCGATATTGCCCCAGCAAGCACGCAAGCCACAGAGGCACTGCCTTATGGTTGGTATGGTGTTTGGGCCGCGTTGCCGTTTGCGATGTGGTTGTTTCTGGCAGTAGAAGGAGTGCCACTGGCTGCCGAAGAAGCTAAAGATCCCGCGAAAGATGTACCAAAAGGCATCATAGGTGCGATGTTATTTCTGCTGTTTACTGCGGCGTTAGTTGTGCTTTTGCTGGCGGGCGCAGTAGGCTCAAACGTGATTGGTAGCAGTGCAGTTCCGCTGGTAGATGCACTTAAACTGACAGGTAATCCGACGATAGCCACTATTGTCAACGTCTTAGGGCTTGCCGGTCTGGTTGCGTCTTTCTTTTCTATAATTTATGGCTATAGTCGTCTGGTGTTTGCTTTGTCCAGAGCCGGTTATTTACCGAAGCTCTTGTCACTGACGAGTAAAAATAAAGTCCCTTCTCGTGCGTTAATCTTCCCTGGCATTTTTGGCTTTGTGGTGTCATTAACCGGAGAGGGCGATTTGATCCTCGCCATGGCGGTAGTGGGTGCGACCGTGTCCTATGCGCTGATGGCACTGAGTCATATTCTGCTTAGAGTCAAACAGCCCGAATTGCCAAGACCATACAAAACACCGGGCGGTGTGGTCACATCGGCGATCTGTTTGGTGTTATCGCTGATTGCTATGACAGGGGTGTACGCGTTTGATCCCTCGGCCTTTATGATGACACTTGGCTTGTTCGTGATTGGTGGTGCCTACTATGGTCTCTATAGCCGCAATAACTTAGTAGCGGGTACCGCAGAAGAAGAGTTCGCCATGCTCTCGATTGCTGAACAAGAGCTTGAATCTACCGCCTCTTAATCAATCGCTTTGATACTACTCAAGCCAAGCAGATATCGCTTGGCTTTTATACGTCTGGCGATATGGGCTATTGCGTTGGCTACAGCAACGAGGGGGAGCCTTCTATGACTAGTTGGTGAAAATGTATCAGTCATTGCGGAACAACTGATGAGTTTTAAGAAGGATTTGTTGCAGTCAGAGGATCACGCTAAGGAACGACGAATGCTTAGTTATGTTCGTGAGCTGATCAATTTTTATCGATTAGATTGGACCAGTCGAAGTCGCCGACGTAGAAAAACACAATCAAGTATGCGCGCCGCCTATCAGCGTACTAACTATGAACGAGTGTACGGTACAGATAGTTTATACACGGTGAAACTGATAAAGCCGTCGCTATCCGAAAGAGACAGACTCAGTGGAGAGTGTCCTGAATTCTGTGTAACTGTCTAGACTTAAGCCTTAAAGGCTAAGGATGGACAATATGGATAAGAAAGCACTTGAAGCTTTTGCTCGTGAAGCAGCGAAGTCAATTAAAACAGAATCTGATCTGGACGACTTCCGTAAAATGTTAACCAAGGTGACCGTTGAAACCGCGTTAAACGCTGAACTCGATGAGCACCTTGGGTATCAAAAACACCAACCCAGAACCAGCTCCAACTCCCGCAATGGCTACTCGGGTAAATCAATCATCACCGATGATTGAGAAGTCGATATCGACATCTGTAAACGATCACTGGATCACATTGTTTTAATTCTAAAATTTGCTGCGGAATGACGGTTAGATGACTCCTATCTGCCTTTTATGGTTTAGAGTAAGAGTTTATACACATGCTATTAATATGATTTTCCCCTATGGTTCATATTAATACTTTGTTCGAATATGATAGCTGCCTCGAAAACTAGCTTACTCCTGAATCAAAGATGAACCTGACTCATAAAGACTACTTCAAGATTGCCTTCCCTTTCATTGTATCAACCGTTACGCAACCCTTGTTGGGAGCGATAGACACAGCGGTTATAGGTCAATTAGGCGTCTCAGAGCTACTCGGTGGAGTAGCGGTTGGCACGGTGATTATGAATACCTTGTATTGGTTGTTTGGTTTCTTCCGCGTAAGCACAACAGGGCAAAGTGCGATGGCTCTGGGTAAGGATTGTCATACAGATCAAGCGAGTAGCTTATTTCGTCCGTTGGTTCTTGCCTTGTGTGTGGGGCTGTTCTTTATTGCTTTACAGTCGCTGATTTGGCGAGGCGCAGAGTGGATCATCGAGCCAGATGCCATCGTGGGAAAAAATGCCAGGACCTACTTTGACATTATGATTTTTGGTGCGCCATTTGTACTACTCAACTACACCATCATTGGCTGGTTAATGGGGCAAGCCAAAGCCAAAGTCACTCTGTTCACTCAGGTGTTTGGTAATGTGCTCAATATAGTGCTTGATGTCCTGTTTGTTGTCTATTTCGATATGGGCATTGCTGGTGTAGCAATAGCCACTCTGATCGCGCAAATTACCACGTTCGTAATTGGTGCCGCTTTGGTTGTTAAAACCTGTCAATTTTCACTATTTGATCATATTCGCATGACAAAAATGTCTAGCAAAGACCTCAAAATGATTGTCTCCTCGAATATGGATTTGTTGCTTCGCACCGTTTGTATTCTGGTGTTCTTTAACATGATGGCGCGCGTTGGCTCTCAACTTGGTTCTGATGTGTTAGCAACTAACGCGATCTTGATGCAAGTGACCTTTATTGTCAGCTACATGTTCGATGGTGTTGCGAACGCATCGAGTGTTTTTGCAGGAAAAGCGGTAGGGCAAAAGAATCCATCTCTGCTCGACAGTGTTATCAAGTTAAACACTCAGTGGACAACGGTGTTTGTTATTGTACTAACACTTATCATATTGCTGTTTAAACAGCAGATTGTGATGTTGTTTACTACGCTACCTGAATTGATTGAGCTTTATCAGGAAATGAGTCCTTGGTTGTTGGTTTTCCCATTGGTGGCGGGGTACGGTCTTACTTTCTACGGGGTCTTTACCGGAACGGGAACGACGCGACCAGTACGTAACTCAAGCATTCTTACACTGGTCGTGTTCTTGGTCGTTCAGTTTATCTCTGTGCAATATTGGGGTAATCATGGACTATGGCTAGCTTTTACACTTTTCTATGTTGGGCGTTTTGTTTTATTAGTGCCATATATTGACCAAGTTAAGCAAAAATGCTTATGAGGTGAGGTTCTCTTGGCTAGATTCTCGTGCTAACATTGATATGTTATATTATTACATTATTGTGTTGTTACCTAGATGCCTCAACCTATACTTTCTGTCAATAAACTTTGCCTTGCTGATTCTAAGCGCATATTTTTCAGTGATATCTCTTTCGACCTGTGTGAAGGCGAAGTTATTGCCATTATGGGGCCGTCAGGTATTGGTAAGTCCATGCTGTCGAAAGCGGTCGCAGGGTTTTTGCCATCCGACATTTGTGTTGAAGGTAGCGTCGAACTAAACGAAGTGGAAGTCAGCGGACTAGCTATGCTGCAACGCGCGGTATTTCAACGTCCAGCCGTTATTTTTCAAGACGCTTTAAAAGCGTTGAATCCTTTGGCATCAGTAGAGCAACAGTTATGTTTAGCTCTTACTGGTAACAAAACACGGTTAAACTCAGCAAATAGAGAGACAGTCTTAACTCTGCTCACCCAATTAGGGTTTGTTGAGCCAGTTTCGATACTTAGTTTATATCCAAGCCAACTCTCTGGTGGTCAGCGGCAGAGAATTTGTATCGCAATTGCTTTACTCGGCAGTTCGAATCTCATTATCGCTGATGAACCAACCAGCGCCCTTGATCCAATAACTGAAGCTGAAATCCTCGAGTTGTTTCATACTAGCGTCAAACGGCGTGACATCAGCGGACTGCTGATAACTCATGATCTCTATTCCGCTTTGGCATGCGATAAAATACTGGTGATTGCTGATAACAGAGTGGTCGCTTACGGCGAACCGCGGCATGCCATTTCTCAAAGTCACCATCCTTTCTGCCAACAATTAGCAAAGTTACTCCCTTAACACTGTATTTGGAGCCTATTTTGAATAAGCAAGATCTGTCTATATCTGCTCAAGTCCGCTTTGAACAAGTGACTGTACAGTATTACTCCAAACCACGTTGGTTGGGCGGTAAACCATTTAAAGCGCTAGACCAATTAGACTTACTAATAGAAACCAACGATATTGCCATCGTTGGTCCGTCTGGTGCCGGTAAATCCACTTTGATTGAGTTGCTATTTGGTCTTAGACAACCCAGTTCGGGTGAGGTATATGTTTGTGGCTATCCGCTTTCTAAAAGTTCGGGTAAACAGCATCATGAATTGTGTAAACACATTCAACTGATCCCGCAAGAGCCGCAATCGAGCTTAAATCCTTATTACACGGTTCGTCAGATCCTCACTGAATCACTGAATAATATCAGTGGTCGGCAAGCGCAATACGAACAAGTAGAAAAAGTTCTTCAAGATGTCGGCTTAGATCTATCGCTTTTGGATCGTAATTCTCAGCAATTGTCTGTCGGTCAAGCACAGCGTGTTGCGATAGCGAGAGCGCTGATTGTCGAGCCATGTATTCTCGTCGCTGATGAGCCGACGAGCAGCCTTGATCCGGTTAGTCGTCAGCAGATTATTAATTTGTTTGCTGAGATACAAAAAGCCCGCCACATGCGACTTATTCTGGTCACTCATGATCTCGATGCAGCGCAGACGTTGTGTAATGACATTCTTGTTTTAGATAAGGGGCGTGTTGTTGAACATCGCGAATCGCAAAGTTTAGTAAGTAATCCAACACATTTTATAACGAAAGCGCTGCTAAGTGCTCAACACCGCAGCAATAAATTTACTATCGGAGAAGTATCCTATGCATCTTAATACTCCTAAATTAGCATTAACGCTGGTTTTAGGCTCTTTATTGACAGGTTGTTTTGATTCTGGCGAAACTCAACCAAAAGTAGAAAACGAAAAAGCAGAACAAGCGTCTGAAATTAGAATTGCGATGCTACAACCGCCAAGAACCGGACTGTCACCGCTATCAGATGATGCGTTTAAACTATCTCGTTGGAGCACAGCAGAAACACTAGTGAATCTTAGCGATAAATCTGTTGCAGAACCAATGCTGGCAACTGAGTGGAATCAGGTTGAAGACAACGTATGGCAATTCAAGATTCGCCAAGGCGTTAAGTTCCATGATGGTTCTGCTTTAGATGCCAAAGCTGTGGTTAACTCATTACAAAAAGCGTTAGATGCGGCACCTAAGCCACGTATCTTAGATGGTATCGAATGGCAAGTTAGCGAACTGGATGACTTCACGGTTGAAATCAAAACCACCTTTAATGACCCACTGTTACCAAGTCGTTTATCTAGTCCACAGCTAGCAATTTTGTCGGGCTCGGCATACAAGGAAAACGGTCGTGTTGTACCAACAAATACAGGTACAGGTCCGTTTGTGCTGACTGAAATCAATGGTACAAGCAGCGCTAAGCTAGAACGTTTTGATGGCTATTGGGGCGAAAAGGCTAAAATTGAACGCATCTTTGCTCAATATGTTCCAGATGGTTTTGCTCGAGCGGCAGCACTCCGTACCGGCGAAGCTGATGTGGTAGAAGCTGTACCTGTATCGCAAATTGCGACCATGGATCAATCCCAACTGCACGAAGTGGCGATGCCTCGTACCAATACGCTTTACTTAAACAACAAGTCGGACGTATTTAGCCAGATTGAACTACGTAAAGCAGCAACGCAAGCGGTTGACCGTGAGCAAATTGTTAAAACGGTTTATGAAAATCATGCCGATTTAGCGAAAGGCTTACTAGGTCCTGCGCTGGCCTGGGCAGAATCAGTACGACAAGAATATCCTCGTGCTGAAATGGTTGGTGAATATAAAGCGAATGGTGAAAAGATTACTATCGGTACATTTACTGATCGTGCTGAGCTGCCAGAAGTAGCGGTACTGCTTAAACAGCAATTAGAAGCGGCTGGTTTCGTGGTTGATTTAGATATCCGTGAGTATGCTCAGATTGAAAACGATGCGTTGGCGGGCAAGTTTGATGCATTCTTACTATCACGTGCAACTGTTTTGGATTCTGGTGACCCAGTTGCCTACATGCAAAGTGATTATGGCTGTAACGGCTCATTCAACTTAGGTCTTTTCTGCTCTGAAGAAGTTGATGCTGCGTTAAAACATGCTGATCGCCAGCCTTTGGGTGAATTACGTCAGAAAGCGATCATTGATGTAGAGAATAAAATTCTTGAGCAATTTGCTGCGATTCCACTTCTACACGAACGTGTTATTCAAGGCGAGAGTGCGACAGTGAAGGGGGTTCAGCGCGATCCGCGTGAGCGTCGTCTCGTTGATCAGTTTACTCAGGTAGACTAGTCAGATGGTGTTTCCTGTTTACATACGTTCAATTATGAACGCATGTATGCCTTGGCTATCTCGCATCCTTGCCCTTAGTGCAGTGGTCATATTAGTCGGATTGATGCCGGATATCGCTGGTATCGATCCTGCTCAGGCTATTTTGCGTGCGCGTGCTGGTGCAAATCAGTTATTGACTGCGGAAGCACTGCAATCCATTCGTGATGACCTGCAACTGGACCGCGGTGTTTATGAACGCTTGTGGGACTGGCTCAGATTAGCATTACAGGGAGATTTTGGCGTCTCCTGGGTAGATAGCTCGCCCGTTATGCAAAGTATTCAGCATACCGCGAAGACCTCATTATTGCTTATGATGAATGCGCTCGGTATAACCTTATTACTATGCAGCATTAGTGTGTTTTATACCGTCAATCGCTGGCAAAAGAAACGTCTTGATAATAACCACAATAGTTTGAGTTCGGTTTTGGTTTCTTTGCCTGAATACGTTGTCGCCGCACTGCTGATCTTGGTGTTTTCTATCTGGTTAGGCTGGTTTCCACCCTTTGGCTGGAACGGGGTGCACAACCTCTGGTTGCCGAGTTTAGCTCTGGCTCTGCCTGCAAGTGGGCTATTCAGTCGTTTACTCAGTGACAGCTTGAAACGAGTATTGAATGAGCCTTGGGTTATCACCTGGTTGTCTGCCAATGTTAGCAAATTGCAAATTTTGCGTTTTGCTCTGTGGCGAGCGCTGAGTAATCTCATTCCGCAAATCGCCATGATTGTGATTGGTTTGACAGGCGGTGCTGTTGCCGTTGAACAAGTCTTCTCGATCCCAGGTATTGGCCGTTTGATCTTAGGCGCTGCGAAATCCCAAGACTTGCCAGTGTTACAGGCCGGGTTATTGGTGCTTCTGGTCTTTTCTATTCTGGTCAGCAGTGCGAGTATTTTGATCCAACGCTGGTTGCTTGGTCATAGTGTTTCCAGCGGCAAACTAATCAGTAGCCACAGTACGTTCCGTTTTACGCAGAATAAAATCAAACGCGCGGTGAGCGGTACGATTATTGTTTTATTGGCGGGCTGTGTTGGCTGGGCTTTACTACGTGACCCATATCTGATTCAGTTTAGCCGTTTGGCACCACCTAGTTATGCAGCTCCATTTGGTTCGGATGCCGTTGGTCGCGATTTGTTAGCGAGAGTCGGTGGAGGGATGCTATCGACTCTGAAAATGGGTCTATTGGCGACATTTTTCTGCTTTGTAATTGGATTGCTGCTAGGGTTTGTTACACGTTTCAGCCAAGGGCTGATTGAGATAACAAAAGGCATCCCGTACATTGTCGCTGGCTTGCTCGTAGCTGGGTTGACAGGCATGAATCCAGACAGTGCGCTAATTGCCATTGTATTAGTTTCGTGGGCACCGTTAGCGGCGCACTGTTCAAGTTTGCTGATGGAAGCCAAAGCACAGCCATACACACATTTAGCGCCAACTTGGGGTACTACGCAGTGGCGCGTGCTGCGCTATTACTTACTACCTTATGTACTTCCGCCGTTAATAAGGCACGCATTACTTCGACTGCCGGTGATTACGTTAAGTTTAACCTCACTGAGTTTTATCGGCCTTGGTGTTAAGCCTCCAGAACCCGAGTGGGGCTTGTTAATTGCAGAAAACCTACCTTATATCGAGCGCGCACCCCAAGGTGTATTGCTGCCTATTCTCGGTTTGGTATTTGTTTCAATCGCGGTGAACTTAATCTTTGATGACTAACGGCTAGAAAAAGTGCTTTTGAGGCTGGATATTATCTCTAACAGTATGATATTTAGCCTTGTTCTTATCTATCAATTCTATTTCCAGAACTAATATTTTATTGTCTGGTAATACGTATTGGGGGCAGGCCTATCGGAGTTTGATAATTTGGTAAAAACCTAACTAGTGTGCGGTTTTTTGCTTTTACTTTATGCGGATTGATGAATATACATTCACCATCTGATCGCTATCTAAACAATAATTAACAGCCTAATATAGTTTCGCGGTTTGTCGAAAGAGCGTCGAGAGAGCGATAAATGAGAACAACGTAAGAACCAAAAATGACTCTTTGCAACTGTAATGAATGAGGTGACTTCTATATTTCAAGGACACCGAAATTGAGTCCTACAACTTTCAGTTTGGGCACCGTTTTGGTCACCAAACAATTTTCATTTAGCCACCATTTTGGACACCAGATGGACACCGAGCATTTTTGTGTATTTAGTTGGTTTTTGTGGGTGAATAAATTCCGAGTTTTTATGCACTTAGCAATTGCTGGAGTAGGGTAAGAGTTTAGGATTAAATCAACACCAAGTTATAGTGATTAAATACAACAAAGCCCGCGTAATGCGGGCTTTGTGCTTGTTCTATAAGAACTAATATGGTGGATCCGGGCGAACTCGAATCGCCGACCCCCGCCATGTCAAGGCGGTACTCTAACCAACTGAGCTACGGATCCAAAATTTAATTTATTGCATTTTTATGCAACAGGAATGGTGCGTCCGAGTGAACTCGAATCACCGACCCCCACCATGTCAAGGTGGTGCTCTAACCAACTGAGCTACGGACGCATTCCCTTGGAACGCCGAGAATATTAACCAGTCTTAATTCCCTGTGCAAGCCTAATTTCAATGATTTGAGTGCGTTTGCTTTATATCTAATCGAATTGGCGCCGTTTTAGACGCCGTTGGCGGTAAAGTGTGCATTGGGTCACGTGTTAGCGGCCTCGGCCGTTAAACATTACGCTGACGGTTTTCGTCGTGATCGCCATATCCATCAGTAACCAAGACTTCACTGACGACAAAGAGAGTGCGTAGCTGTGGTCGAATCCGACTTTACGGCGTACATCGTCGATGCAGGAGTCGTAGCCTTGGTTCACTTGCGCAAGGCCTGTGATGCCGGGCATAACGCCATAGGTGCGGTCGGCAAAGTAGGGAATAGCGGTCTCCAATTTTTGATAAAAGACTGGGCGTTCTGGGCGCGGGCCAATCAGTGACATTTCCCCTTTGATGATATTAAGCAGCTGGGGGATCTCATCAGGCGGGTTTTTCTAAGGAAACGGCCGACAGGAGTGATGCGTGGATCGCTGTCGGTGGACCAGACGGCGCCACTCACTTTTTCTGCGTCTTGATACATGGTACGAAATTTAATGATTTCGAACAGCGCCATTCGATCGGGGCTGGATTGACCTACTCGCAACTGCTTGTAGAGCACCGCCAAAGTACGAATTTGGGTTGCCATACCGACGCTCCTGTTTAGTTAGAGTCTTATTGCTCGGGTAGTGCGACATTAATGCAGATTTGAATTCACAGGAATCGCCTGGCTAATGCGCAGCAGATTCATGATTTCCAGTGGCTGCCCGCTGACATTTTCAATACGCATTTGGCGATTACGCTCGACTAAACGCTTGTACAAATACACCAGTGCACCGATGCCTGAAGAGTCGAGAAACAGCACGTCTTTAAAGTCCACTTCGATCTCCGTTTTGTTTTGATCGTCGATAATGGAGTCAATGTAAGGCTGCGCACTGCGACTGCCTTCTGCGTCCATGTTGCCGTGAATAATCAGTGAAATTGTATTGACGTTGAGTTCTAGAGTTTGCATTTCCATGGTCATTCCCTCGATAAGTGTGTTGGGTTTTGTTTGGCTTATCGGTAGTAGAGCATGGAGCGTGCCAATTTTATTTCTTATATATTTTAATGAGTTAAGCTGATCTTCTGTCATTTTCTCATTTTGAGAAATTCGCTTTTGTCATTTTGACAAGCAATTCAACTGCAATTGATAACGTTCTAAGTTTAGGTCAACATGAAGTGGCTCGAACGAATTTTGTTCACAGTTGCATAAGCTTGTAGGCTGAACAATGATGTGCATAACGCTTTTACATGGATGAATCTTATGCATTTACGTTACACATTAACGGCTTTGGCCATCGTCACGGCACTGACAAGCCAAGCGAGTGAACCCACAGGTGCGGATCCCTGGCTGCAAATGCCACTCGCCAACAGTTATGATGCAAATGTCGATGTTGAGGCGTATTGGAAAAGTGAAAAACTCGATGGGATTCGAGCAATATGGACGGGTAATACCTTGCTGACTCGAAGTGGCAATCCAATCCATGCCCCAGCGTGGTTTACCGAGTCACTACCGGATTATCCAGTGGAGGGCGAGTTGTGGGCAGGGCGAGGGCGCTTTCACATCGTGCAACAGACAGTGATGGATACCACACCTCAAGACGCAGCGTGGAAACAGATCGACTTTATGCTGTTTGATTTGCCGACCTCGGCAGGCAATTATCAAAAACGCTATTACAACTTAATTGCCTTAGTCGAGACTATTGACCGGCCACACATCCGTTATGTCGAACACACGCCGATAGGCGATGAAGATGAACTGCTGCGCTACCTAGATAGTATTGATAGTGATAGCGGCGAAGGGGTGATGCTAAGAAAAATTACCAGTCGTTACCAAGCCGGTCGCAGCACGGACCTGCTCAAACTGAAAAAATATCAAGACACCGAAGCGCAAGTGCTTGGTCATAAAGTAGGTAAGGGGAAATACAAAGGCATGCTCGGTGCGCTGCTGGTCAAGCTGCCGAATGGCATAGAATTTTACATTGGCAGCGGGTTTAACGATGAACAGCGCCGCAATCCACCACCCCTTGGCAGTACCGTTACCTTTCGCTACAACGGACTGACCCAAAATGGTGTGCCCAAGTTCGCGCGTTTTATTCGCGTCCACCAAGAGTAAGAGGTCTCACTTTCCTACCAGCTATCAGCGTGGAGAGTCCCCACACCGCGCAAAAAGCTGCTGCCAATACTTAACGTGTTCTAGCGTGGCTTGGCGATATGCCTGGTAGGCCGTGTCAATAGGGTACGCCGGTTCAAGAGGGACGTCAGTGAGAAAAGTGAGATGCGCTTCTAGCGCGTAGTAGATTTTATCGTAATAGCTCAGTTCCGGTTGTATTTTCTCTATATAAACAGATTGGAATACGTTACGTAGATAGCGATACCGAGTGGTGTCACGGCCGGCGCCACACACAATCACATCATCGTACTGATGCAACTGCTTGGTGATGGTATCAAGCCACAATCTACTGTTTTGCAGAGAAAACAGTAGATTCCCCAACCACAATTGCTTGTCCAGCACCTCTTGATGAGGTCGGATTGGATGCGCGTATTGCCACGCAGTGCGTGGCTCTATCAATTCGGAAATGCCTGCCAAGGTTTGCAACGCACTGACAAAACGCTCATCTGGAAATCCGTTACTCGGTGAGAGCCAATCTTGAACTTGAAGTTGTTGCCGCATCGCATCGCTGGTGTAGAGCAAGTTAAACCAATGGCTGCTGAGTTGTGCCTCTTTGCTGGGTAAGAGTGTCGAGAGCGTCGATACGAGCGCAGGAGAAAGAGACTCAGCGTTGATGCAGCGTTGAATACCTCTTAATAACTCTGTTTGATAATCGAAATTGGCGAACTCGTCTTGCACTTTGCCCAGTGACGAATTTTTTTCAGCGATCAGATGAAAGAGCCCACATTTTCTTAACTCATAGCTGTCGAGCAAGCCAATGGTTGTGGCAGCGATGTCGATTCGAATGTCTGATTGCGCGGGGAGCGACCAAAAAAACGCATCTGGCGGATCCAGCATGGGTTTATCTTGAACATTCGCAACACGGCTTAAATAGTCGTCAAATCGTTCACCGGTAGAATGCTCGCCAAATTCGCAGCCTGATAAAAGCGCGAGCCATCCTATCACCACCAACCCTATGATGAGTGTTCGGATGTGAGGACCTAGTGTCATCGTCCGATTGTTCTTTGCTGTTTCATTGACATCATAGCGAGGAGTCATGGAATACTGTCTGGTGGTTTGATTGATAAGTTGTTACGTATGAGGCCAAGTATTCTTCTTAAGACCAGCATGTAGCTGGTCTTAAGAAGAATACAGGTGATGAGCAAACACGTCCTTATTTCGATGCAAACTCTAACTGCAACTGTTCAGGTTGGCGGTGCATCCACTTGAGGCGCAGACCCAGCATCAAGGCAGCGGAGGACAAACCGACAATGAATCCCATCCAAAAGCCGTGTGCGCCCATGGGGTCGGTAATCCAATTGGTCATCGCGAGAATGTAACCGGTGGGTAGCCCTAATACCCAGTAGGCGATAAAGGTACGGTTAAAAATCGCAGACATGTCTTTATAGCCACGCAGCGCACCGGCAGCGACCACTTGAATCGCGTCAGTCACTTGGTAAATCGCCGCGAGTAGCAGCAGTTGCAAAGCAAGATCGATCACCGCACGGTTGTGAGTGTAGAGCAGTGCGATCTGTTCACGAAAGACGACAGTGAGGACGGCTGTGGCTAGTGACAGTGTCACTGAAACAATAATCCCGACACGAGAAGCCACTGCGGCGCCATCCACACTCTCTTCACCCAGCTTATGACCCACGCGAATACTGGTCGCAGCGCCAATGCTCATGGGCAACATAAAGACCAGCGAACTAAAGTTGATCGCCACTTGGTGAGCGGCGACGACCAAGGGCCCAAGTGGGGCAACCAACAGCGCGACGACCGCGAACAGTGTGACTTCAAAAAACATCGCGGCAGCGACAGGAAAGCCTAATTTTAACAAGCGGACTTGAGCAGCCAGCTTAGGCGCACACCACTGACCAAACACATTGATATGCGCTAAGCGTTTCGAGGTCACCACGTAGAACAGCAACATGGCAAACATGATCCAATAGACGATTGCGGTGGCAACGCCACACCCAACGCCGCCTAACGCCGGGGCGCCAAATTTACCAAAGACAAATATCCAGTTGAGAGGGATATTCAGTAAAAGCCCGAGAAAGCCAATCACCATCGCGGGTTTGGTCAACGACATGCCATCGGTAAAACTGCGTAAGGTTTGAAACAGCAAAAAGGCCGGAACGGCAAGCATCACCGCATCCATATAACCGATGGTTTTGGCCGCCATCACGGGTTCGACGTCCATTAGGCCTAAAATGGTTTGTGTTTGCAGTAACACGATCACAGTCGGCACGCTGAGTAGTAGCGCCATAATGATGCCTTGATGAATTTCAAATGGGATTTTGTGCTGACGACCAGAGCCATTGAGCTGCGCGACAACCGGCACTAACGCCATAAGCAAACCGATACCAAACAAGATGGTCGGTAGCCAGATACTGGCGGCAATCGACACCGCCGCCATATCGGTGGCACTGACAGCCCCGGCCATCACGGTATCGACGAATCCCATTCCGGTTTGAGCGACGGAGGCGATCAAGACAGGTGTGGCCAACTTGATGAGGGCTTTGGCCTCTGATTGATAACGTTGCACGGAAATCTCCAACTTACGGTCGTTATTATAATAGAAGTGAATAGTACGCTTGTGCGCGATGATAAAGAAGTGTCACACTAAGCGCCATCAAAATACGTATCAATACTGTCTTATCTTGCACACTGAGCAAGGTGAGCCCGACAAAACAGGTGGAAGTGATTATGTTTACGGGAATTGTACAAGGAACGGCGCAAGTTGTATCCATTGAAAAAAAAGAGAACTTTCAAACTCATGTGATTGCACTTTCAGAGACGATGCGAGAAGGACTGGCTATCGGCGCATCGGTCGCGCATAACGGCTGCTGCTTGACGGTCACACACATCGACGGCGCAAACATCAGTTTCGATTTAATGCAGGCGACGCTGCGTTTGACCAATCTTGGTGAGTTGAACGAGGGCGACCAAGTCAATATCGAACGGGCGGCTAAGTTTGGCGATGAAATTGGCGGTCATTCTATGTCGGGTCACATCAGTGCAGTGGCCAAGATCGTTGAGATCATTGATACGCCTAACAATCGTACTATCTGGTTTGAGTTGCCTGAAGAGTGGCTCAAATACGTATTAGCCAAAGGCTATATTGGTCTAGACGGTTGTTCGCTGACCATTGGTGAGGTTAAAGATTCGCGCTTTTCGGTGCACCTGATCCCGGAAACCATGCAGCGTACCTTGTTTGGCCGCCGTCAAGTGGGTGATTGCATCAATGTTGAGTTTGATCCGCAAACCCAAGCGATTGTGGATACCGTCGAGCGCGTATTGGCAAGTCGCACCTAACCTCGTTAGGCGATCGTGGATGACCAGTCCTGAGCGCTCGTTGCGTTCAATCCGTGCTGTGCTTTAGGCTCGAGCGTTAAAAAATCTGTTCATCATCGGCGTCGACTTGGAGCTCAACCGTATCGTGCAACTCGTCGACCATCATATTGAGATGAATCGTGTGACAACAGGCAGGGCAGTCATCATAAAAGTTTTGACTGCCATTGGACGCGTCGAGCGTAATGGCAATATGGTGCCCGCAATGAGGGCAAGAGATACGTTTTTCGGTGTATTCACGCATAACAGACTCCTTGCAACAAAACCGCCTTGGCGATGAATAAAGCATACGCTGACTTGTTGCTGTTTGACGTGAATTAAGTAAAAAATTTGACCTACTAAGGAAAAATCCCACCAAAGAAGTAGGCCGCGCAGAGTTTATCTACGCGGCCTTTTGGTTAGATTTAACGTATCTTCTCTACACGTAACGTCGAGGCGTAGAGATTAGTCAAGATCAGTAGCTGAGAATCGTGTTGATGCTTTTTTGTGCTTGCTCGAGATAGTGCCCGCCAAATTGGTTGTAGTGATTTAAGAGGTGGTAGAGGTTGTAGATCTCTTTACGCTCGGAATAACCAAGATCGAGCGGTAAAATACTTTCATAACCTTGGTAAAACTCAGGCTGAAATCCCTCAAACAACTCAGTCATGGCAATATCGCACTCGTGATCACCCCAATAGCATGCCGGATCGTAGCAAATCGGACCAAACACAGAGAGCGATGCGTTACCATGCCACAAATCACCATGAAGTAGCGAAGGGCTAGGGTGGTGATTGGCTAAGCGGTCGCGGATGACTTGGGTAAATTCATCAATATCGACCAAATTAATCCCTTTCTCTTTCATCAGTTGCAGTTGCCAACCGATACGCTGCTCTGCAAAAAAGTGGTTCCATTTTTTCGTCCACGGATTGGGTTGTAAGGTCGCGCCAATATAGTTATCGACATCAAAGCCATACTCTTTTTGTTCACCCCACTGATGCAAACGTGCCAGTTGCTGACCAAACTTGTAGCTGTTTTCGGCATCGTCGAGCGGCTTAGTCGGCAGATAGTTGAGGATAATAAAGGCGTGAGTCTTGCTTTTGCCGACGGCGATCAACTCTGGGACAAACACGGTATTGCTCTCACGCATAATACGGATGTTTTCCGCTTCAATTTCGAACTTAGGCAAAAATTCACGTGTGTTCACTTTGACGAAATAACGTTGCTCGCCATCAGAGATCATATAGCAATCACTGATATCGCCGCCGCTGATGCGTGTTTTTTCGAGGATCTCGAAATTGAACATTAGGGTATCGGAAAGGTGCTTAGAGATCGCTTGCCACATAATCTGCCCTCAACTCGTTGCTATAAATCCAGTTTAGAAGAGTTGACGCATAATTACTGGTTTCTAGTGCAAAAATTTCAATCATTTCGAGACTTTAAACGTACGATTAACGAAAGTGTGACCGTGCTCTAATCGAACAGTGAATTCCAGCTTGGTGCAAAAAATCAACATAAGCATGGATTCTTAGCCTGAATTGGTTGTGAAAGGGTAAAAAAATGACTTAGTATTACTACTGTATGGAACGACATAAGTAAGAGGGTGGATTGTGGTCGTTGACACAGATGGTTACTTAGCATTAATTGAACATTTAGCACTTAATATTGATATTTTCACAGCGGCTGATGGTGACACCGGAACAGAGAGCGTGGAAGACGTGGTGACCGATATGGTGGCAAGTAACATCATGGCCATTTTTGAGCAAAATCCTGAACTCCACTCCAGTGTCCGTTTCAAGTTACTCAAAGAAGCCGATTCTGTTGTTGAAGATTTGGGTGAAGTGTTGGCGGGCGTGTGGACCAAACCGGCGACCAATGAGCAAATCACTTTCCTTGATGAGTTTATTGCTCTGTTGAAAAACCTGTTCGATAGCGCTGTCGCCAAATACGACTAACGCAGTGATTCGAGCCTGTCGGTAGCGACAATAAACAAAACCGCCCAAATAGGGCGGTTTTGTTGTTTTGAAATGTTCAGTTTATATTGTTCTCATTAGACGCCATGCCTACGCTGGTGGCGTCTCGATGCGCCTAAAGTGCCAGAACTTCGAGGCCCAATATGGATTATCCAAGCGAGAAATGATTACGCCTTTGGACGTCGAGGCGTGCATGAATCGCTTGTTGCCCACATAAACTCCCACATGACGCACATTCCACGAGGTTTTGAAAAACGCCAAATCACCGACTTGAGCGTCTTGGTAGTCTATTTGTGCGCCGAGTTTTACCTGAGCTTTGGTTGTACGCGGAAGGCTCAATTCAAGCGCGTCGCGATAGGCTATCTGCACAAACGCCGAGCAATCAATACCAGAGTATGAGCTGCCGCCTAAACGATAGGGCACCCCCTTCCACTGCTCATAAACTTGCATAAATGACTGATTAACGGTTTGTTCGTGTGCGCTTAACGGCTGGTTAAGCGGTGCCTGCGCCGAGCGCTGTGGCGAACTGCTGCAGGCGAAAAGCGTGAGCGCCATCAATATTGTCGCTATTGTGCTGCTGGGTATCCTTACGACTTTCTTCACATTCACTCCTGACACGTGGTTGTCATAATCACGTCATACACTACGCGCATCTAAACTTTTGTATGACGTCGGTTCCAAACTATGACTCAAAACAAACCCGCGACTGCGCACGCCAAACATCGTAAATCGTTATCACTGATTCAAACCATCAGTGCGGTGTTTCTCTCCATCACCATACTGGTGATCGTCCAGTCTGTCACCAGTGTGAAAGGCTTAGAGAGAGTGGACGCACAATTTCACCGCTTATCAAACCAAGCGCTGCCATTAGCGATGACAAACGCTAAGTTAACACAAACCATTTTAGACCAGCTCAAGCAACTGAGCTATGGCACACAAGTCGAGAGTCAAACGGAGTTGACGCAGATTCAAGAGCAGGTTGAACAGCGCATTAGCCAATCACACCAATATGCGCAAGACGTATTCACTATTGCCAACGAGTTTGATCAAGCCATTTCCACTGAAGAGCAAACAGCGCTGGCGGACAATATTGATCAACTGAGTCAGTTGACGCGACAAATTCTCGCAACACAAGCAGCCCTTCTTCAGCGTCAAGCGCAGATCAACACAGACGTCAGCGGTTTTCGTTATGGATTGAGTTCAATCGGTCCTGAAATGAACCGAATAAGCTCGTTTTTGGCGATAGACAACCCAGAATCAAGTGATGCGGCGAACCGATTTATTGCCAGTGCCAGCTCAATGGAGAGCACTTTTCTGGTATTGATGATGCAAGACAACTTGGATCAGGCCATGGACGAATACAAAGAGATGCGCAACCGGATCGCCGGCATCACCTTAGCGTACGATGACTTCGCTGAGTGGCACCCGGATGTGGTTGAGTTTGCCAGCTTGATCGCGCCGTATGAGATGGTTTTAGCGGGGTTTGAAGACGCTGGGGTCTTACAACAGATCCTAGACAAACTTGAACTCGCGGATACGCAAAGAGCGAACGTAGCAAAAGCGGCGGTATTGGCTAACCAAACCGTCACTCTTTTGAATCAGCTCTCAGACACATCCGAGGGGCTAATGAACGATAGCCAGGCGGTCGTCAACACGGCGATGAGTCAGATTGTCTCGACCATGTTGCTAAGTAGCGCCCTCTTAGTGACATTGGTGGTAGTCTCTTGGTTGGCACTGCGCAGCTGGACCAGTCGCGGCTTGAAGAACATTCTCGCTAGCCTCACCACACTCACAGAGCATGACTTTTCTCAATCGATTAGTTCAGTCGGGCCGTTTGAATTTAAAGAGATCGCCCGGAAGCTCAATCAAGTCGTTGCGTCAACCAATGAGTCTATTTCGACTGTGACACGCAACTGCGAAACCTTGTATCAAACCGCTGAAATCAGTCACAACGCCGCGGAGCAATCCAATCAAAGTTTGACTCAGCAAAACGAAGCGTTGGCGAGCATGGTGACCACGGTGACCCAACTAGAGGCATCGATTCGTGAAATCGCGCAGGTGACCAATGAATCTTACGGCGAGTCTCAAGCTGCAGCGCAGTTTTCAAGTCAAGGCGTCAACGCTATTGTCGATAATCAAGCCAGATTGCAATCACTAGAACAGACGTTAAACCTGAACGAGTCTTCGATGGTCGAGTTAGATAACCGCGTCAAACAGATCCGTGAAATGGTGGATATGATCGCCGGAATTGCAGAAAACACCAATTTGCTGGCTCTCAATGCTGCGATAGAAGCGGCAAGGGCAGGTGAGCAAGGGCGAGGCTTTGCGGTCGTCGCAGATGAAGTGAGGAAACTGGCCAGCGATACTTCTAAGCAAACTACGCAGATTAGTCAGCGTATGGGGGAGTTGGTCTCTGCGGCGGAGAAGTCGCGCCAAGCCGTCGCTGATACTAGAGCGGAAATGACCCACGCATTGGCGTCGAGTGAAACGGTGAAACACACCTTTGCCGACATCGAACAAGCGGTTAAGCAAATCAAATTGCGCGTTGAGCAGATCACGGTCGCCACTGAAGAGCAAGAGCGCGCCACCGCTGATGTGAGCCAATCCATTACTCAGGTGTCCGATCAGGGTCAACAGACCAAATTGCAGCTGGAATCGATGGTTGAAAGTTCAGAGCAAGTGGCCGACATTGCGGGCCAACAGCAGACAATGTTGCATAAGTACCACTTGTCCTAAGAAAAATAAGTGATAGAAATGTCGATAGTTAGGTTTTGGGGCGGCGAAAGGGCTGAGACAGCATTTTATCGAGCCACTGCTCGCGTGCTTGGTTGAAGATCGGTAAACCGATCTTCACTTCATCGTGGCCCAAAGCGGGCTGGTCGATGTAAGTGCCAAACCCTCTATCCCATATTGAAAGAAAGAAGCCAAAGTTGGAGTGGGTCTCACGGGGGATGACTGAATGATGCACGCGATGCATGTCTGGTGTGACGATGAAGTGACGCAGCTTTCGGTCCCAATCAAGACGCAGCTTGGCGTTGCTATGATTGAACATCGCACTTGCATTGAGCAGAACTTCAAACACCACTACAGCAATCGGCGACACCCCCAGACTCAATACCAAGGCCATTTTAATCAGCATCGAAAGGAAAATTTCTAGCGGATGAAATCTCGCCCCGGTGGTGACATCGATGTCTTGATCCGCGTGATGCATGCGGTGTAATCGCCACAGCAAAGGGATACGATGAAACAGGCGGTGCTGAACATAGATGGCTAAATCGAGCAGTAACACAGATAGGACAACATTGAGCCAAGCAGGTACATCCAGCCAATGCATGACGCCAAATTGATACTCGAGCGCGTACAAAGCAACGCCAAAAGCAAGGGTTGGCAGCAAAAGGCTAAGAACAATAGAGTTAAACGCCACAAGCGTGAGGTTATTTAGCCAACGCACCGCTTTACTCTGGGTCAAGGTTTTACGCGGCACACACCACTCCCACAGCCCACACGCGAGCAGTACACCGATAAATACGCTGAGTCGAATAAATTGTGGGTCTTGCATGGAGTCCTCTACATTTTCTACTTCTACATCGGGGTGAGTTTTGATTGAATCTCCCATCATGCTAGGTACACTCTAGCTCCCTAATTTGACCTTGCCAAACATTGTATGAGAGTTCACGCGTTTCATCGCTTATATCAACACCGATTAGACCGCTCAACTAAGCCGTTTATTGCACGCGGCTGCAAAGTGGTGCGCTGTCCCTATTGCCAAGTGGCGCAGTCGTATTGCCTATGCGCGCATCAACCCAACATCGAGTGTGGCGTGCAGGTTTTGCTCATTGTGTCAGATAATGAAGTGTTCAAACCGAGCAATACAGGGCGGTTAATTGCCGATACCGTGCGTGAGACGCATGTCTATCAGTGGCATCGCACAGAACCCGATCCAGACATGCTCGCCCTCATCGCCGATCCAAGTAACGCGCCGGTGTTGGTGTTTCCAGATGCCTACGTAGACGATAGTTCTCGTTTAGTGACGCCGGAGTGGATTCAAAGCCAAAGCCTCAATCAACCCAATAAGACGCCATTATTGATTTTGTTTGATGGCAGTTGGCGAGAAGCGCGAAAAATGTTTCGCAAATCGCCTTATTTGGCGCATTTACCCGTGGTTTCGCTGACACCAGAAAGCGTGTCCCAATACCTGATTCGCCGCTCTGACAATGAGCAGCACCTCGCGACAGCAGAAGTGGCCAGCCTGTTACTGGCGCAACTGGGCGAAGTCAAGGCGTCTCGCACACTGAGCGATTGGTTTTCGGTATTTCGTGAAGCCTATCTACTGACCAAAAGTCGTGGTTTGGGCGATGCCACTCGTCCGGCGCTGAAACATTTCATCGAACAGAATCAAAATGAGAATTCGCTCTAAAAGCCACGCTTTGAGTGGCGATTGTCTGCGCACCTGGTTTTAAGCAACAACTAAATCCGTCATCGGTCACGGAATGTAGGCGTAGCAATATGGATAATGAGTCGATTTATAAAATTAATAACATTGATTTCTGGGAGAGAAACCATGTACTACGGCTTTGATGTGGGTGGCACTAAGATTGAGTTTGGTGCGTTCAATGAGCAGTTAGAGCGTGTTGCAACCGAGCGTGTGCCTACACCAACCGATAACTATGAATTGCTGGTCGAGACCATCGCTGGCTTGGTGAGCAAATACGATGCGCAGTTCGGCTGCGAAGGCAAGATTGGCCTGGGTTTGCCAGGTATGGAAGATGCCGATGACGGCACTGTGCTGACCGTTAACGTTCCTGCAGCGAAAGGCAAACCGCTGCGCAGCGATCTGGAAGCGAAAATTGGTCGCGGCGTTAAAATCGAAAACGATGCGAACTGTTTTGCTCTATCAGAAGCGTGGGACGATGAGCTGAAAGATGAGCCTTCAGTGATGGGCCTTATTCTCGGCACCGGTTTTGGTGGTGGTTTGGTGTATGAAGGTAAAGTATTTTCAGGTCGTAACCACGTTGCGGGTGAACTGGGTCATATGCGTTTGCCTATCGACGCTTGGTTCCACCTTGGTGACAACGCGCCACTGTTGGGTTGTGGTTGTGGTAAGAAGGGCTGTTTGGACAGCTACCTGTCTGGTCGCGGCTTTGAGCTCATCTACGATCACTACTTCCAAGAGTCCAAAAAAGCGATCGATATCATCACCGCCTACCAACAAGGCGAGAGCAAAGCCGTTGAGCACGTTGAGCGCTTTATGGAGCTACTTGCGATCTGTTTTGCCAATATCTTCACCGCTAACGACCCACATGTGGTCGCACTGGGTGGCGGTCTTTCGAACTTCGAATTGATATATGAAGAGATGCCAAAACGTGTGCCGAAATACCTACTCTCTGTGGCCAAGTGTCCGAAGATCATCAAAGCGAAACACGGTGATTCTGGCGGCGTGCGCGGTGCGGCGTTCTTGAATATCAAGTAACGGATGGTCATAAAGAAATAAGAAGAGAGCTTGCCTAGGCAAGCTCTCTTTTTGTCCGTGGATTAATGGGTCGTGGTGTTTACGGCTCATAGCAATTAAGTTAGTGAGCGCAGAGACATCTCTACGACTTCTTTTTACCCACACCCAAGTTTTCTTTTTGCGCTAGGGTGATTTTGTCAAACCCTAACTTTCTGAAGTGGTTGTCGCGGTAGTTGCGCATCGCCTTGGTGTCAGAGACGGCTTCGATTTGCTGCTCCATCTTGAGATAGGCTGAAATATCAAGACCTTCCGCTTCGGCGACGGCTTCATGAATATTGCGATGCTGTTGGTAGGAAAAAGTCAGGGTTTTGTCTTCACCTTTGTAGGTGTAGAGGATGGTACGCGCCATAAATCTTCTCTATAAAAGTCACTAAAGCGTTGAGGCTTTGGTTAGCGTCCACGCTGGCAAATCGAATCGTGGTGCGATCACAAGGATCGTCGTTAGGGTTAGATTCTGCCTTGAAGTGGGAGGATTGTCACGCTTTCACCCACCTTAACCATCTCAACGCTGGGTGAAATCTCAATCAAACAGTTTGCTTCACTCATTGAGCGCAAAATGCCGGAACCCTGACTGCCAGTGGTGGCGACGCACAACTGTCCTTTGGCATTGATGTGATAGATGCCGCGGCTAAACTCGGTGCGGCCAAGGCGAGAGCGTAAATTCTCAGTGGCAATGGCGGGCACCTTGAGTGGTTGCCAGTCGGTTTCACCCTGCATTTTCCTCAGCGCAGGTTCAACAAAGTTAATGAATGACACCATTACGGCAACCGGGTTACCAGGCAAACCGAAAAATGGGATACCTTGCACTTGACCAAAAGCCAGTGGTCGCCCGGGGCGCATATTAATGCGCCAAAAATCGATGCTGCCTAAGCGCTCAAGCGCCAGTTTGATAAAGTCGGCATCACCGACGGACACGCCGCCAGAGGTAATAATCACATCGGCTTGGTTGGCCGCCTCAGCAATCACTTGCGTCATCGTTTGCTCATCATCCTCAATGATCCCTAAATCGACGATGTCGCAGCCTAACTGGGTAAGTAAACCAAACAGTGTAAAGCGGTTCGAGTCGTAAATGGTGTTGGCTTGAGCCGCGCAGCCTGGGGCTTGCACTTCATCGCCAGTGGAGAATATCGCCACTTTAAGACGGCGGTAAACCTCGCATTCGGCAAAACCGAGTGACGCCATCATACCCATCTCCGGCGAGTTGAGGCGCTGACCTGCCTCAAACACCGCGCTGCCGATGTTTACGTCTTCCCCGGCCATACGCACATTCTGGCCAGCTTTAATGCTCGCGCCTGCAAAGGTGACATTGTCACCGTCAGTTTGCGCTTGTTCACGCATCACCACGGTGTCGGCGTTGATTGGCACCGGAGCGCCAGTCATGATTTTGACCGCTTGACCGGGTTCGAGTGGGTGATTGTAGCTCGAACCTGCCAACACTTGCGCCACAACCTGATAGTGGCTGCGATCAAGATCGTCGCCGCGAATGGCAAACCCATCCATCGCTGAATTGGTATACGCCGGGACATCAATCGGTGAGGTGACCGGTTTAGCCAATACGCGTTGGTAACTGCTCTGGGTGGAGGCGGTTTCACGCTCTTCAATCGGGCTTACCGCGGCAAGTATGTTGGCTCGTCCTTGCTCAACCGAGAGAAACGCTGGCGAGAGGGCGTCGCAACTGGCCGGTGTGGATGCGCTTTGTTGGATACTTTGTCGGACGTATTGTTGCGAGCTCTGCACAATGTAGTCTTTAACAAACTGCGCAATACCATCGAGGTCATCGATATTGAGTGTGGGTAGCGAGGTGTCGAGTGAGTCGCTGTCCGAGGCCACGGCGATAATGTTGCTGTCCGTCGGGTATAGCCAAGGTTTTCCTACTGCTTCACGATGCAGTTCGATTTTGTTGAACGCAATGTTCTTACAGCCTTCCACCAAAATGACGTCGAGTGCGCTGCGATCGAATCGTTTAAGCAAATAGTCGAACTGCGCTTCTGCTTCCGGTGTTTCTGTCATCAGAGCGTAGCGATTGCGTGAGGCGATCAGCATTTGACTGGCGCCCGCTTTACGGAGTCGGTAGCTGTCTTTACCGGGTTTATCGACGTCAAAATTGTGGTGCGCATGTTTGAGCATTCCGACGCGCAACCCCGCCTGGGTTAGTTTAGGCAATAGGGCTTCAAGTAGGGTAGTTTTTCCTGTGCCTGAGTAGGCAGCAAAACCAAGCACTGGTACGCCAAGTTCGGCATAAAACGATCTATTCATGAGGTAAGGTGTCCAAAACGCTGCAATTCTTCAGGGGTATTGAGATTGACAAAACAATCGGGCGAATCACTGAAATCGACCCATTTGGTCTGACACTCTTGGTAGAGGAGAATGATTTTGCGATCGCCTCGGCGTAAGAACGTCTCAAGCCTTGGCAGAACGCTGGTGTGAAACAGAGTAAAGACCGGTTGCAGATGATCGCCATCATGGGCGACCAAGATTTCAACGCCATCGTCAATCGCCGCGCAAAAACGTTCCACGAGATCGAGATTGAACATCGGGCTGTCACACGGCACAAATCCGACCCAAGGGGATGAGGATTGCGCTAGTGCATAGTGAAGACCGGCATGAATGCCGCCTAGTGGCCCGGGGAAGTCTTTGAATTGATCCTCAAAAACCGGCGCCATCTGCCCGTAACGCTCAAGGTTGCGGTTGGCATTGATGGCAATCTGGGAGGTTTGCGTTGCAAGACGTTGGTAGACATGTTCAATCAACGGTTTATCGCTGAGCGTAATCAGCCCCTTGTCTTGTCCACCCATTCGGGTTGCTTGCCCACCCGCTAAGATAACCCAACTAGTTTGCGTTGGATGAAGCATAGTTATTCTCTTTCGCTTGTTCTGAAATGACGTGCAGTAGCGGCGATTCGATTAGCGTCGTATTTTTAATCCACCACTGCTTACGGCACAAATTGGTTAGGGCATTTTGCTGGTGGCTGGTGACGACGATACTCGAACCTCGATCTAATAAATCCTTCGCCATCAACACCAAACGCTCGATAGACGCTTGGTCGAGTGAGGCGCTCGGTTCATCCATTAACAGAATCGACGGTTTCAAAATCCATGCTCGAGCCATTGCCACTCGCTGCTTTTCACCACCTGAGAGCACCGAAATGTGCTCATCGGCCAAGGTTTCCAATCCTACCATGCGCAGCGCTTGAATAACTTGCGCTCGCTTGTCTTTTGCCGTTGCTTGCTGAAACTTTATCCCATACACCACGTTTTGATAGACGCTACCATCAAACAGATAAGGTGACTGATGCAAATAGATAACGTCACTGCGGCCAAGCCTTGGGAAGAGGCGTTGTAGCCAGTGATCGTTTTGTGCCAATACTTGACCTGTAGTGGGCTTGATTAAGCCCGAGAGAATTTTAAGCAGTGTCGTCTTACCGACGCCGTTGGCCCCTTTAAGGTAGATGGCGTCATTAGGGCCAATCGTCAGACGAGGAATGTGAAACAGCACTCGGTCTTTAAAGCGCATCGACAATTGGGTCGCGTTAAGTTTGATGGTCATAGTCGAGCCTTATTGATTTCTGAGATGGCCTTTGCCACGCATCGAAGTGAGTACAAAATTCAACGCCAGCGCCAAAGTAAGCAACACAATCCCCAGAGCTACCCCTTGCGCGAATGCGCCTTTATGGCTCTCCATCGCAATAGCGGTAGGGATGTTTCGTGTGATCCCCATGATATTGCCGCCCACCATAGTAGAACAACCCACCTCAGTCACAATCCGTGAGAAGGCCGCAATCGCCGCCGCCAGGAGAGGAAAGCGGGTTTCCCAAATCATGGTGGCGATGATACGCGGTATCGACGCGCCAAGGGTGACGGCGGTTTCCACTGCGCGGCGATCGCTCGATTGAAGTGCACCATGCATCATGGACACCATCACAGGAAAGCCGATCAGCATTTGCCCAACCACCATCGCTTTTTGGGTAAACAGCATTTGCCAATCGCCCAGTGGCCCCGCACGTGACAGCAGCATATAGAGGAGCAGACCGATGACCACCGTCGGGATCGCTTGTAGAGTATTGACGATCGCAAGCAGCAGCCATTTGCCCGTGAATTCAGTATAGGCAAGCAAAAATGACAGCAAAATCGCCGGTAACAATACAATCGAAATAGCGCTGAGAGAGACGGAAAAGGAGACCGCAACGATCTCCCACAGCTCTTGGTCAAAGTGAATAAGTAACGCTAGCGCTTCTAGCGTCGTTTGCCAAACGGTCATCGACGATCAGTTCTTCTCAGCATTGGCAACAAACAGTTGCTGGTTGTTGAGTTTGAACTCATTGATCAACGTTTGCCCTTGAGGGTTGACCAACCAGTCGCTGAACGCTTTTGCACCTTGGTAATTAACACTCGGGTAGCGTTTAGGGTTCACTAGAATCACCTGATAAGGGTTAAATAGCGCTTGGTCGCCCTGATAAACGATGCTCAACTCAAGCTTGTTATTGTAAGCCAGCCAAGTGCCACGGTCAGTGAGAGTGTAACCTTGCATTTCATTGGCCATATTCAGTGTCGGGCCCATACCTTGGCCTACTGAGCGATAGCCACCAAAGTTAGGTTCCATCTCGGTTTGTTGCCAAATGCCAAGCTCTTTTTTGTGTGTGCCTGAGTCATCGCCTCGAGAGACAAAGGTCACGCCTGATGTTGCAATCGCTTTGAATGCGTCCATCACGCTCTCTTGCTCACTGACTTTGGCCGGATCGCTGTCTGGGCCGACCAAGACAAAATCGTTGTACATTAACGCGCGAGGCAGCACGCCGTAGCCTTTGTTGACAAATGCTGCTTCGGCTTTGGGGGCGTGGGTCATCACCAAATCGACATCGCCGTTCTCGCCCATCTTCAGTGCTTTTCCAGTTCCTGCGGCAATCACGTCGACGCGATAGCCACTCTCTTGTTCAAACTTGGGCAAAAGGTAGTCGAGCAGTCCTGAGTGATAGGTACTGGTCGTGGTGGCTAAGCGTACATGTGAAGGTGAGTCACTTGATTGCGCGGAGTAACTGACGATGGCTAAAGACGCCGATAGGGCGACGAGTGAGGTTGATTTCATGCTAACTGTCCGTAATTGTTATTGTCTTTATCGTTGCTCTCAAAAAATGAGGCGTGTTCACTAAAATAGAACACGCTTAGTATGCAATTCAAATGCCATTGAATCATCTCATATATTTCAATAAGTTAGATTTGCATAACGTGAGGTGGGACAAATTGTCGCACATAAAATAGGGTGAAAAGACCATTTGTTGATACACTCAAGCGCAATGATACCCAACACAGACACTGCGGTTATGCCAAGTTCACTCGATATGCAAAAAGCCAATCAATACCATGCCTTTTCGGTTCTTGTCGTTGACGATGAAGAGGGCATGCAGGCGATATTAAAAAAAGCCTTGAGTAAATGGTTCACGCGCGTCGACTGCGCCGGAAGCATTGAAGAGGCAGAAGGACTGCGCAGCCAACACCATTTTGATCTGATCATTCTCGACATCAATTTGCCGGGAAGATCCGGAATTGAGTGGGAAGAAGCGTTTGATGACGATGATAAACGTGCCGATGTGATTTTTATGACTGGCTATGCGGATCTCGATACAGCAATCAGCGCGTTAAAACTCGGCGCGTCTGATTTTATTCTCAAACCGTTTAACTTAGAACAGATGCTCGCCGCGGTGCAGCGCTGTATGAATAAGCGTTTGGCAGAGCGTCATCAATACGCGCTGAAGCGCGATGTTGCACGGCACATCAAAACCGACATTGTCGGTGGCTCAGAAAAAACCAAGCAACTGAAACAATTGATCGCTCAGTTTGCGCCGTCTCGCGCTTCTGTACTTATTGAGGGTGAATCGGGTACGGGTAAGGAGTTGGTCGCAAGGGGGGTTCATGAAGCCAGTCAACGCAGTGGGCCGTTTGTGCCGGTGAACTGCGGTGCGATTGCACCTGAGTTATTAGAAAGTGAATTGTTCGGCCATACCTCGGGCGCGTTTACCGGTGCAAAGAAAAACCGAGAAGGTCTGTTTCGCGTGGCCAATGGCGGCACACTGTTTTTAGATGAAATTGGTGAGATGCCGCTCTCGATGCAATCGGCGCTGCTGCGGGTACTCGAGCAACGAACCATACGTCCGGTCGGTAGCGAGCGAGAGATCACGGTGGATGTGCGCGTTGTCGCCGCCACCAACCGCAACTTGCAAGAGGAGGTCGAAAAAGGGCAGTTTCGCGCGGATCTCTATTATCGCCTAAATGTACTGAAAATCGACGTCGCGCCACTTCGTCAGCGTAAGCTCGACCTGATTGAGTTGATCCCCTTTTTCACGCGCATGTTGGCGTCTGAGCTGGGTATGCCCGATCCTAAGTGGGCACATGAGGACATCGTTGCATTGAACGATTACGATTGGCCCGGCAATATTCGTGAGTTGAAAAACGTCATCGAGCGCTGCATTTTGCTCGGTAAGCCCCCAGCGCATTATTGGCGCGAGACCGACACTCTGCCTGTGCACAGCGCGATCAGTGTCAATGTATCGACCGGCAGTGAGCTGATTGACTTTGGTAGTGATAATCCGCCCACCGGTTACCCCAATAACTGGTCACTTAAAGAGGTAGAAAAAGCGCACATTTGCCAAGTGGTCGAATTGCATGACGGCAATAAATCCGCAGCGGCGCGCGATTTGGGTGTGGCGAGAAAAACCCTTGAACGCAAGTTTAAAGAGTGGGAAGACTCTGACCATGTCTAATCGCCTTAGTTATAAGTGGCGACGCCGTTTTCAGAGTATGGTGCGCTATCGGTTGATGTTTTTGACCTCCGCGCCTATCGCTCTGACGTTGATTGCCTTGATTGGCATTACCATCTACTGGTCGATTCAATACACTTGGCAGAGCGCGTTGGTGGATGTCTCCGAGCGACTTGGCGTGGCCAATAACAGCATCGAACTGATTCAAGAGAAGCAAGCCAATCACGTTAAAGCCTTTGCCGATTCTTACCAATTTCGTGTGCGTTTATCCAAGCGTCTCTCTCTGCATAAAAACAACGCCGATTTCATTTCATGGGTGGCGAGCAAAAAGCGCGATTACCAACTCGATTTTTTGCGATTTCACAGTGTCGATACGATTGAAGACAAGTTCCGTTTTCTCGATCTCACGCGCCGCGAATCCTTTTTTGACCTGTTGTCAAAGCAAGAGCTAGCGATGCTCGGCGGCGATCTGAAAAATCGCGCTCAAGTGCCCATTCTTGGCAGTGACGATATTGTGAGAGAGGGGCTGGTCAGTCGTACTGTGGTTCCGATTCATGATGATCAGGGCGATCTGATGGGATTTCTAGACGGCGGGTTACTGCTTAATAACAGTACTGTTCTGGTCGATCAAATTCGCGATCTTATTTATCCCACCAAACAAGATGCCTTAAGGCCGGTTGGCACCTTGACCCTGTTTCTTGATGATATCCGCGTCAGCACCAATGTACCGCTCGATAGTGAAGATCGCCTCGGCCGCGCCATCGGCACGCGCGTGTCCAATGAAGTGCGCCAAAGCGTGCTTGAGGACGGACAGGAGTGGGTCAATTTGGCCTTTGTCTATGACGCTTGGTACATCACCGCCTATCAGCCACTGCGCGATCAATACGATAACGTGATTGGTATGTTGTATACCGGTTACTTGCTGTGGCCATTTGTCATGACCTACATGACCAACATTGCTGAGGTGTCGATCATTACCGTGCTGCTTTTGATCGGTTCTGGGGTGATGGTCTATCGTGGCTCGCGCGACTTGTTCAAACCTATCGAGCACATTCACCGTGTCGTCAAATGGATTCAACTGGGTAAGGAGACCCGCATTGGCGATTTAGGGCTTGACGAAAACCACGAGCTGGCGCAACTGGCTAAGCAATTTGACAATATGTTGGACTTGCTTGAGAAACAAAAACGCCAGCTCGAGATGGCGGCGAGCGAGTTAGAAGGTCAGGTGCGTCAACGCACGGCCAGTTTAGAAGAGAAGACGCAACAACTTGAGCTGCATATCCAATTACTCAACCAAACCCGCGATAAGCTGGTGGTCAGGGAGAAGCTGGCGGCACTCGGGGAGTTAACCGCAGGCATCGCGCACGAGATCAACAACCCAACCGCGGTGATCCTTGGCAATATTGAGTTGATTCAATTTGAACTCGGTCAGGAAGCCTATCGAGTCAACGATGAAATAGTGGCGATTCACGGCCAGATTGATCGGATCCGAAATATCACCCGCAGTCTGTTGCAATACAGTCGTCAGGGCGGCGTGCAAGATGAAATCACCTGGCAGCATGTTAATCCCATCATTGAAGAGAGCATTACCCTAGTCAAGACGGGCAGTAAAAAGCGCCAAGTGACCTTTGAGACCGAGCTTTGTGCACACACGCCGGTTGAAGTGAATCGACATCATCTGCTGCAAATCTTGGTGAACCTACAGATGAACGGCATTCATGCGATGCAAGGGGAAGGGACGCTGATCATTCGCAGTCACGATTGGCAAGAAGAGGGGCAGATCCTTGGCGTGGTGATTAAAGTCGAGGATCACGGCTGCGGCATCAAGCCAGAAAACCTAACGCGTATTTTCTCGCCTTTCTACACCACCAAACGCGAAGGCACTGGCCTTGGGCTGTCGGTCTCGCAAAGTTTACTTAGCCAAACGGGCGGCGAGATCACAGTGGCATCAACACTAGGAAAAGGCAGCTGCTTTAGTCTTCAACTGCCATGCAAAGCAGATAACGGTATCAAGGTCGCCACCCTATAAAACATCACACGAAAGGAAAAGCGGTAAAAGGCTTGCAGTTGCCGCCTTGAGCAAGTAGTGTGGCGCCGTTTTTAACGGTTTCAAAAAATAAGGTAACGATTGTGATATCCACCAACAACATCACGCAGCAATTTGGTGCTAAGCCGCTGTTTGAAAATATCTCGATAAAGTTTGGCGAAGGTAACCGCTATGGCTTGATTGGCGCGAATGGATGTGGCAAATCAACCTTTATGAAAATTCTCAGTGGTGAGCTAGAGCCAACCGGTGGTAACGTCAGCTACGACCCGAACGAGCGCGTTGCTAAACTGAACCAGGACCAATTCGCCTACGAAGAGTTCACTGTGATTGATACCGTGATCATGGGTTACAAAGAGCTTTGGACGGTGAAAAAAGAGCGCGATCGTATCTACGCTTTGCCAGAAATGACCGAAGAAGAAGGCATGCTGGTGGCAGACCTGGAAGTTCAATTTGCTGAAATGGACGGTTACATGGCCGATGCCAAAGCGGGTGAATTGCTACTCGCAGTGGGCATTCCTGAAGAGCAACATTACGGTTTGATGAGCGAAATAGCCCCAGGCTGGAAACTGCGTGTGCTGTTGGCTCAGGTACTGTTTGCTGACCCGCACATCATGTTGCTTGACGAACCAACCAACAACTTGGACATCGACACCATTCGTTGGTTGGAAGAGACGCTCAACCAGCGTAACTGCACCATGATCATCATCTCGCACGACCGTCACTTCCTCAACTCTGTCTGTACGCACATGGCGGATCTCGATTACGGTGAATTGCGTGTCTACCCGGGCAACTACGATGAATACATGATGGCCGCTATGCAGGCGCGTGAACGTCTACTGGCCGACAACGCGAAGAAGAAAGCGCAAATTGCCGAGCTGCAAACCTTCGTCGCGCGCTTCTCTGCCAACGCTTCAAAAGCTAAGCAGGCCACCTCTCGCGCGAAGCAAATTGATAAGATTCAATTGCAAGAAGTCAAGGCATCAAGCCGTCAAAACCCGTTCATCCGTTTTGAGCAATCAAAAGAGCTGTTCCGAAATGCGCTGGAAGTGGAAAACCTTAGCCAAGGTTTTGAATCCATGCTATTTGAAAACTTCAATGCGATTTTTGAAGTGGGCGAACGCGTCGCGATTATCGGTGAAAACGGTGTGGGTAAAACCACTTTGCTCAACACGCTTGCTGGCGTCCTTGAGCCGAAATCGGGGGCTTATAAGTGGTCTGAAAACTCAAATCTTGGTTACTACGCCCAAGATCATGCGCATGACTTTGAAGAAGACATGAACTTGATGGAGTGGATGGGTCAATGGCGACAAGAGGGTGACGACGAGCAAGTGATTCGCAGCTTCTTAGGCCGTATGTTGTTTTCACAAGATGACATCAAAAAGTCCGTCAAAGTGCTTTCTGGTGGTGAACAAGGCCGCATGTTGTTGGGTAAATTGATGATGCATAAACCCAACATGTTGTTGATGGATGAGCCTACCAACCACATGGACATGGAATCGATCGAATCACTCAACAATGCGCTAGAGCAATACAAGGGCACCTTGTTCTTCGTCTCGCACGACCGCGTCTTTGTTGACTCTTTGGCGACACGAATCATCGAACTCAAAGACGGTAAGATCACTGACTTCAAAGGCACTTACGCTGAGTTCTTGAAAGCCAAAGGCATCGATGGCTAATGGACGATCCCTAGGATGACATCATCAATGCCATCCTAGATGAATGATAACGGCCGCTTCAGGTACTCTTTCGATAGAAAGCATCCTGAGGCGGCCGTTTTTGTAGGTCGCGTTGATTGATGTTGCTTAGAAGATTTAGAGTCTTAACGCGTCCCGCTACTCGTTTCCCCTTTGACATCAAACACCATTTTTTGCGCGCCGGTAAAGACCTGAAAACGCAGCCCTTTGGCGCGCGCAATGGTGGTGATGCCAAACTGCTCAGCAAGCTCTAACCCCATTTGCGTGACACCAGAGCGCGAGAGCAGAACAGGAATGCCCATTTGCGCGACTTTAATCACCATCTCAGACGTCAAGCGACCCGTGGTATAGAAGATTTTATCCTCGCCGGACTCTTGATTGATCCACATCTCACCCGCCAAGGTGTCTACCGCATTGTGCCTGCCTACATCTTCGACAAAAGAGAGCACTTGATCGCCATGACAAATCGCGCAGCCATGCACCGCGCCGGCTTTTTTGTAGGTATCATTGTAATGGGTGAGCGCTTCTAGGGCTTGGTAGATGGCGCTTTGCTTGATCGAGATTTGCGGGACTTGATACCCCTCCAGTTGCTTCATGACATTGCCATACATGGTGCCTTGACCGCAGCCCGACGTGACCGTCTTTTTCTTTAGCGCACCTTCAACGTGTTCAATATCCTCTTTGGTTACCACCGCGGCGGTGTGCGTTTCCCAATCGATGATGACTGACTCAATCGCGTCCGGGTCAGTGAGGAAACTCTGGTTTTTCAAATAACCCAATACTAACGATTCGGGTCTTGAACCGAGTGTCATCAGCGTGACCACTTCTTTCCAATTGAGCATCACAGTCAACGGACGCTCACAGGCGATCTGCTTAACGAGTTTCTCTCCGTACTCGTCATAAACGTCGACTTCAATCGTTTGCTCAGGGTTGGGTTGGGTTTTAATGATGTTGGGTTTCACGTCGACACGGCCTTTCGCATGGGTTTGTATTGTTGTTGAGACAAACATATAGCAATTTGCGTTCCTAAACTCTAGTGAGATCAATATTTAGAATACTCAACCTCATTAAGCACGATCGATGTGCACTCTGTTGTCTATGTTATTAGAGCGACTGAGGCATCGTGTCTCTTTGCGCACACATCAACGCTAGGTACGATATTTGCAGAGCGTTATTTTACTGTTCGTTCTTTAAGACTCGTCTTTTAAGAAATCAATAGTGGGTCTTGTCAGGCGAATAGATAATACGAGCGCCATTCATTTTCTCGAATGGGCTGATAACAATGATACGCTGGTGAACCATGTCAAACTCAATACATCGAATTAAAACCGAGGATAGCTGGCCCATCGCGAGCCGATTGGTGTCGCATGAAATTTCAACTGGGATTTGGTCAACCACCCAATGGCAACTCAAGGAGTTTGAGCTCAACCCCACCTCCGGTGAGCCATTTGTTAGCACGCTGCGCTTATTTAAAGATGAGCGCACGGACTATCGATTCAACTTAAGCGCTCAGCAACCCAAGCTATTCTTAATATTGGATGTTATGGAAAGCGATGAAACGCCAAAAATCGTGATGATCACTGCTTCGCAAAGTGTTGCGGGGCAATACATGGATGGCGATTACCTAGTGCTTTCCAACGCCATGCCACTGCCCGTCCAAGCGTGGATGGAAGCGTTTATCGGCCGACACGGCGAGCTACTCGAAGTGAGACGTAAGAAACGCAAAGGAGCAGGGCGCGCCAGTGGCAAGTAATTTTTTACAGCGTTGGTCCCAGCGCAAACTCGAGGACGTGAGAGAGGAGGCTCAACCTGTCTTACCGTCCGATTCAGAGGCGCAAGATTCGGACGATAGCGGAGCACAGCCGTCGACCAGTGGTGTTGAGGCGAAGCAAGATACGTCAGCGCCGGGTAGTTCGTCACATCATTCTCTCGATGAGTCCTCTGGCGACATCGCCGCACTATTGTCATCAGATGCAGAGCAGAGCATAAAAAAGCTCGCGCTAAGACAACTGTTTCAATCCGGCGCCTTTAGTGAAGTCGATAATCTCAATGATTACGATCATAACTTTAAGGCGGTCAAGAGCTTATCCAGCGATGTGGTGAGTCAATTGCGTGACTGGATGGGTGAACAAGATAAGGCATCCACCAGCGACCCGATAGAAGAACCGTCGCAAGCAGACACGTCATGCTCTGATCTTGACACGCATTCGGATGAAAAGCTCCCAGAGATCGCAGATCCCGTTAATGTGAGTGGGACAAAAGATCCCACATTGTAATAAGGGACATTTTGACCAAGAGATAAAGAAAAGGTGAGACAAATTGTCTCACCTTTTTTATGGTCTTTAGCTGATCAGCACTAACTGTTTATAAAATAGAGCTAATTTACTGATTAATTTGAAATTATTTTTTGGTATGGCATTTGCTTTGCTCTGTTCCATCAAAATAAAACGATAATAAAACACTGGAACGCAGCAATGCATGATCACACACACGTGAGCAGTCACCCGGCGCAAGGTGGGGGAGGTCAACACCTGCCTAGCGAACTTGGCTTAAGGCAACTGCTCGAACAAAGTCAGTCAATCAATGGCCTAGCACGCGCCGCCGCCATTCAAAGCACGGTTGAGCTTGCCAACCTCATCCCACCCACCGTCAGTTATGAAAGCCAAGGCGATACGCTGATCATTGGCCCAACCGCCATTATCGAGAGCGCTGCCGAGCAGTTAACCATGATGGGCAGCGTTACTTTGCTTTCTACCGACGGAGAAGCAGGCACACATCAATCCCTTTACTTTACTCGTAGCGTGCGAGTAAGTGGGTTTCTCGGCGCATTTGAGGTGATGATCGAGAGTCAAGGCGGCGAAAGCAATCTCGCTGCTGCAACACTGGGCCGCAGTCAATTCGATATTGTGCTTGATCTCTGCTTAAGCAGTTGCATGAGTGAAGAAGTGCCGGTGCCGGGTTATTACCCTGTAGGCCGAGGTTACCCCAAACTGACTCAAGCGCTTGAAGAGATCCCGACCTTAAAAGGCACCTTTGATAAGCCTAAATATTTTCGTCTCGATACCGACTTGTGCGCGCACAGCTCACGAGGTGTCAAAGGGTGTGAGCGCTGTGTCGATGCCTGTCCGGCAGGCGCACTTTCCAGCCAAGGGAGTGAGAAAACGGGGCATAAGATAGAGATTAATCCGTTTCTCTGCCAAGGGGTTGGCACCTGTGCAACCAGCTGCCCGACGGAAGCGATTCATTACGCGCTACCTAACCCGACACAAACGCAGACGTTTGTTGAGCGTCTATTGGCCAACTACCGCAAGCACAACGGCCAAGCGCCCGTCCTTCTATTTTGCAGTGAACGCCATGAAAGTTACAACGTCATAGCGCTTAAGCAGTTACCTGACAATGTTATTCCTGTCGAGTTGGAAGAGATCGCCAGCGTCGGTATCGATACGTGGTTTGCAGCATTGAGCAATGGCGCTTGCCAAGTGTTGTTTGCCGTCAGTCAGCACATGCCACAAACCATATTGCGCGTACTCAATAGTGAGATTGACACTGCTCAACGCTTTCTTGCGCAACTAGGGATTGAGACCTCGCGTATTGAGCTACTCTATATCGAGTCACTGCGCAGCACGATACCTCAGTTGATCACCGAGCCGTTAAGCATCTCTTTGGGTGAGATCAGTGGCAACAAACGTCAGCGTCTGTTTAGCTGTTTAGATGCCCTCGCGCAGCACTACCCGCCAAGCCAGGTTATCGCCGATGTTCCTGCTCATGTGCCTTATGGTCAAGTGAAGTGTGACAGCACTAAGTGTACCTCTTGCATGAGCTGCGTGGCGGTGTGTCCGACGCGCGCCTTACATACCGACGGTCAATCGCCCTCTTTGCAGTTTGTCGAGCAAGATTGCGTGCAGTGCGGCTTGTGTGAAAAAGCGTGTCCAGAGAGCGCGATTGAGTTAGAAGCGCGCATGAACTGGAATCAGCAAGAGCGAGAGAGCGCCAGAATCATTCACCAAGAACCGGCTGCCAAGTGTTTACGCTGTGAAAAGCCGTTTGCTCCTCAATCTATGATAGACATGCTGCAATCCAAGTTACAGGGTCACTCACATTTCACCGATCAAGCAGCAATCAATCGTATTGCCATGTGTGAAGATTGTCGTGTCGTCGATATGTTTGAGTCGATGGCGAACGACCCGATGCAACAGCTCAACTATTAGGATTTCAAATGGAAACGACAATGGACCCTCATCCATCCCCGCGCGCAGAAGTGTATCTGTTGATTGCGACCTTGCTGCGCCAGTGCCCCAATGAGCCGATGTTGAACTTTTTGCGAGAGTTAGAGACCGAGTCTGCGAACAATGACATGGTCAAGGCGTGGCAATCACTCAACAGCGCAGCAAAGCACGTCGAGCCAAGCCAACTTGAAGATGAGTTCTTTGAGCTGTTTATCGGTATTGGCCGAGGCGAAGTGGTGCCGTTTGCCTCCTGGCACCTGACGGGCTCTTTGATGGAGAAACCGTTGGCAGAGCTGCGTCAGACGCTAGCCAGACTCGGATTCGAACGCGACAGCCATGTTAAAGAGCCCGAGGATCACCTCGCAGCATTGTGTGAAGTCATGGCGATGCTGGTTCCTCAAGATGAAGTGACTCAGCAACAGTTTTTTAACGACCACATTGCGCCTTGGTTTTATCTGTTTACCGAGCAACTGAATGAAGCAAAGCACGCCCAGTTCTATCGAAGTGTTGCTCAATTGATAAGCGCTTTTCTCACTGTCGAGCAGGTGTGTTTTACGCGCTCGCCAGATCATCACACCAGTACACGAATTGAAGTTAAAGATGCCACCGAGTATGGACCGAGTTCTCTATAGAGATTTGGTCTGAACTCAGGAATAAGAGAGGGCACGACAACAGAGTGACTCTCTCAATACCAATAAGGTAAGGAAGCAAAATGAAAAACAAAAGTGAAGTGGATAATGGACGCCGCGACCTGCTCAAAGGCGTGGCCAGTGCCGCCGTTGTTGGTGCGGCTGTCGCCGGAACCAGTCAAGCCGTAGAGGCAAAAGAGAGCAGCGTTACAGCCACCGAGCCAACCAAAGCTGGCTATCGTGAAACGCAGCATGTGCGCGATTACTACGACACGCTATAGGAGTGAAGACGATGAAACTAACCAAACGCTCCGATACGGTCAGCCAGCAAAATAATCCGCTGGGTATTTCGCGTCGCGCCTTTATGAAAAATAGCTCGCTCGCCGCAGGAGGTGCAGTGGCGGGTGCGTGTCTCTTCACCCCGGGAATGATGAAAAAAGCCGAAGCGAAAGCGGTTGATCCTGAGGCGAAAACCGAAGTAAAACGCACGATTTGTTCGCACTGCTCTGTGGGTTGCGGTATTTACGCCGAAGTGCAAAACGGCGTATGGACAGGGCAAGAGCCTGCGTTCGATCACCCGTTTAACGCAGGCGGTCACTGCGCAAAAGGGGCAGCGCTTCGAGAGCACGGTCATGGTGAGTGCCGCTTAAAGTACCCAATGAAGCTTGAATATGGCAAATGGAAGAAGTTGTCATGGGAGCAAGCGATCAACGAAATTGGTGATCAGTGCTTGTCTATTAGAGAGCAGTCGGGCCCAGATTCGGTCTATTTCCTTGGCAGCGCCAAGCACAATAACGAACAAGCTTACATGTTCCGTAAAATGGCGTCGTTGTGGGGAACCAACAACGTCGACCACCAAGCGCGTATTTGTCACTCAACGACGGTCGCCGGTGTAGCCAATACTTGGGGCTACGGCGCGATGACCAACTCGTTCAATGATATGCACAACTGTAAGTCGATGTTGTTTATTGGCTCTAACCCAGCAGAAGCGCATCCTGTGGCGATGCAGCACATCCTGATCGCCAAAGAGAAGAACAACTGTAAGATTGTCGTCGCTGACCCGCGTAGAACGCGCACCGCAGCGAAGTCGGATCACTACGTTTCTCTACGACCGGGCTCGGACGTTGCTTTTATTTGGGGCATCTTATGGCACGTGTTCGCTAATCAGTGGGAAGATAAAGAGTTCATTCGTCAACGCGTGTTTGGTATGGACGAAATCCGTCAGGAAGTCGCCAAATGGACGCCAGCCGAAGTAGAACGTGTAACAGGCGTCAGTGAAGCGGATGTTTATCAGACAGCGAAACTGCTCTCAGAAAATCGACCTGGCTGCGTGGTTTGGTGTATGGGCGGGACTCAACACACCACAGGTAACAACAACACACGTGCTTACTGCGTATTAGAGCTGGCACTGGGTAATATGGGTAAGTCGGGCGGCGGCGCTAACATTTTCCGCGGGCACGATAACGTGCAAGGTGCGACGGACCTTGGCGTTTTGTCGCACACTCTTCCCGGGTATTACGGTCTCGCTGATGGAGCATGGCAACATTGGGCGCGCGTATGGGATCTGGATTTTGACTGGGTGAAGAATCGCTTCGATCAAAACGAGTATCGCGGTCAGAAACCGATGAATAACATGGGTATCCCAGTATCACGCTGGATTGATGGTGTACTGGAAAACAAAGAGAACATCGAGCAAAACGACAACATTCGCGCCATGTTCTACTGGGGACACGCGGTCAACTCTCAGACCCGTGGTGTAGAGATGCGTCAGGCGATGAAAAAGCTCGACATGATGGTGATTGTCGATCCATACCCAACCGTCGCAGCCGTGATGAACGATCGCACCGATGGCGTCTATCTGCTGCCTGCCACAACGCAATTTGAGACCTATGGTAGCGTTACTGCGTCAAACCGCTCAATTCAGTGGCGCGATAAAGTGGTTGAGCCCTTGTTTGAATCCAAACCGGATCATGAAATCATCTATTTATTGAGTCAGAAACTGGGTATTGCCGATCAACTGTTTAAACACATTCGGGTCGAAAACAATCAGCCTGTGATTGAAGACATCACGCGTGAATTCAACAAAGGGATGTGGACCATTGGCTACACAGGACAAAGCCCTGAGCGATTGAAGGCGCACCAACAAAACTGGCACACCTTCCACAAAACCACATTGGAAGCAGAAGGCGGCCCGATCCACGGTGAAACCTACGGACTGCCTTGGCCATGTTGGGGAACGCCAGAGATGAAGCACCCTGGCACACACATCCTATACGATACCTCCAAGCCAGTGGCACAAGGTGGCGGTAACTTCCGCGCCCGTTACGGGGTTGAATTTGAGGGCAAAAACCTATTGGCAGAAGACAGCTATTCGAAAGGCTCTGAGATCCAAGATGGTTACCCTGAGTTCAGTGACAAGTTGCTGAAATCGCTCGGCTGGTGGGACGATCTCACGGAAGCTGAGAAAGCCGCCGCAGAGGGCAAAAACTGGAAAACCGATCTCTCTGGCGGCATTCAACGTGTGACCATCGCCCACGGATGTATTCCATTTGGTAATGCGAAAGCACGAGCGATTGTCTGGACCTTCCCAGATCGCGTGCCGCTGCACCGCGAGCCACTTTACACACCTCGTCGTGATCTTGTTGCCGATTACCCAACTTGGCATGACAGTGAATCGATTTACCGATTGCCGACGCTCTACAAATCCATTCAAGACCAAGATAAATCCGGTGAGTACCCGATTATTTTGACCTCCGGTCGCTTGGTCGAGTACGAAGGTGGCGGTGATGAAACGCGCTCAAACCCTTGGTTGGCAGAGCTGCAACAAGAGATGTTTGTTGAGGTGAACCCGAAAGATGCCAACGATCTCGGCTTTAAAGATGGCGATATGGTTTGGGTTGAAGGGGCTGAGAAAGGGCGAATCAATGTTAAAGCCATGGTAACGCGCCGAGTTCGCCCGGGTATGGCGTTCATTCCTTTCCACTTTGGCGGCAAATTCCAAGGCGAAGATCTGCGCAGTCGTTACCCTGAAGGCTCTGATCCTTATGTGATTGGTGAGTCTGCCAACATTGCCACGACATACGGTTATGACCCTGTGACGCAAATGCAGGAAACCAAAGTCACCCTCTGTAACATTCGCAAAGCGTAAGGAGTTACCCCATGGCTAGAATGAAATTCCTATGTGACACCAAACGCTGCATCGAATGTAACGGCTGTGTCACGGCATGTAAAAACGAAAACGATGACGCATTAGAGTGGGGCATACAGCGCCGCCGCGTTGTGACCCTCAATGATGGTGAACCGGGTGAAAACTCGATTTCGGTGGCGTGCATGCACTGTACCGATGCACCATGTATGGCAGTGTGTCCCGCCGATTGTTTTGAACACACTGAAGATGGCATCGTGCTGCACAACAAAGATCTCTGCATTGGTTGCGGCTACTGTTTGTTTGCTTGCCCATTTGGTGCACCGCAGTTTCCAAAACAGGAAGCGTTTGGTGAACGTGGCAAAATGGACAAATGCACCTTCTGTGCAGGCGGACCGGAAACAGAGCCAGGCTCGCCAGAAGAGCGTCAAAAGTACGGGGCTAACCGCATTGCGGAAGGTAAGTTGCCGATGTGTGCGTCATTGTGTTCAACCAAAGCACTGCTGGCGGGCGATGCAGAGAAAGTATCTGACATTTTCCGCCAACGTGTGGTTGAACGGGGGGCAAAAGGGGCTGGTTGGACCGATGGTCATGATCTCGCCTTTGATGCCACTAAGAGCTGAGCACGGAGAGTAGAATGAGTTCTATTTTTAAACGTGTTTGGGTCACCATGCTGTCAGTAATGGCGGCATGGTGGGCCGTATCTCTGCCCGTGCACGCGGAGCAAGAGACAAACGTGGCACAAAGTGAGATGACCCAACTAGCCGGCGCCGATTATTGGCGCCAAGTGCGCGAAGGCGAGGCGGGGTATACAACCTCGCAGTTTCCTGAGCATGGCGTTCTGATCAGTGCCCCAGGGCAAACCTGGTACATCCTCAAAGAAAAGTGGATGTCGCCCGCAGGCGCAGTGGCGATATTTGGCAGTATTGCGATGGTGACCTTGGTCTACTTAGTGATGGGGCCAATTAAGTTGAGTGCACCGCGTACAGGCAGAAAGATCAAACGCTGGTCGCGCCTAGACCGCGCACTGCACTGGAGTATGGCTTTTACCTTTCTGACATTGGCGTTTAGTGGCTTGATGTTGGTTTACGGCAAGCATTTTCTTAAGCCGTATATTCCGAGTGAGCTATGGGGCTGGGTGATCATCACTGCGAAGCAGTATCACAACTACATTGGCCCTATTTTTTATCTCTTGCTGCTGTGCATCCTCGTTAAGTGGTGGCGAAAGTCGGTGTTTAAAAAGGTGGATCTGGTTTGGTTCTTCAAACTGGGTGGCATGGTGGGCAAACACAAAGGTAGCCATCCGTCCGCAGAGTTTTCAAATGCGGGGGAGAAGGCGCTGTTTTGGCTCTTGATCGTGGTGGGCACCGTGGTTGCGTTTAGCGGGTTGGTACTGGATTTCCCAATATTCGGTCAAACTCGCCGCGATATGGAGCTTTCTAATCTCGTGCACGGCTTAGCGGCGCTGATTTTGATTTGTGGTTTTGTCTTCCACATCTATATCGGTCTGTTTGGTATGGAGGGCGCACTAGAGGGCATGGTCACGGGTGAAGTCGACGAAACTTGGGCGAAAGAGCACCATGATTTGTGGTACGAGGAAGTCATGGCAAAAACGCCCGAGGGCAACAAAGGAGATAAGCATGAACCAAACGCATAAAGGAATTTGGGTCGCCTATATCCTGAGTTGCTTCACTCCCTTTACCTGTTTGATTTCAGGGGTGATCGCCATTGTGTACGCGGGTTATCGACTCGATAAAGGTGAAGATGGACAGGTGGTGGATTCACACTACTATGGATTGATCAGAACCTTTTTCCTTAATTTGACCTATTTTGTGGTCTTGATCATCACCGTCGCGACATCCAATGGCTTGCTTAAAGGGGTGAACGACTACTGGTATAAAAGCCAGTGGATAGATTCGATGGCTCATGCGATTCCATACATCGGTTTTGCTTTAGGCTTAGTGGCCATTGCAGTCTGGTTTGTGCGTATGGCACAGGGCATGCGATTGCTTCGCCAGAATCAACCGTTTCACTTCTCCAAAGGGCCCAACCTCTAACGGTAACGTGGCATTCACATATATTGATAGCGCTCCAATATGGGGCGCTTTATTGATTTGGTGGGTGCATTAAATTGGTGCGTTATCACCAAGTTGGTGCCATTGGTTTAAATCTCTCTCACTTTTAGTCGCTCTCCCTTCAAGCTTGAGAATTATTATCCACATAAAATCAATGCCTTATTTTTACTCTGACATATTGCTCAATACTGGCACAGATATTGTTTACTGGCTTTCCTGATTCATTTTTCACTAATTTGGTGAATGGAAAATAACCGACGCACATAAAAAGTGCGCTACATGGAGACAGACAATAATGAGCCTAGATGTAAGTCAGGTACACGGAGCCGTTCAAACCCTGACACAGAGTTCAGATACCCTTTTTTTGCTGCTTGGTGCAATCATGGTGTTTTTGATGCACGCGGGCTTTGCTTTTCTCGAAGTAGGGACGGTGCGCCACAAAAACCAAGTCAATGCACTGGTCAAGATCCTCGCTGATTTCGGCATTTCAGCCCTCGCTTACTTTTTCTTTGGTTACTGGCTTGCCTATGGGGTGAACTTCTTTGCCGATGCGCAAACCCTATCGCAAGGCAATGGCTATGAACTGGTGAAGTTCTTCTTCCTTCTCACCTTTGCGGCGGCGATACCAGCGATTGTCTCAGGCGGCATTGCTGAGCGTGCACGATTCTATCCGGTACTGATTGCGACGTTCTTTACCGTCGGTCTGGTCTACCCAATTTTTGAAGGTATGATTTGGAACGGCAACTACGGCGTTCAAGCTTGGTTTGAAAATCAATTTGGTTATGGCTTCCATGACTTTGCAGGCTCTGTCGTTGTGCATGGCGTGGGCGGTTGGATAGCCTTGGTTGCCGTGCTGTTTCTAGGTATGCGTAATGGCCGTATTCGTGCAGGTAAGCACACCAACTTCGCGCCTTCAAATATCCCATTTTTGGCACTTGGTGCATGGATTCTATGTGTCGGCTGGTTTGGTTTTAACGTGATGTCTGCACAAACGCTGGAAGGCATCAGCGGCCTAGTGGCGATGAATTCACTGATGGCGATGGTCGGGGGTATTGTGGCGGCCTTAATTGCGGGTAAAAATGACCCAGGCTTTATTCACAATGGACCACTCGCAGGTTTGGTTGCTGTGTGTGCCGGTTCCGATCTGATGCATCCGATTGGCGCGCTTGTCACTGGTGCGGTGGCTGGCGCGTTGTTCGTTTACCTCTTTACCTATCTACAAAACAAAACCAAGATCGATGATGTGCTCGGCGTATGGCCTCTGCACGGCGTTTGTGGCGCGTGGGGTGGTGTTGCGGCTGGAATCTTTGGCCAAACGGCACTCGGTGGCTTAGGCGGCGTGAGCTTGACGGTTCAAGTGCTTGGCACCATCGCTGGTATCGTGATTGCGGTCGTAGGCGCAATGCTTGTCTACGGCATCATCAATAGTGTGACCGGATTACGCTTGTCCGAGGAAGATGAGTTTAATGGCGCCGATTTGGCGATTCACAAGATCTCTTCGACCAACGAAGACTGATCAAAGCGCAGTATCCAACGAACTCGGGGCGTGATTAGGCGCCCCGTTTTTGATCATCCATCACAGAAACCACACCTCGTTTAAAACGCTTCGACTATGGTCTAATCCTTATTCCTATTGTTGTTATTGATGAAGTGCTAAGCTAACAGCAAAGGAAGAAAACCAATAAAGGAAGACCTATGAAGTTTCCGTACCGCAACGTCGTTATTTTGACTGGCGCAGGTATCTCCGCTGAATCTGGTATTAAGACCTTTCGCGCTCAAGATGGCCTTTGGGAAAACCACCGTATTGAAGATGTCGCAACGCCAGAAGGATTCGCGCGCAACCCAGACTTAGTGCAAGAGTTTTACAATCAACGTCGTCTCAAACTCCAAGATGATTCGATTAAACCTAACGCCGCCCATCTCGCATTAGGTAGGCTAGAGCAAGAGTTGGAAGGCAGTGTCACCATCATTACGCAAAATATCGATAACTTACATGAGCGCGGTGGCAGTACCAATGTCATTCATATGCATGGCGAGCTACTGAAAGCGCGTTGCAGCGTCTCCAATCAAGTAGTCGATGAACAGGGGCCGATTCACACCGGTGATTTATGTCACTGTTGTCAAATCCCGTCACAGATGCGCCCCCACGTTGTGTGGTTTGGCGAAATGCCGCTGCGCATGGGCGACATCTATGAAGCGTTGGAAAAGTCGGATCTGTTTATATCCATCGGCACTTCCGGTGTGGTGTATCCCGCCGCAGGATTTGTTCATGATGCAAGAATGCACGGTGCCCATTCGATTGAAATCAATCTTGAGCCCAGCGCTATCGAGAGTGAGTTTGAAGAAAAACGCTACGGTAAAGCAAGTATTGAGGTGCCGAAACTTGTGGATGAAATTTTGTCGCTACAGACACCATCACGCAAACATGCATAACTGGCGCGACAGGAGCTCAAACGACTCACTTTCAACGATTAAAGTGAGCAGTTAAATACAACAACGGCCACATTGCGTGGCCGTTTTACTTTGATACTCTTATCGACAATGGATTATCGATATGAGTGAGTCATTCGTGGACTAGTTGTTCACTTTGAGTTTTTGGAAGTACTCATCGTAAAGCACGCTGGCTTCACCCACCTCATCTTGCCATGTGCCGCTTTCCATCACCTCTTGTGGTGGGAAGATGCTTGGATCGTTGGCAAAATCTTCGGGCAGCAAGTCGTGCGCGGTGGCGACGGGGGTCGGGTAGCCGATTTCAACGGCAATTTTCGCTGCGTTCTCAGGACGCAGTAGGAAATCGATCATCTTGTGCGCGGCTTCGATGTTTTTCGCTTCTGCTGGAATAGCTAAGCTGTCCATCCAAAAAATGGCGCCTTTTTCTGGCCAAATGATGTCGATGGATGCGCCCTCTTGACGAGCCATGTAGGCAGACCCATTCCAGAGCATACCCAGCGAGACTTCACCGGCAAGGTAGGGGTTAGCAGGGAAGTCAGAGTTAAATACCAACACATTAGGCATCAGTTTTTTCAGCTCTTGATACGCCGCTTCAATTTCGTCAGGGTTGGTGGTGTTGGGTGAGTAACCGAGTTTGGTTAAGGCGATGTGGAATACCTCACGCGAATCGTCCATCAGCATGAGTTGGCCTTCCCACTTGGTATCCCAAAAGTCGTCCCACTTGGTGACAGTTGAGCGGTCTAGCATATCAGAGTTGATGCCAATCCCCGTCGCGCCCCAAATGTAGGGAATCGAGTAATTGTTGCTTGGGTCAAAAGGTTTGTTCAAGAAATTACTGTCGAGATCGGCAAAGTGCGACAACTGTGTTTTATCGATTTGTTGAAGCATGCCTTCCTTACGCATCTTCGACACAAAATAGGTAGACGGTACTACCAGGTCATAACCTGAGCCTTGAGTCTTTAACTTGGCGTACATGCTTTCGTTAGACTCGTAGGTTGAGTAGATCACTTTGATCCCAGTTTCTTTTGTAAAGTCTTCAAGAACTTCAGACGGAATGTATTCCGACCAGTTGTAGAAATAGAGTTCTTGATCAGCAGCCATAGCAGGGGAAGCGATAAGTGTCGCTGCGCACAAGGCGCTTGCATAGAATTTACTTTTCATTGTATTTCCGTTTTTTGGTGCGCCATCAAGATCCATCGTTCCTGACGTATCTTATTGATAGTGCAGTGAGTAATAATATTTATCGACAAGATAAACCATACGCGAAAAGTATATCAGCCAAACAAAAAAATAGGCAGCATCCGCTACCTATTTTGTTCTTTTTCGTCTGTTAAACGGTTATTGACCCGCTTTCAACTTCATAAAGTAGTCTTCGTACTTAACCGTCATGTCACCAACCGCATCTTGCCATTCTACTCGGTCAAGATCCTCTTGCGATGGGAAGAGCGGCGCCACATCTTTAAACTTGGCATTAGACTCTGCTACAGCGGTCAAATAACCGGTATCACGCGAGATTTGTTCAGCGATTTCAGGGCGTAGTAAGAAATCGATCATCTTATGCGCGGCTTCTACGTTTTTCGCTCCGGAAGAGATAGCAAAGTTATCGACCCAACCAATGCCTCCTTCTTTTGGAAAGACCAGTTTAAGGTTGAGACCTTCGTTTTGCACGGCGGCAGCACTGCCATTCCACAACATGCCGACACCCACTTCGCCCGATAAGTAAGGCGCTGCTGGGTTGTCTGAGTTAAAGACTAAGACGTTTGGCATGAGCTTTTGCAGTTCAGCGTACGCTTGGTCGATTTGCTCTGGGTCAGTGGTATTGCCTGAGTAACCCAGTTTACGTAAAGCGATATGGAACACCTCACGCGTGTCATCCATCAACATGACTTGACCTTGCAAATCCGGGTTCCATAGGTCTGCCCAGCTGGTAAAGTCGTTGGTATCGTACATGTCTTCATTTACGGCCAGACCTGTGATCGCTACTACATGTGGAATCGAGTATTCGTTGTTTAGATCATAAGGTTTGTTGAGGTAGTTTTTGTCCAAGTTGGCAAAGTTTGACAGCTTGCTCTTATCAATTTTCTGCAACATACCTTCGTCACGCATTTTAGCGACGAAGTAGGTAGAAGGGACGACTAAATCGTAGCCTTGGTTGTGCGTTTTTAGCTTGGCATAGAGTGTTTCATTCGACTCATACGTCGAGTAAATCACTTTAATGCCGGTTTCACTGGTGAACTGCTCAAGCAAACTGCTGTTAATGTACGGCCCCCAGTTCATAAACACTAATTCTTTGTCTTCTGCACGCGTTTGCGCTGAAAAGAGAGAGAACATGCATGCACTTGCCGTAATTAAAGTTGCCCATTTTTTCATTGACGTTAGCTCCAAACCAAACGTACAGGCCAGCAACACTGGCCATTATCGATAAAAAACAGGACGGTGAGTGCCGTCCCGTACAAAGTCATGGGTATCAGTCCTTCTCGCGAGCAATCAATTGCGAGAGGATAACCAGTGTCAACGACACCACCAACATGACGGTTGCAATAGCATTCACCTCTGGTGAAATGCCCACCTTCACCATTGAATAGATCTTCAATGGTAGAATTTCATAAGTCGGCCCTGTGACAAAGGAACTGATGATCACATCGTCCAGTGATAGCGTGAAGCTCAGCAGCCAACCGGCAGCGACCGCTGGCTTCGCCAAGGGTAAGATGATTTTGCTTAAAATCGTCCACTCACTCGCGCCCAGATCTTTTGCTGCCTCAAGCATTTTTACATCAAACCCGTTTAAGCGGCTGTATACCGTCACAACCACAAAAGGCAGACAGAAGGTAATGTGGGCGATCAACAAAGTGAAAAAGCCCAGTTGGGCGCCTAGCACCAAGAATAGGGCAAGCAGCGAAATCGCCATCACGATATCCGGTGACATCATGACAACAAACAGCATGCCATTCACCGCGTTTTTGCCTTTGAAGTTATAGCGAAATAGCGCCACCGCAGTTAGGCTACCAATCACGGTGGCGGCAGTAGCGGAAAACACCGCCACGTTGATCGAGTGCCACGCAGCTTGCATTAGGCTGTCATTGTTGACCAAGGTTTCGTACCACTTGGTGGTAAAACCATCCCACTTCATGCCGAATTTATTGGCATTGAATGAGTTAACGATCAGCACGATGATAGGCAGGTACAAAAAGCCGTACACAACGCTCATAAAGCTAAATCTAACTGTTTTTCCCATCAGCTTAGCTCCACTTTCTTATTCAAGAGTTTTCCTGCCCGATAGTAGGCGTACAACATTACCGCCATCGCAATGGTCAATGCGATACTGGTTGCCGCGCCGAATGGCCAATCACGTGCATTGAGCACTTGGCTTTTGATCACGTTACCAATGAGCAAGTTCTTCGCACCACCGAGCAAATCGGAGATATAGAACATGCCGAGTGCAGGCAGCAGAACTAATAAGCAACCACCAATAATGCCCGGCATGGTCAATGGTAAGGTGACACGCGTGAAGATTTGCAGTTTGTTGGCACCGAGATCTTTCGCCGCCTCAATGTAGGTATCGTCTAATTTTTCAATCGCCGAATACAACGGCAGAATCATAAACGGCAGCAAGATGTAGACAAGGCCAATCATCACGGCGCTCTCGGTGTACATAATGCGTAGTGGCTTATCGATAAGTTCTAGTGCCATCAATGATTTGTTTAAAATACCCTGAGTACCTAAGACAATTTTTAGCCCATAAGTACGAATCAGCGAGTTGGTCCAAAAAGGAACGATGACCAAAAACAGCATGATAGGGCGCCACTTGGCCGGCATCTTTCCCACGATGTAGGCAAAAGGGTAGCCAATCACCAAGCAGATCAAGGTGGCGACGATCGCCATATAAAACGAATGCCACAGTACTTTGGCGTACAATGGGTCGAATAAGCGCGCGTAGTTGTCTAAAGTAAAGGTCAGATCGATGAGATTCGCTTCGTCACGCGTAAGGAAACTCGTACCAATGATCATCAGGTTGGGTAACAGCACAAATAGTGTTAACCAGCCGACAATCAGTGTGATGATCGCATTTTGAAGATTAAACTTCGACGCTTTCATTGAGCACCACCTCCCAGCTCTCCACCCAAGTGATGGCAACTTTTTGACCGAGAGAGTGATCAACATCCGGGTCATCTTCATTGAAGAATTCACTCACCATGACGCGCATACCTGATTCAAGTTCTATCACGGAGTCGAGCGTCATCCCTTTATAGGTACGCTCAGTGACATGACCAACGATGCCACGCTGCTCGGACTCTTTGATCTCTTCGATACGTAAGTCTTCAGGGCGTAGCATCACTTGTAGCTTGTCGCCGGCTTGAGCTTCACCTTCGAAGTAAACAACGCTATCGACGCCTTCAATTTCGGCGCGCACGCGTTTGTCGTCCAAACGCTCGATCATGGTGGCATGAAAGACGTTAATTTCACCGATAAAACGCGCAACGAATAGGTTCTTCGGCTCTTCGTAAATCTCACGTGGGGAGCCATCTTGCTCGATGACGCCATCGCGCATCACGATAATGCGGTCCGACATCGATAGCGCTTCCTCTTGGTCGTGGGTGACGAAGATGAAGGTGATGCCCAGTTTGCGCTGAAGCTGCTTAAGCTCAATTTGCATCTGCTTGCGCAGTTTGTAGTCCAACGCTGACAACGATTCGTCTAACAGCAATACCTTGGGTTTGTTGACCACCGCGCGTGCAATGGCTATGCGCTGCTGCTGGCCTCCGGAAAGCTGGTGAGGCTTGCGTTGCGCCATCTCTTCAAGGCGCACCATGCGCAGCGCTTCAAGGACTCGGGGTTCAATATCTTGGCTCGGCACTTTTTGCATACGCAAACCAAACGCGACGTTCTCAAACACCGTCATGTGCGGGAAGAGGGCATAACTCTGGAAAACAGTATTGACGTGTCGCTGCTCAGCAGGAACATGAGTCACAGTTTGACCATCAAGAATGATGTCACCGTTATCTGCAGACTCGAAGCCCGCAATCATACGTAATACGGTTGTTTTACCACAGCCTGAAGGGCCTAAAATGGTCAAAAACTCACCGTGATTTACATCGAGATTTAGGTGACCGATGATTTCTTTACCATCGAAGCTTTTATTGATGCCGGCTAAGCGTATAACCGGTTGTTCTGCTGTATTTTTGCTGTTCAACGTCTGTATTTCTCCTACTTAAACAGAACCATAGCGTTGTACCTAGCCATCACTATGGGTATTGATTCATTTCCCTAATGAGAAAGCGCATAAAATAACGTGAAGTTAGAGGCGCGAATCATAATCACCAAAATCGTGAAATCAAAGCAATTTATCAGCCTCCAAGTGAAAAAATTTTTATGAAGTCTGACCTGTATGTTTGTTAACGAAACTAGCCCCCGTTATCTAACGTGGGTGGACGAGACTACGACCCGTGATTTGTTCAACCTGTTGCCCACTTTAAAACACAAAAAGTTCAAATATCAATCAAATCGTTGATAAAACTGGCAACAATGACGGTTCTGATTTTAGAGTGCGAGATGTTTCAGTATAATGATGTTAATTTTTTCTCTAAAAGTGAGTGTGCCAGCGTAACATGGCAGGCAGACCAGTGATGGAATTCCAATGAAGAGTGAGTTTGAAAAAGACTTCAACCTTGGCGGCAGTATCGAGCGCGCCTTATCCGGAAATTACGAGCTGAAGGTGGTGGATGTGCTCAAAGAAGCGGGCCAGCACACCATGAAACATTTCATCTCTTTCTCTCCGGCGATCATCGCCTTGATTGCGTTGCAACTGGCGATTTTTTATATCGCTCTAAAATTGCAACTGGGTAATCCTTCTATCATCTTCGATGCGATTTTAGGTACCGCAGAGTTCGACCCCAGTATTTTCAGTGCGATTATGGTCGCCAACTTTAGTTACGAAGTGATCAGTGCACCGATTTATGCCGGGATCAGCTTAATGGCGATGAGTCACGCGGCTGGACTCTCAACCAAGCCCCGCCACATGCTCAAAGGGCTACAACATACCATTCCAGTTATTATGGCGACACTGTTTAGCCTGCTCCTTCAAGGCGTGGCCGGAATGATTCTGCCCTTTGTTTCTATGTATTTGTCGCTAGCGTTTAGCAACTCTATGCTCCTTATCTGTGAGAAGCGTGTACCGCCCATGCAATCGCTGCTGTTGTCGCTGCGCGCCGTTAATAAGAAGTTTTTCCCACTAGTGGGTTTGTATTCCGTCGTAACGGTGCTGTTTATCGTCGGTGTGATGTTCTACGGAATCGGCCTCATTTTTGTGCTGCCGTTTTTCTTCCACGTCAAAGGCATCGTGTACCGCAATATGTTTGGTATTAAGCTAAAAATTGTCACCAAAGAACAACCTACAGATGAGAATGATGATGACAACGACCCACAAATTTTCAATGCGTAAGACGGAACTACTTGTTTTAGTGATCGCAGCTCTGGTTGCCAGTTGCAGTTACTACCAGTACGAGAAACAGGATCGAGAAGAGGCGGTGAGCGTTTCCTATTCTCAAGCGAAGAAAGTCGGTAAAGCGCCAGATTTTACTCGCTTTGATGATGTCTCCGAGAAAAAACAGGCGTTCTTCGACTACCTACGCCCGGGTATCGAGTTGGAAAACCAGAGAGTCAAAAAAGAGCGTTCGCGTTTAGACATCATTCAACGTCGTTTTCAAAAGGGTCAGTTAACAGCCAAAGATCGTCAATACGCCTCTGAGTTGGGTGAACGTTACAACGTCCAGCTTCCAGAAGGCGGCATTGATCAAGCTTGGCTTGAGACTATGTTGCATCGCGTCGATGTATTGCCGGAATCTCTGGTGTTGGTTCAAGCCGCCAATGAGTCAGCTTGGGGCACGTCGCGTTTCGCCCGCAAGGCAAACAACTACTTTGGTCAATGGTGTTACTCCGAAGGGTGCGGTGTGGTACCGCTGAAGCGGGGCGATGATATGAGCCATGAAGTTGCCAAGTTTAAATCGGTCCAGCAGTCCATTCATGGCTATTTTATGAATGTGAATCGTAATCACGCGTATGAAGACTTGCGTGAGATCCGTTACCAACGACATGTAAAAGATAAAAGTCTTACCGACACTGAAGCAGCTATCGCTTTAACTAATGGCTTGCTGCGCTATTCTGAGCGCGGTGAGGACTATGTCCAAGACATCAAGACGATGATCATGCATAATCAGGACTTCTGGGAAGATAACCTGACAAAACAATAAGTAACGATAATGACTCGATTAAAGTTAGCCCTAGGACTTGGGTTTGCAGCGGCGATAGCGTGCACGCCCGTCGCAGCGCAAGAATACATGTTTACCTACACCAAGCTTTACACCCACATGAAGCAAAACGCCAAAGAGGGACATGAAGACGTTAAAATCGGCTTCTTTTTTCTCAATGCCGATACGAAGCGTAATTGCGTGATTGAGAAAGCCTGGATGGAAAAAGAGCAGCACTACGAAGAGCTTAAGTCCTCTCAGTACCATGAGCTTTTGGTACCACTCGATAACAATTTGCGTTCTGCGAATCCATTGGTTTTCGTGCGCACCCCGCAAGATCAGCGCTGTGATTTCTCGATGGTCGTCATGACCAAACAGCCAATGGAAGGAGAGGTCTCGTACCAAGAGGTTGAGGTGCTCCTTCCTCAAATGCATGCCATGCTTGTCGATCTCGGAGGGATGTTCGCTAGCTGGTTCACGCCAGATGTAGAAGGTGTCACGTTGGAGTTTCCCAACGATCTCAATGGTGTGATTCAGTTCTCCAATGGCTCAGAGAAAGCGATTGTGGATGGCAAAGTGCAAGTGGCGTTAAGTGAGATTGGTGAGGGGGGCAAGATGACTCTCCCAACCCAAACTGCGCGAGTGTTGCCATACTTACCCAAGGCAAAATAGCCATCTACTTGTCTTTACCTAAACGTAATAAGGGCCGCATCTGCGGCCCTTATTCTTTATGACGACTAAACCTGACTACAAGTTGGTCACATTGAGCTGAAGGCTAGGATCGAACTCTTGTACACGATCGTCTTCATCAAGCTCTGGAGTCGGGATCTCTTCTTTATCGAAGCCAATATCTCCACCGTTGATGACACCAGAGTCTTTATCAACGGATTTAAAATCGAACAGTTCAAAGTCAGCCAAGTGGCTAGGTACCACATTTTGCATAGCGCGGAACATGCTTTCGATTCGACCAGGGAAGCGTTTGTCCCACTCATTAAGCATCTGTTTGATGTTCTGGCGCTGCAAGTTTGGCTGTGAACCGCACAAGTTACACGGGATAATTGGATAGCCGCGCAAATCTGCATACTTGATGATGTCTTTTTCACGGCAGTACGCCAGCGGACGAATCACCACGTGCTCACCGTTATCCGACACCAATTTAGGTGGCATGCCTTTCATTTTTCCGCCGTGGAACATATTCAAAAAGAGTGTTTCGAGAATGTCATCGCGGTGGTGGCCAAGGGCAATCTTGGTTGCGCCCAACTCTTTTGCAGTGCGATACAAGATACCACGACGCAAACGTGAACAGAGTGAACAGGTCGTTTTGCCTTCAGGGATCTTATCTTGAACGATAGAGTACGTATCCTCTTCGACAATTTTGTATTCGACACCAAGTGACTCTAAATACTCTGGCAGGATGTGTGCAGGGAAGCCAGGCTGTTTTTGATCAAGGTTGACCGCAATCAATTGGAAATTGATTGGCGCACTCTTTTGTAAACTCATCAAAATATCAAGCATAGTAAAGCTGTCTTTGCCGCCGGATAAGCAAACCATAATGCGATCACCGTCTTCAATCATATTGAAGTCTTGGATGGCTTGGCCGGTGTTGCGGCGGATACGCTTTTGCAGCTTATTAAAGTTGTATTGTTGAGCTTTAGTTAGCTCTTGAGTTTGCTCAGTCATCAGCTTGCAGTCTTAATCAATCATGAATCCAAATGAAGTGCGTATGATACGGATAAATCACTCAGATGCCAGCGTTAGCGCAGAAAATAATTTACCGGCTTGAGGTCCAAACCGCGGTCTTTTGAGAGGAAAGAAAATAGCCTCACCAAAGGGTGAGGCTATTGAAGGAGAACAAGTCCATTAGATTGCTGTTTTAGGATCGAGTGGGCTGATATAACCAGCGGGTTTCAGTGCGAGTACATCGCAATTGATCTTATCAATCACATGTTCAGCGGTATTCCCGATAAACACCGCTGAGAGTCCGGTGCGTCCAGTGGTACCGATAATCACCATAGCGGCATTCTCTTTTATAGCGGCGTCTGGGATAACGTCCTCTGGCAAACCTTGCTCTACAATGGTTTGCTCTTCATCAAAACCATGTTTTTGTCTCAGTGCTTTCATCGCTGTTAAGTGGTGGCCGCGAACAGCATCGGTATAGGTGGTCGGGTCAAACTCTGGTAACTCAATAGTAATGTTGGCCGGTGTGACTGGATAAGCGTTAACAAGCAGCGGACGTGCGCCTAATCGCTCAGACAAACTCTTTAGCTGCTCAACCATTTCATCGTTTAACCCAATGTGTGTGTCATTTTCTGAACCCACGTGCACGGAGGCGAGAATACTTGCGTCCTCTGGCCACGTTTCGTTTTTAACCAGCAACACAGGAGAAGGGCATTTACGCAGCAAATGCCAATCGGTTGGGGTGAAAATCACCGATTCTAAGACGTCATGCTTGCGTGTACCTTTAATAACGATGTCGTGTTCACCAGAAAAGACTTCGGCTATAATCGCTTCATATGGACGGTTGTGCCACACCACTTTGACTTCAAACTCCACGTTGTCATTCAAATAGGGCTGTGCGACTTTTTGCATCCATTGCTCGCGTTGACCGATCACACCTCGGCGCATTGCATCTCTTTCATCAGAAGAGAGCATTGAGGTCATGTCATAAGAGAAGTCATAGATAGAGAGAAAGAACGTCACTCGACTCGGTGAACGGCTCTGCGCGGCAAGCTGCATCGCTCTGGAAAGGGCGGGTTGTTCTTCTTTATTGATATCGGCAACCACTAAAATCTTATTGTAAATGCTCATAATTACTCCTTGGAGTAGAGTTGGGCTATAAGATTAATGTAGCTTACTTTTGAGGAGAGTATTAGGAAAACAATGCGGAAAGTAGAAGAAGTATGATGTAGCTCAGAATAGAGCTACATCATTGAACTGATTACGATTCTTTTGAAACGCCCGCCAGATCCATCAGCGCATCGTGGTCGATGATGGTGATGTATTTCCCTTTCACGCTGAGAATTTCAGACTTTTGGAAACGGCCTAGCAAACGCGAGATTGTCTCTACCGTCAATCCGAGATAGTTACCAATATCACCACGAGTCATGGTTAAACGGAACTCACGAGGGCTAAAGCCGCGCTGCGAAAAACGAGTTGAAAGGTTGTATAGGAAAGCAGCGAGACGCTCTTCTGCGTTCTTCTTTGAGAGCAGGAGAATCATGTCTTGGTCGCCTTTGATTTCATTACTCATCAGGCGCATGATTTGCTGACGCAACTTAGGCATTTTACCTGAAAGGTCGTCCAAGATTTCATAAGGGATCTCACACACCATCGACGTCTCAAGCGCTTGAGCGAAACTTGGGTGACAATCACCAGTAATCGCATCAAAGCCTACAAGGTCACCGGCGAGGTGAAAGGCTGTAATTTGTTCATCGCCTTGCTCGGTAATGGTGTAGCTCTTAATGGTTCCTGAACGAATTGCGTAAAGAGATTTAAGCTCATCACCCGCTTTAAATAGCTCTTGGCCTTTCTGGATAGGCTTCTTTCGTTCGATAATTTGGTCAAGCTGGTCAAGTTCGGACTCGTTCAAAGTGAACGGAATACAAAGCTGACTGATACTACAGTCCTGACAGTGAATCGCACAACCACCGGACTGAATTCGCTTTGTTGCAGGCTTTTCAGAAATCATAACAACCTTTCACTATTTGATATACATCAATATTTTAGCACCCATTAGCGGCAAAAGGTAGCGGAAAAAAATGTATAAAAACAGGTATCTATAAACTAATTAATAAAATCGATATTGCATCATATCCGGTAAAAATGCCGTAGATTAACAGCATAAACGCAACAATTTGACGAAATACTGAAGAATTTTGAATCCGCTTAAGCGCCTCAGCCCCCATGCCAACCGCCAGCATCGCGGGTAGGGTTCCCAGCCCAAACATCAACATGACTAAGGCGCCGTTTAGCGCGCTGCCAGACACCGCAGACCACGTCAATGTGGAGTAGACAAGTCCGCAGGGTAGCCATCCCCAGACCATGCCAAACGGAAGGGCGTGCAAGGGGGATTGTAAAGGCAGTAGGGATTTGCCCGCTGGAGCGATATAACGCCAAAGCTGCTGACCCAGCTTTTCAATATGCAGCAGTCCGTGCCACCATTTTCCGATGTAACACGCCAGCAAAATCATGAAAAGTGCCGCCAGCAAACGAAGCCATATCAAGACACTATTTATTTGGCTCAGTTTGCTCAACGACGCCACTGCGCCGCCGACGATGGCTCCAAGCAGTGCGTAACTGATTAATCGACCAAGATTGTAATAAACGGGCGTCCAGCGAGAGGGCGAGGTTTGCCCGATGGTGAGCATTGAGGCGATACCACCACACATCCCCATACAATGTCCGGCCCCGACAAGACCGATAACAAACGCGCCGAACCAATCAATCATCATGGCTCACGTTTCTTTTGCTCAGACTCATCTTCGTCAAACAGAATGTTGTGACCTTGACGCTCGAGATCTTCAAACTGCTCGCTTTTCACTGCCCACAGAAACACCGCTACGGCAACACAAACCAGTACGATGGCAATAGGGATTAAGATATACAAGCTTTCCATTTACTTACCCTGTTCTTTGAGCAAACGCAGAGAGTTCGATACTACAATAATTGAGCTTGCAGACATACCAACCACAGCAAAATAAGGCGCGACCAAGCCGGCAACAGCGAGTGGCAAAATCAATACGTTATAGCCCAGTGACCACGCGAGGTTTTCACGGATGATTTTTCGAGTTTGCAGCGCGAGTTTGCGTGCATCAAGGATTCGTTCCAAGTGATCACCAAGCAACACCATGTCCGCTGAGGCTTTGGCAACATCGGCACCACCACCCATGGCGACAGACAGATGCGCGCCGGCGAGAGTAGGGGCATCGTTAATGCCATCCCCGATCATCATGGTGACGTCATTCGCATCAACGTGGTTTAAGAATTCGAGCTTGTCTTGAGGCTTGGCTCCTGCGACTACATCCTCAATCCCAATTTGCTCGGCGACCAATGTCGCGTTGGTGTGGGAATCACCCGTTAGCAGCGTCACTTTGATGCCCGCTTGCTGAAACTGCTCAATAAACGGCTTGGCGTCCTTACGAATCGGGTCGTGATATTCAAAGGTGGCCACTAGCTCGTTATTCAGTGATAAGTAAATGCAGTTAGGTGAGGGACTCGCCCCTTCACCAATCACAAACGAGGCACTGCCTATTTTCGCAATCGCACCATCAATCGAACCGGTTACACCAGAACCAATTACGTTCTCGATGTCTTGAATCTCCAGGCTCTGAACCGCATAAGGCTTAAACGCACGGGCCAGAGGATGATTGGCGTGGGACTCCAATGCTGCGGCCATAGAGAGCGCTTCTTCACGAGTGATATCTCCATGGAGCGTCACGTGACGAATTTCAATGTCACCATGCGTTAAGGTCCCGGTTTTATCGATGATCAAATGGTTCACTTTACACAGCGTTTCGAACACGTGGCTTTTGCGCAGAAGTATGCCAAAATTGCCCATGCGAGATGTCGCGCAGGTCAACGCCGTTGGTGTCGCGAGAGAGAGGGCGCAAGGACAGGTCGCGACCAATACTGACAACATGATCCAGAATGCATCGTCTGGGTTTGCTTGGTGCCAAAAGAACCAGGTAACCGCAGCAATCACCAAAATAATCGCGACAAAATAGCGCGCAACGACGTCGGCTATCTCGGCGATTTTGGGTTTCGCAAGCTGTGCTTCATCTTGCAGGCGTACAATTTTCGAGATCATCGAGTCCGCTTTGCTGGATGTCACCTCAAGTTCAAACGCTTCCTCGCCGTTGAGGGTACCGGCGTACACATAATCCTCGACATTTTTCACGACAGGAACGGATTCGCCCGTTAACATCGACTCATCGATGTGGACTCGGCCTTTGATGATCTTGCCATCGGCAGGAATGTGCTCACCGGGTAACACGCGGATTTGATCACCAAGTTTTAGGCTTCTGACGGCAATTTGGTCACCTTGAACCGTGGTGGCCATTGCAGGTATTAATTTAAGCAGGTTTCCACTTGCAGCGGCGGCTTTGCGTCTTGCGCGCATTTCAAGAAAGCGGCCAACCAAAAGGAAAAACGCAAACATCGAAATGGATTCAAAGAAAACTTCACCTTGCTCTGTAATGGTCGCCACCAAACTGGCAAAGTAGGCAAAAATCATCGCCAAAGAGACGGGGACATCCATGCCGAGAGTTTTACTGCGTAAGCTACGCCATGCATTTAGGTAAAAGGGCAGCGCCGAGTAGAGCATAACCGGTGTGGCAAAAATAAGGCTTACCCAGCGAAAGTAGTGTTTAAACTCGGGTTCTAGATCGCCAAACACTTCAAGGTAGAGCGCCACTGCCAACATCATGACTTGCATGGTCGCAAGGCCAGCTATACCTAACCGATAGAGGTACTGCTTCATTTGCTGATGGTAAGCCGCTTCTTGCTGGTCAGCTTCAAATGGCGCAGCTTTGTAACCCAATTGGTGAATCGACGAGAGAAGATCGCTGAGTCGAGTTTTGCTTTTATCCCACGCGAGTATCGCACGATTGGTCGTGGTGTTGACACGAATAGACAAAACGCCAGATTGGGTCGAAACTTGTTTCTCAATCAGCCAAGCACAAGCCGCACAAGAGACACCATCGAGTGACAATGTCACCTCTGCATGTTCTTCATTGGTTCTGACAAACTCCGATTGAACCTCTTCGTTGTCATAGTGAATGAGTGCCTTGAGCTGCTCGGGAACCAGTTCGACTTTTTCTGCAGGCGCTGTTCGATATTGATAGTAGGACACGAGCCCGCTATCAATAATCGTTTGGGCGACGGTTTCACACCCTGGGCAACACATATCGCGAGATTCGCCGAGGATCTCCACCTTATAATCCGTGTTGTCTGGTACTTCTTCACCACAGTGGTAACACGATTTACACATAGCTACGCTTACATCAATTAGTTGGAAAGAGGGATGGCCATCTCAGAAGGGAATGTCACGCGGCCTTGAATTAACCATTGTGCATCATGAGGGGTCAGTTCGATAAACCAGGGGCCTTGCAGCGCCTCGTCGAGCTCAAAGCGATATTGACCTTTGGCGTCAGACGTCAGTAATCGGCTAAAATCGCGATCAGGCAGTGTGCGATGGGCAAACATCGCGGTGATTGCGGGGAAGTGTTCGAGAGTGCCTTTATCAAGCGTGATGACGATAGCGTTTTCGTTAGAGACGACTTGAGCGCTGAGTCCTAACTCTTTTGCAACGTTAATCTTTGAAATATCAACGTTGATCCCTTTTCCTTTTTTATAGTAATCCTCAGTAACCAGGTCGACCGAGTTCTGAGTGAAAATAACGACCGTTATAATAGTCCACACCACCACGATCGATGGAAGGATGATTAGAAACCACGGCCAAAACTGCTTATACCAAGGCTTTTCCATAAAAAAGTTCTCAATTTATAAAATGAAATCAGGGCTTTAACTGTAAAGGAAAGACAGCCCCATTACCATCTGTTGACAGCATGGGGCTGGAATTGAAATGTAACTTATTGTTCTGAGTTGCTTAGGCTCCATACATAGGCAGCGACAAGTTGCACTTTGTCTTCACCTAGTATGTCTTTCCAAGCTGGCATTACGCCTGAGCGGCCGTTCATGACCGTCTCTGTCACTTCAGCACGCGAGCCACCGAACAACCAATCTTGGTCAGTCAGATCCGGTGCACCCACAGCTGGGTTACCTTTACCGTCCGTACCATGACAAGCCGCACAAACCGCAAAACGTACTTTACCCGATTCTGCTTCGCGCGCGTTCACGCTACGACCTGACAAGCTCAGCGTATAGCTCACGACTTCTTTCACGCCTTCTTCGCCAAGCGCATCTTTCCACGCAGGCATTTGACCGATTCGGCCTTGCATGATGGTGGTCACGATAGCTTCTGGCTCGCCACCGTATAGCCATGCGTCGTCAGTCAAATTAGGGAATCCTTTTTGACCGCGAGCGTCAGAGCCGTGACACTGCGAACAGTTTTGTAAGAACAGGCGCTGACCCACTTTTACTGCTTCATCATCCGCTGCAATCGCAGGGATAGGGCGCAGATCAGAGGAGCCATCAACATACGCAAGTCGCTTGAATGCTTCACCAAAGTAGGCATCTGCATCATCAAGCTCTTTGGCGTATTGTACTAGCTGCTTGTTCCCTTGAGAGGCGGCAATCGACGCTTTTGACTCTTCAACCGAACGAACGGTTTGATCTGAGCTCTGCCAGCCCAAGACACCTTTAAAGCTGCCAAGACCTGGATAAAGCGTTAAATAGATCGCTGCAAATACGAACGTACCAATGAAAAGGTAGGTCCACCATTTAGGTAGAGGATTGTTAAGCTCACGAATACCATCGTATTCATGGCCCATATCAGCGCCTTCCTCTACGCCCATTTTGTCTTTAAGACACCAGATAAGTAGTGCAGCACAGCCGACCAGTGTTCCGACCGTGATGATAATTATCCAAAGACTCCAAAACGTCGTCATTGCTTAGTCACTCCCTGTTCTTTTTTGGGCTGTTCAATCTCGTCAGCAAAGACAAGGTTGGCATCTTCTTCGAAGCGAGCTTTACGGTTTTTGCCGTAAGCCCACCACACAACTCCAATAAAGCTCACGAACAGAACGATGGTCCAAATACTGTGAATAGTACCGATATCCATTACGTCACCCCTTATTTACTTCATTGCGTGACCAAGAGACTGAAGATAAGCAATGATGGCATCCATCTCTGTTTTACCTTCTACATCTTTAGACGCGTTTGCGATTTGTTCATCTGTGTAAGGCACGCCGAATAGGTCGCGGAAAATACGCAGTTTCTTCTCAGTGTCCTTACCATCCAGTTCATTGTCAGCCAGCCATGGGAAACCAGGCATGTTTGACTCAGGAACCAACTCGCGTGGGTCAATCAAGTGAACGCGGTGCCACTCGTCAGAGTAACGGCCACCAACGCGCGCAAGATCTGGACCTGTACGCTTAGAGCCCCATAAGAACGGATGCTCCCAAACGCTTTCGCCCGCGACGGAGTAGTGACCGTAGCGCTCTGTTTCCGAACGGAAAGGACGAATCATTTGGCTGTGACACACGTTACAACCTTCGCGAATGTAAATATCACGACCTTCGAGTTCCAGCGCAGAATAGGGACGCAAGTTTTCAACCGGCTCCGTTGTCTGTTTTTGGAAAATCAGTGGCGTGATTTCTACCAGCGCACCCAAACTGATGGCAAACACAATCAGGATCGCAAGCAAACCGACATTACGTTCTACTAGTTCGTGGCGATTGTTAGAATTTGAACTCATTCTTTAATCTCCTTATGCCGGTTGCGGGATAGCTTTCAGGCTATCTTTTGGCGCGGTAACGGTTTTGTACGTGTTGTATGCCATGAGGAACATACCTGCTAGGAAGATGAAGCCACCTAGGAAACGAACAAAATAGAACGGGTAAGACGCTTGCACAGACTCTACAAAACTATACGTTAATGTGCCGTCTGAGTTCACTGCGCGCCACATTAAGCCCTGCATAACGCCCGAAATCCACATCGCGACGATGTAAAGAACAGTACCGATAGTGGCAAGCCAGAAGTGGGCGTTGATCATGCCAACAGAGTACATACGTTGCTGACCGAACAGACGCGGAACCAAGTGGTAAACCGAACCAATCGACACCATAGCAACCCAACCTAACGCCCCTGAGTGCACGTGACCGATTGTCCAGTCAGTGTAGTGGGAAAGGGCATTGACGGTCTTAATCGACATCATCGGGCCTTCAAAGGTTGACATGCCATAGAACGACAGAGATACGATGAGGAAACGCAAAATTGGGTCATAACGAAGTTTGTGCCATGCGCCAGATAGCGTCATGATGCCGTTGATCATGCCACCCCAAGAAGGTGCGAACAGTACGAGAGACATCACCATACCGAGCGACTGAGTCCAGTCAGGCAGAGCCGTGTAGTGAAGGTGGTGTGGGCCTGCCCAGATGTATAGCGAGACCAATGCCCAGAAGTGAACAATCGATAAACGGTATGAATAAACGGGACGTTCAGCTTGCTTCGGAACAAAGTAGTACATCATGCCAAGGAAGCCAGCGGTCAGTAGGAAACCTACCGCGTTGTGTCCGTACCACCATTGTACCATTGCATCAACGGCACCGGAGTAGACAGAGTAAGACTTACCCATAGAAACCGGAATCGCCATGCTGTTGACAATATGCAATACAGCGACAGTGATGATGAACGCACCAAAGAACCAGTTTGCCACGTAGATGTGTGATGTTTTACGCGTAATCAGTGTGCCGAAGAACACTACTGCGTAAGCCACCCAGACAACAGCGATCGCAATATCGATCGGCCATTCTAGTTCCGCGTACTCTTTACCCGAGGTAAAACCGAGTGGGAGAGTGATCGCGGCTGCGAGGATAATTGCCTGCCAACCCCAGAAGGTGAAGGCGACGAGAGGGCCACCAAATAGACGTGTTTGACAAGTTCTCTGTACAACGTAATAAGACGTTGCGAATAGGGCACTTGTACCAAACGCAAAAATAACCGCATTAGTATGCAGAGGACGTAAGCGACTGTACGTCAACCACGGCGTATCAAAGTTTAGCTGTGGCCAAACTAATTGAGCGGCAATCAAAACACCAACAGCCATGCCGACGATACCCCAGAGAATAGTCACTAAGGTAAACTGACGGACGACCGTATAGTTGTAGTTTTGTTCTAGCTGCTTTTCTTGGCTCATTTGCATGCTTCCAATTTCTAATTAACTACACTTTACTTCCAACACGACACATGTCGTAATGCCACCCAAAACCTCAAGAAAATGTCGCCAATCTCAGTTGGTTAAATAATCTTGCCAGTTTTTAAAAAAAGTGGCACTTTCAGCCGCCAACTATACTTCATTTAACAATTCAATGACAGCATAGTAACCTTACACTTGGTCAGGTTTTGACCTTTTATTTTAAAAGTTTGAAGTTTGTTACACGGAGAACCCAACAGAATGGCTGCCCAAAAACTAACAAGAGGTCGTTTTGCTCAAATAATCATCATGTTAACCCTGCTTCTGACGGCGTTTTTCTGGCGTACTATCACGCACAAAGATGCGATAGAAGTGGTGTGCGAACTCAAACCCGCGTGCACATTTGTTGTCGAAAACGACCGCTTCACCGCAAAATTTGAGGCAAACGAGATTATCATCACCAAGCCCAATACAAACTGGCTGCTAAAATCGTTAGAATCACCGCAAACAATTACGGAAAGTGATACTGACTGGAGACTCGAGGCTACCGTCAATGAAGCGTTAAGTCTAAGCTTGCAAGACCTCAACAAGACCAAAGAAGCGACAATCAAGTTTCGAATGTAACTGAGCCCAAATTTGGGATAATTAACGTCCTACAATCCATTTTGATAGCCAATGGCTCGAACAGTGAGATGTTAAATTTGACGCGAACGAGCGAGAAAACGTGCGAGTTCTTCGTCGAAATCACAAATTATGGTATCGCTCAGCACTAATAATCAGCTTTGGAAATCTTTGATTAACAAACTGATTATTAGGTATTTTATGGTAAATACAATTATGTTTAATGGAATAGCTTATGGGATGGGTAGATTGGATAGGGAGTGGTACTCCCTGTGTTTGCTTATTGCACATTTAACATAATATACATAATGCGCACTAATTATGTAGGCACAATCTAGTTGTGTCAGGTTCTAGTCTAGCTATTTATAGTTATCCGTATTTGCTTAATTAAATTTTTGAGCTTTGAGGACCTCAACCGATGCTAACTCCCATGAGTGGCCAAGAAATTAATCGCTTCTAAATACGATACCGCCTTCATCAAATCCAAGGCAGACATCCTAAAACCAAATTCGACGTTTATCGAGTCAGCTAAGTCAATATAGCGCCTTTTCTTTGGCACATTTCTCCCGGGGCGATCCTAGTAACCGACGTTATCCCGCTGCTTTTGTTGGTTCAACTGCTAAGATTTGAGTTTAGATTTTTCGCGCAAGTTTGCTTATTAGGCTAATTGGTGGTTTGTATTTACCTCAAGCAAATTAGTTATAGTGCCTAATATCTACTGACATGGATATGAATGATGGCGTGTGGTATTGAGGATTTGTAACGCTTTCCTTTGGGGATCACATTCTTTGACTGGTCACATACCTGATGATCACCAGATGAGTTAACTCGGATAACTTTCAGATACTTATCGTCAAATTTAGTGTGTACGTACACGTCACAAAAACCTTGAACACCAGATTTATTTAACTGCTTAAGAACGTGTTTCTTGATCTTTTTTGCTACAGGGTAACGCTCTGCGTCGTCAGCAAAAGCTGAGAATGCGTGAAAGAAACAAAAGAGAAAGATTAGTAAAGATTTCATGTGGTCACCTCCTCTACCACCTTACTTATTGCAAGGTGGCGTGGTGAGACTAGATGACCGTTTTACGACGAGGCACTTTAATTATCATGCGAAAGCCATACGTTAATGGGCTTTCTTTCCAGATTTCGATTTAAACCCTTGATGTGGAAATACATTTCTAATGCGTTGCTGGACCTTTTTAGGAACTTGCTTAGAGAACACAAGTTTAGTCCCGGTACGTTGTTGATACACTTTCAACTCACCATCAAAAGGCGTTCTTTCCGCAATCTCTAAGACATTGTGGCGAAAGCTTGGTGGGAAATGGCCTTTCTCGCTTTCTAATTTACCGTTTACGAACTTCGCTTTTAAAATCGGTCTATCGACGGCGACTAACCAAAAGATAAAGACCGCCGCAATAACAATCACATACAACATACAAACCCCTTAATCTAACAGCTTACTTAAATCTTCTTTCAAGCTACTGACCGTCTTACTCGCTTTTTCGCTGCGCGATGCCTCGGTGAGTAAGTATTCGATCGCGTCTGATAAGGTACACCCCAACTCATTGGCGCGATAAGACAGCTTCTCCCATACACGATAATCAAGATCGATGGACTTCTTCTTAGTGTGGATTTGTTCCGCATTAAAGTGACGCTTTCTTTTGGCTCGGATTGCTTGCTTTAACTTGATGTCCAACTCGGGCGACATGTGTTTGTCTATCCATTCGAGAACCTTTACTGGCTCGTACTGGATTTGCTGAAGAGATTTAACAGCGGTCTCGGCTTCACTTCGATCAACATAGCGTGTAATCGACTCACCGGCCTTCCACTTGTTGATGAGATAAGTCCACTTCCATCCACATTCCAAGTTTTCCAATTGTTGATATTTCATGTCAGCCGTTCCCTAGTCGTTCTTCCCCTAACCGTTTGGGTGACAGCGTAACTCACAACGCACTGAGTTGAAAGTGATTTGTGAGCAAATTAAGAGCAAGATCAATGACACAATACGTTATTGCCCGTTATGCCCCCGATGTGTAACTTATACCTGTTCCCCCTATATAAGCCAGGCAGTTTTCTATATAATTCCACTCCATTTTTTAATTAAACAATTGGATTTCAATGAAGCAAGAAAGCTGGCGCACCGTGACCCCACACTATGATCATTTTGACGCAGTGTTGGCTCAATTCTCGACTCTACCGCAAGTGAGTTTTCTCGATATTCAAACGCGCCTTAAGCAGACATTGAACACGTATTGCAAACTAGAACACTATCGTTGCCTAATTCTGAATGCACCCGATAATGCACACTACCGAACTCTGCTGAAGCAATCCCTTCACAAGATTGATGAGTCCAAACAGGTTCTATGCTCTGAGTCCATTGACGCATCCTCACTTTTGGGTCACTACAGTTGCAATGAATCTGGTGACGTTGTCACCAAAATAACGGGTCAACTTCAACAAGCGACTGACGACGGAATCGTCATTATCTCTGCCAACTTGCTACTTGCTCACCCTGTTCATTGGCCAGCAATCAAGTCAGCGATAATGGGAGAGTCCTACCCGCTGATCAATAGCAACCCCGCGCGCCCTGCAAATCAAGCCCCTACGGCAGTAACCCAAGCGAAACTCATCGTATTGGGCGATCAACACCAACTCGCTGAGCTCGAATACCTAGAACCTGATCTTTTTAGCCGTCTGTCGATGTACAGCGAGGTGGAACTAGATGTTGCTCTCAACGAAGCGTCGATTGAACGTTACTTGGGTTATCTCTCTTGGTTATCGACACAGTACCAACTTCCAAGCTTGGAGGTAGATGCGGTTAAGCGCGTCATGGTTGCCGGTGCAAGGCACACCGAAGACCAAAGCTTTATGCCACTTGATGTGAGTTGGTATCAATCGATTATTAAAGAGGCACAGCTATTTTCTAACAGCGATGTCATCACTGCCAACGACATAGACAGTGCGATTGATGCTAAGTACCAGCGTGAGTCATATCTTTGCGAACGCGCCCTGTCGGACATCACCGAAGGACAAGTCGTGATTGAAACGCAAGGTGAGTGTGTTGGCCAAGTGAATGGACTCACTGTAATTGATGTCCCAGGACACCCGCTCTCATATGGTGAGCCGGCACGTATCTCTTGCGTGATTCATTTTGGTGATGGCGACATCTCTGATGTAGAGCGAAAGGCCGAGCTAGGCGGTAACTTACACGCGAAAGGTATGATGATCATGCAAGCGTTCGTCAGCAGCGCACTTAATCTCGATGAACCGCTGCCATATTCCGCCTCTGTCGTGTTTGAGCAATCGTATAGCGAAGTGGATGGTGACAGTGCGACTCTCGCTGAGCTCTGCTCTTTTGTCAGTGCCCTTTCCGAGTACCCTATTAATCAGCAAATTGCCGTAACGGGTGCGGTCGATCAGTTTGGTCGTGTTCAGGCGGTCGGTGGATTAAACGAGAAAATCGAAGGTTTTTATCACGTCTGTAAGCACCAGGGATTCACCGGGCATCAAGGCGTCATTTTACCTAAGACGAACTTAAAACACTTAGCGCTTCACAAAGACGTCATAGAAAGTATCAAGAATAACGAGTTCCATATTTGGTCGGTGTCTACGGTTGATGAGGCCATCCCGTTGATCATGGGTAAGCCCTTCCGAGGAGAAGACGAATCGAGCGTTATCAGCAAAATCGCTGAGCGTATAGAGAGCTTTGAGCGCCATGACCAACCCCTAAGCTTAATGGACAAGATCAAGAGTTGGCTTAGCTAAAGCTTTCTTTTCGTCACATTTTTACTGATCGGAGTTGTTTAGCGTACACGTGTTCACTAACATGCTGCTATCAAAATTTGGAGTAATTGATAATGCAAAACAAACAAGATTCTTATAACCGCGAAGATTTACTGGCATCAAGTCAAGGTGAGCTGTTCGGACCAGGCTACCCTCAGCTTCCTGCACCGAACATGCTAATGATGGATCGCGTCACTAAGATGTCTGAAACAGAAGGTGATTTTGGTAAAGGTTTGATTCTGGCAGAGCTTGATATTACTCCTGACCTTTGGTTCTTTGATTGCCACTTCCCTGGTGACCCAGTGATGCCAGGCTGTCTTGGTCTTGATGCGATGTGGCAATTGGTTGGTTTCTTCCTCGGTTGGGTTGGCGGTAAAGGCAAAGGCCGTGCACTTGGCGTGGGTGAAGTGAAATTCACCGGTCAAATTCTCCCAACAGCGAAGAAAGTGACGTACGAAATTCACATGAAGCGCGTTGTTAACCGTAAGCTTGTTATGGGTCTAGCGGATGGTCGCGTACTTGTCGACGGTAAAGAGATTTACGTAGCGAAAGATCTTAAAGTTGGTCTTTTCCAAGATACGTCTGCTTTCTAACATTCTAAATCTTTTCTCTAGCGACTCACTCGAGTCGCTTTTTTGTGCTCAATCTGGCCAGTTATAGTGCACTAGATATCTACGATAAAGCCCCTTTCGGGGCTTAGTTCCTTGCAGTATGTGGGTTAAGAGTTATTTGTAGAGACCTGACTGCTTGTCGTCCCTGGCATCACGCCAACCACCGAGCCAATACGACCGAGCATCCATCTGCTGATACGGGCAGGCTTCCATTGAGCGGCCATTCAGCCCCGCTTTGTACCCTTGAGATTGAGCTCGCTCTAAGCGGTCACGCTTTTGTCTCTTCATAGTGTCGTCCTCATACATACGGTGTTTCTTAACGTACTACTATTAACTTTTCATGGAGCTTTTGTGACTCCACAGTTAAGAATCGTCGATCAACGGCACTTTCACAAGATATAAAAAAAGCACAGCGCCAAAATTGTGAGGCTGTGCTCTAGTTTAAAATTTAACCTACTTTCTACGGAACCCTAGGAATGAAAGTAGCATCAAAGCAAAGAAACCTAGTGAACCGCCCTGTCTGTCAACGGTGTCAGTAGTAGCGGCGGGACGTGACTCAATCGTTTGACTAGACGAGTTTGGTATAAGTTTAACTGCGACGACTTCACTCCCGCTGTCGCAAGATGATTCAATTGAATACGTAGAGAATCCACCAGCACAATAATAAGCAGTACCGGAAATGACACCTGCATCATTGATATCGGTCGCATCAATAATACGATACTCATTATTTGTATCTGGTGAACTAGCAGAATAGGTGAGGTCATCTAGATAATGACTCGTTTTAATAGGTGTACTATTGCTGCTATCCAGCGTAGTAATGAATGCTCTCTGAGCTCGCGGTTTACCGTTGTACTCGCGGTGCGTTTCAAAATCAACAGCACCAACAACTAAATCATCATTGTTGATACCACCAGCTTTACCGTTGGCACCGTAGAAAAGCACGTCATCGTTAAACAAAGTTGCAGTGGGAGAAGTGACATCACTGACGTAAAACAGGCCATTTGAATATGAACCATTTACGACAATGTCACGCAGTTTATAGGTTCCTATCGCCTTACCATTTTCATTGACAGCGGATACAACGGAGTTGAGGTAGTTACTAATGCTCCTGTCGCCAGAGTCGAAACCGGAGACGAAGGTACTTGACCAACTATTTGCTCCCGTTCTGGTAAATACAGCAGCTCTTAAGTATTCATCACTGTCGCTATTATACCCGACTGCGTACATCGTACCATCTACAGACGCAATATCTCTAGCTGCACCTTGAGGTTGAATACGATCGTTGGACGCTGCTCCAATCCACCCGATTTGCGTTGCTGTACCATCTTCCCAAATGGTTGCTTTGGATGTGTAGTCAGAAGAATTATTAGTGGCTGATATTGACACACTTCCCGCAACATATTCAATACCATCAGATTCAACATACTTCCATGCACGAGAAGTTTCTCCAGATTCTAACGTTGAATTACCAACGAAAGCGGTGTTTCTTCGAGTGGACGTTTGGTAGTTACCTACCGCTTCGCTACTTGATGAAATACTATTAACAACGACATTGCCAAAACTACTTTGAACAGGTTCTGTTACCGTCTCCACAAACGAAGCAGTACCATCAAAATTGTTACTCTCTTCGTTCAAGTAGCCATAAGTATACTGGTTGGTAGCCCAGTTCTCGCACAAAGTATCCGCATACCCAAGATAGTTATAGCAGTAATTTCTGAAATTCGACCAAACATCATCACCTGAGTCAATATAATCGAAACCAAAACGCGTCAAGAATGGGGCCTCATGACGGTATTCAAAGCCTTCATTATAGTTCTTGCCTTCAAATGCAATCTTATGATCTGTTGCATGAGTAGAACTACAATCTGTGTTCCAGCAATTTACTGAAGACGGCTGAATCGCGACACCATAATGTTTGTCGTATCCAGAGTTGTCATATCTCTCTACAACTTTATATAACGCCGCATTAGCACTAAATGCCGCCGATACCGTGGCGGCAATCATGGATATTTTGAAGATCTTACTACTCATCGTATTGTTTAACTTTCCTGTTGCATTGCCTCGAGCTCTTCCCAACGCTCGAAAGCAACGTCTAACTCTTGCTCTGTGTGAGCGAGCTTATCTAAAATAGTTTGTGTTTGCTCAGTCGGTTTGGCGAAGAAATCTGGGTCATTTACCTGCCCTTGTAGCGCTTCAATTTGCGCCTCGAGCTCTTCCAACTTAGCGGGTAAGGCTTCTAATTCTCGCTGCAGTTTATAAGATAACTTCTTCGGTTTTGCCTTAGTGACTGCAGATTTGGGAGTTTCCTCAACTTGTTTGACTGCTTTTGCTGAATTTTCCACCACGCGAGTTTGATGAGCTTGTGCTCTTTGTTGCTGAGCATCGTGGTAGCCACCAACAAACTCTTCAATCACACCATTACCTTCAAAGATCCAACTGGTCGTCACTGTGTTATCAACAAACTGACGATCGTGGCTCACCAAAAGCAACGTACCCTGATAGTTGGCAAGCAAATCTTCTAAAAGTTCCAGAGTTTCGATATCCAAATCGTTGGTGGGTTCATCCAGCACCAATAAATTGTTCGGTCTGAGGAAGATACGCGCCAGAAGTAGTCGGTTTTTTTCACCGCCAGAGAGCGCTTTTACCGGTGTACGCGCGCGTTTTGGCGCAAACAAGAAATCTTGCAGGTAGCTCAGTGCGTGCCTTGGCTTTCCGCCGACAATCACTTCTTGTTTACCGTCTGCAAGGTTGTCGATCACCGTCTTTTCCGGGTCTAGTATTTCTCGATACTGGTCAAAGTAAGCGACTTCCAGTTTAGTTCCACAGTGGAGTTTACCGCTATCAGGCTGTAAAGAGCCAAGTAACAGCTTGAGAAGCGTACTCTTCCCGCATCCATTCGGCCCAACCAATGCAATCCGATCGCCACGCATGATATTGAAAGAGAAATCGCGCACAATTGGGTTACCCTCAATGGAGTAATTGATGTTCTGCGCTTCGAAAACAATTTTTCCTGAACGCGCAGCGTCATCAATCTGGATATTCGCTTTACCCTGCACTTCTCGCCTGTCGAGACGCTCCTCGCGTAACTTTTTCAGCGCACGAACACGTCCTTCGTTACGCGTACGACGGGCTTTGATGCCCTGACGAATCCAAACCTCTTCTTGCGCTAGTTTCTTATCAAACTCTGCGTTTTGCATCTCCTCAACGCGCAACATCTCTTCTTTTTCCACGAGATAGTTGTCGTAGTCACCGGGAAACGAGGCAAGCTGACCGCGATCGAGATCAACGATGCGCGTCGCCATAGATTTGATAAAAGCGCGGTCGTGAGAGATAAAGATGATGGAACCACGAAAATCTTTAAGGAAGGTTTCTAACCACTCAATCGTGGTCACATCGAGATGGTTAGTCGGCTCATCAAGCAGCAATACATCGGGATCACGCACTAAAGCGCGTGCCAATGCGGCTTTACGCTGCCATCCACCTGACAAGTCGGTCAATTTAGTGTGGCCATCAAGTTTAAGCGCGGCTAGGACGTTTTTAATCCTGTCTTCGAAACGCCACGCACCAGTGTGTTCAAGTTGCTCCTGAATACGGGCTAATTTGTTGATGTTTTGCTCAGATGGATCAACCGCTAATAGATCGAGTTGATCTTGGTAGATCTTAATTTGCTCACCAATTTCAGCCAGTCCACCCGCGACATAATCAAACACGGTGCCTTCTTGATTTCGTGGCGGATCTTGCTCAAGACGTGATACCACCACATCTTGCGTGACGGTCAGTTTACCGTCGTCAAGCAGCACTTCGCCCGCGAGCACTTTCATGAGCGTCGATTTACCAGCGCCATTTCGCCCAACCAAACAGACACGCTCATTGTCTTGTAATGCGAAGTCTGCGTGGTCAAGTAAAGGGTGATCACCGTATGCGAGTAATCCGTTATTGATGGTAAGTAATGCCATTATTCTCTAACCATTGAATCAGTTGTTGTTTGTCAAAGGGCCAATTAAGCTCACTCTCGTTTGCGCGAAGCACAGGAATAGTGACACCGTAACGAGAGAAGAGCTTATCGTCGAACGCGATATCGACGTGCTCAACGAGACGGTCAATGCCGACACTTTGACAGAGCGTAAACGCCATCTCACAGAGATGGCATCCTTCAGTGCTGTATAAAGTAATCATCGATGCTCTCTATCCTTGTTCATACACCGAGTTTACTGGCGATGCGTGATCAACCAGCAGTTATGAATCTGTTTATTGCGAGCGAAGTCCATCGGCAACGTTTGGTGTGAGATATTCTTTGCCTCTAAACCAAGCTCGGACAACGCATCATTGTCCATCTTAAAGTGACGCTTGTTATTGGAGAACACAATCGTACCGTCAGTGCGCAATAGGCGTTTCAACTGACTCATCAGTTGAATGTGATCTCTTTGCACATCGAACGACTGCTCCATGCGCTTTGAGTTCGAAAACGTCGGGGGATCAATGAAGATGAGATCAAACTGAGCCGTCGATTTCTCAAGCCATTGCAAACAATCGGCTTGCTCAAAACGGTGTTGACGCCCCACTTGACCATTCAACGCCATGTTCTCTTTCGCCCAATCTAAATAGGTTTTGGACATGTCGACGGTGGTGGTCGACTTTGCACCACCACACGCGGCGTGGACGGTCGCAGAACCTGTGTACGCAAACAAGTTCAGGAAGTCCTTACCCTTTGCCATCTCACCCAGTCTACGACGTGTGATTTTATGATCTAAAAACAGGCCGGTATCGAGATAATCATGCAGGTTCACGAACAGCTTCACGCCGTACTCGGAGACCTCCATTTTTCGTGACTCTTGCGACAACTTCTGATATTGAGCGCGCCCTTTCTGCTTCTCACGGACTTTGAGCACGACTTTATTCGCATCGGTCCCCGTCACTTCAATCGTCGCTCGAATAATGTCGGTTAGACGTCGCTTCGCCGTTTCCTCTGGAATGCTTTTAGGCGCAGCATACTCTTGAATCACGAGGTGATCACAGTACACGTCAATCGCCACGTTGTAATCGGGCAGATCTGCATCGTAGACACGATAGCAATCAAGCTTTTCTTTACGCGCCCACTTTCCAATTTTCGCGAGATTCTTTTTGAGTCGATTTGAAAAGTCAGGTGCAATACTGCTTTGACGAGTCTCACCCGACTCTGCATCTTTACGTGACTCTGCTGAGCGAGCTGAAATCGAGTAGTTCTTTTGGTGACAGGGTAACGCACCATTATTTAACTTAAACTGTTTCTCTGCACGCATGCGTAAACAGCTAAGCAACTCATCAGAGCTTGAGAATATTGACGCGTGACAGCCACCAAATTCCGCCTTCAACTGGGCGCCGAACGCCGTATAAAGCGCAATTAAGCCAGGATGCGTACCTAGACGTTCACCGTAAGGTGGGTTACAGATCACGACTCCAGAATCGAAATCCGCTGGGCGTGTCACTTTTGCTGCGTCACCCACCTCAAAGTGGATCAATCCATCAACACCCGCGCGACGGGCATTATCTTTGGCAATCTGAATTACGCGGCTATCGTTATCAAATCCGTAAAACTTAGAGTCAACTTTCTTGACACCACGACGAGCTTGAACCGCCGCTTCAGATTTAATTTCCGCCCACACCTCAGGTTCGAAATCTTCTAAGGATTCAAAGCCCCACTTTGCGCGTTTGACGCCTGGCGCCATGTTGGCTGCCATCATCGCAGCTTCTATCAGCAAGGTGCCAGAGCCACACATAGGATCTAGCAAGTTACTACCTGCTTGCCAACCACTGCGGCCGATAATGGCTGCCGCGAGTGTCTCACGCAATGGCGCTCGGCCAGATTCGCTACGGTAACCCCGTTGGTGTAAGCCGCCACCGACCATATCAATACCTAACAAGGCTTTATCTTTGTGTAAGCGGACATGGATACGAAGATCACTATGATCTTTACTGATCGATGGTCTCGGTAAGTTTTTCTTTTCAAAGCAATCGACAACCGCATCTTTGACCTTCATCGCACCATACTGGCTGTTACGAATCTCGCGGTTTGTGCCGTTAAAATCCACGACAAACTTCTTTGAGCTGTGGAAATGGTTGAACCAGTTGACCGCAGAGGCAGCAAGGTAAAGATCCATATCATCATTACAGGTGAACTCTGAAAGCACGCGAACAAAACGTGAGGCCAAACGGCTCCATAGACACACACGATACACTTGCTCATTCGTGGCTTTAAAGCGAACCCCTGCCTGAACAGGTTTCGCGTTCTCTATTCCCAAGTTCGTCAGCTCTTCAACTAACAGGTTCTCCATACCATTGGATGTAACCGCAAGATATTGATGCATAGTGATGTTTATTTCTTTAAAAAATGACCCGGCATTATAACCGACATTCGTTCATTGCGTTACTCCCTGCGCACTTTATCTCACTCAATTACTACGTTAATCGAGGATTCATTCACCACTCATCCTGTTTATGGTGCTCCGAACGGCATACCCGTGATCTGTGTTGCCTAATCCAACTTCACTTTTTGTAAGCAACGACGCTATGTACCTTTAAAGCGAAGTGAATACTTATTTACACTCAAATTGGTATATACCAGCTGGCGTTTTCAGTGTAATTTTATTTCAGAAACACCTCAATAGAGGAATTTTTCGTTGGATTTTATGATTGTAAGGGTTCAGAGCGCGTGGTTTAACTGGTCACTTGTTGAGCAAAACTGGCAACTAACTCACACTTGTGAGACAGATAAACGTTCAAAATTAAGACAAAAAAAATCGGCGCTTGGCCGATGGAAATGAAAAATGAATCAAAGGAATGAATACAACAAGGAGAGTCTTATCGTTAATTCGCTAACAGCTACCCCACCAGCGCCATAGGTTGCGTTTGAAACTGTTGGTTGGCCACGCGCATGCGATCATGCATCACCTTAATGGCTTGGCCAAACTGGAGTGATTTAGAAACGTTGAGGTGAAATGCTTCGAGGCTGACCTGGGCACACAAGCTGGCGCTATCCCCAACTTCCAAAACAATAAAATAACCTTGGCTAAGCTGATTCGACAGATAAACAAAATCGCCCTCTTCAAGGGGTTGTTCACCGTCAGAAATATTGTCGAAAAACCAGCTCTTCGGCTGAACCGGCTTGTGAAAACGCTTAGCCGCTACACAGTAGAGTGCGAGCTCGGCTTGACGCGGTTCACTAAGACCAAGGAGAGAGATTTGTTCTTTGTACGTTTGAAATGCAGACGCATCATCAACGCTAAATTCGTTAACGCCAACGGCACAGTCTACGATAAGTTTGCGGGAAAGGTTGGTTTTGAAGACCATGTTGTCACCGAGATCGAGCATAAGGTGCCCTTCGGTGTCATCATAATACCAAGTCCATTTGTCACTGGGTTTAAGCATCGTTCCGTCTCTTCGCCTGATGGGTTTAGGTAAAACGCTTAATTACCTTTCCAAGTCTTAAGGCTGATTTTATGCACTCATTGGCAAAAAAAAAGAGGAAATGAATTCTCATTTCCTCTTAGATTACTCTATTTATAGTGATATATTTATCAGGTGACGGCGTCACTCTATCCAGAAATAGGACGACTGATTATAGATTTTTAACAATGTCTTTCACTAAGCCAGGGCCGTGGTAGATAAAACCAGAATAAACTTGTACTAGCTTTGCCCCTGCCATCAGTTTTTCTTTGGCGGCGACATATGAGTCGATACCACCCACACCAATCACAGGGATCGCATCCCCCAACTCTTCATGTAAACGTCGAACGACTTCGGTGCTGCGAGATTGCACTGGACGACCACTTAGGCCCCCTGCTTCGTTGGCGTGTTTCATTCCTTCCACAATCGATCGGTCTAGAGTCGTGTTAGTCGCAATGACACCATCGATGTTGTTCTTAAGGAGCGACTGACAGATCTGGCTGATCTCATCATCGCTCAGATCCGGTGCGATCTTAAGTGCTAGTGGCACGTACTTACTGTATTTTTCAGCAAGCTCCGCTTGTTTGGCTTTGAGTTCACTCAATAATTCATCGAGCGCTTCACCATATTGCAACGAACGTAGTCCCGGAGTGTTTGGTGAGGAGATGTTGACGGCAATATAACCCGCATATTGGTAAACCTTCTCCATACAGATTAGGTAGTCATCGGCACCTTTTTCGATCGGTGTGTCTTTGTTCTTACCGATATTGATACCAAGTACGCAGTCATACTTGGCTTTTTTAACATTCTCGACAAGATTATCGACGCCGAGGTTGTTGAAACCCATGCGGTTGATGATCCCTTGTGCTTCAACAAGACGGAACAAACGCGGCTTGTCGTTACCCGGTTGCGGACGTGGTGTGACCGTCCCTACTTCGACAAAACCAAAACCCATGGCATCAAAGGCTTCAATACATTCGCCATTTTTGTCCAGACCCGCTGCAAGGCCTACTGGGTTGCGGAAAGTCAGACCCATGCACTCGACTGGGCGATGCGGGAGTTGCTGTCTGTAGAAAAGATCCAATGGTGTGCCGGTAAAACGTTTGAAGTTTTCAATGGCGAGATCGTGTGCCTTCTCGGCATCAAGTTGGAAAAAGCCAGCTCTGGCAAGACGGTAAAGCATTGTGCCTCCGAAAGAAAAAAGCCCCGTATAAACGGGGCAGTATTATTCAACGTTTTACCGAATAATTCAACGATTAACGCAAACGGTTACTCATTGGCAGAGCAGTTTAGGTTGAGGAGCATCAATTCACGCAATGCGACTGAGAACTTGGCGAATTCATGGACTGCCCCCACTTTAAACTCGTTGAGAATATTTTCCCATCGATGCAGCGACACTTCGTTTTTCTCAATCCAGTCTTCGAGTGCTTTCATTACATCAAGATCTTTCGGATCGCAGTTGCAACTCAACACTTGCCCAGTTAACTGACGTTGTTGCCAATCAAGATCCTCTCTAAATGCTGCGCGAGCCAAGGCTTGCCAATGGTTGTCCACGGCTTGAGTATTGATTTGTTTCAAGAACCAGTGGAGAGACAAACGATCGCCCAAGTTGTAGTAGAGTTTTGCACTTTGCTCAACCGATTTGCCTTTTTCACGAGCCACTGTAGATATATCCAGTACTGAGTATAGACTCGACAAACGCGCAACATAACTCGCTAACGCTTCGGATACGCCCTGCTCAATCCAACGGTTTGCCACCTGGTTGTGCTCTTCCACTTCCGCCGGAACCAACATGGTATCAAGCTGCTGTTTGATGGTTTCTACGTCTGCTTTATAGAGATCAATCATGGCTTTGACACATTGGCGACCAGTACGATTACGGATCAACCAACGTGACAGACGGCGCAGCGTACGTCTGACATAAAACATCATGTCATACTGAGCATCAGTCGATGCATGGTTATCAAGAGCACGAAGTTGAGTGAACACCTCACCCAAACCGAAGATCTCACGCGCGGCGACATACGCATTGGTAATGTCGACGACATGCGCCCCCGTCTCCTCACGGAGTCGAGTCACAAAATTGCACCCCATCTCATTCACCATTTGATTGGCGAGCATGGTGGCAATGATTTCGGCTTTCAGTGGATGGTTGTCCATCTGCTGAGTATAGTTACGGCGTAACTCTGTTGGGAAGTATTGGATCAGTTGCTGCGCATGCACCTGATCATTGGCAATGTCGTCATGCACCAATTCTTCTTTCAGAACCATCTTGCCATACGCCACCAGCACAGAGAGCTCAGGACGAGTCAGCGCTTTGCCCTGCTTTTCTCGCTCTAATAAGGTTTCATCGTCAGGAATGTACTCTAACGCTCGATCCAGTTGACCCGCTTTTTCTAACGTGTGGATGAAGCGAATTTGCTCCTTAACCAGTGATGTACCTTGGTGTTCGGTGACAGAGATCGATTCAGATTGGCAATACGCATCTTCAAGAACAATCTCACCGACCTCATATTCCATCGACTCTAGGATTTGATTGCGCTGTTTAACCGTTAAGTCACCATTCGCCACTAATCCGTTGAGGAAGATCTTAATGTTGACCTCATTGTCCGAGCAATCTACACCGCCGACGTTATCGACAAAGTCAGTATTGACGCGGCCACCTTTCAACGCGTACTCCACTCGACCGAGTTGAGTCATGCCCAAGTTGCCACCTTCACCGACCACTTTAGCCCGCAGATCGCGTCCATCAATACGCAATACATCGTTCGCACGGTCACCAACATCCGAATGCGTCTCCTTAGACGATTTCACGTAAGTACCGATACCACCGTTCCACAACAAATCGACTTTCATTTGCAGGATCAGTTTGATCAGTTCATTCGGTGCCGCCGACGCTTTCTTCACCCCTAGCATTTGTTGGATCTCAGGGGAAAGAGGAATAGATTTCGACTTGCGTGAGAACACACCGCCGCCTTTGGAGATAAGTTCCGGCTTGTAATCTTCCCAACTTGAACGCGGTAGATTAAACAAACGCTGGCGCTCTTCCCAACTGCTCGCAGAATCAGGATCAGGGTCAATGAAAATATGCAAATGGTTAAAGGCAGCCTGCAAGCGGATATGCTTCGATAGCAGCATGCCGTTACCAAACACATCCCCCGCCATATCACCCACACCAATCGCGGTAAAATCTGTCGTTTGACAGTTGATGCCCATTTCACGGAAATGTCGTTTGACCGACTCCCAACCACCCTTTGCCGTAATGCCCATTGCTTTGTGGTCGTAACCGTTCGAGCCCCCAGAGGCAAACGCATCCCCTAACCAGAAATTGTATTCTGCGGAGACTGAGTTCGCCAAATCCGAGAACGTCGCGGTTCCTTTATCTGCTGCGACAACAAGATACGGGTCATCCTCATCATGACGCACCACATGACTTGGCGCGATGACTTCCCCTTCAATGATGTTGTCAGACACATCAAGCAGTGCACGAATAAAACGTTTGTAACAGCGCTGACCTTCAGCAAAAATTTCGTCACGACCGCTCAATGTGTGCTGACGTTTACAAACAAAACCACCTTTCGCGCCCACCGGCACAATCACGGTGTTTTTCACTTGCTGTGCTTTCACCAGACCTAAGATCTCGGTACGGAAATCTTCTTGACGATCCGACCAACGTAAGCCGCCACGCGCGACTTTTCCGCCGCGCAAGTGAACACCTTCAATGTCCGGCGCATAAACGAAAATTTCAAAGGCCGGGACCGGCTGAGGAATATCTGGGATCTTACGCGGCTGAAGTTTTAACGAGAGCCAAGGTTTAGGCTGGTTTTGATCATCCACTTGATAATAGTTGGTCCGAACCGTCGCGGTGATCATTTCCATGTAACGACGGATGATGCGGTCATCGTCCAAGCTTTCAACGTGATCAAGCTGCTCAGTCATTTTTTCCACTAAGTCCGCTTGCCCTTTTTTGCTGCCTTTGAATTTAGGATCAAAGCGCTTAGCAAACAGCGTGACTAGGCCTTTGGCAAGATCAGGGTAATGGCTCAGTGTTTCTTCAATGTACTGTTGGCTAAATGGGAAGCCGACTTGACGCATGTATCGAGCGTAAGCGCGTAGAATCGAGACTTCACGACCAGTTAACGAAGCGCCAAGAACCAATCGGTTAAAGCCATCGCTCTCTAAGTCTCCCGCCCAGATTGACGCAAAGGCTTGTTGAAAACGATCGCGTGCGACGCGAAGATCAACGGTTTTCTCGCTCTTATGCAGCATCGAGAAATCCAGGATCCAATAAACTTGTCCATTAGCTTTGTGCACTTCGTACGGAGATTCACCGATGACGCGCAGCCCCAAGTTTTCCAACATCGGCATCACATCCGAAAGATGAATCGGCTCATCACGGTGGTAAAGTTTGAGTCTCACCGATTTCGAATCTTTGGCCAGCTCTTGCGGACGATAGAACAACATGCCCAGTTTGTTGTCGTCACTGAGCGCTTCGAGGCGTTCAATGTCGGCGACGGCCGAGCCTGGCATCACATCTTCTTTGTAGGATCTTGGGAAAGCGCGGTTGTACTCTTTCGACAACGGCAACCCTTTGCTCTCACCAAAGTTCGCAACGATCGCATCAGAGAGACGATCATCCCAAGTCGACGATGCTTCCATTAAATTTTGCTCTATTGTTTTCACATCAATGTCCATGTTGTTGTTGTCAACACGAACGATGTAGTGGGTTCTTGCCAGTGGGCTTTCAGAGAAGTAAGTGGTGAACTCCACTTCTTGCTCACAACCAAAATACTGCTTCAAGATGCGTTGAGTTTGTCGGCGCAGCTCGGTGTTGTAGCGATCTTTCGTCACATAGACCATGCAGCTAAAGAAACGACCGAACGGGTCTTTGCGCACAAACAGACGCAGCAAGTCACGGTCTTGCATCTGCACCACGCCCATACCGACTTCAAGTAACTCTTCTTCCTTGGCTTGCAGCAGTTCATCACGCGGATAGTTTTCTAGGATATTGTGTAGCGCTTTGTATGAGTAGGAACCTTCGCGATACCCGCTGGCTTTGAGGATTCGTTCAACCTTTTCACGAATCAGTGGAATGCTCGCCACACTTTGGTTGTACACCGCAGAAGTGTAAAGCCCAGTGAAACGATGCTCACCAATCACTTTGCCATTCTCATCAAATTTTTTGATCCCGATGTAATCGGTATACGCAGGACGATGAATACGAGAAGCGACGTTTCCTTTGGTCACAATCAATAAAAAGGGTTTCTTCGCTTCGAGTCGCGCAGAATCAGGGAAGTCAGACAGTTTCACGCTTCGCACACGATCGGGATTAGCAAACAAACCCAGACCTTGTTCTTTGGTCGGGCGCAGTTCTGTATCGCCGTCTGTGGAGACGAGGTCATACTCTTTATAACCCATGAAGGTGAAGTTGTGATCGCCAAGCCAACGCAAAAAGTTCAGTGTATCTTCATAGCGATCCCCTTCGACGGGAATACGCTCTTTTTGTGCTTCCAGTTGGTTGGTCACTAATTCAAGTTTCTCAACCATTTGACGCCAATCTTTGACCACCATACCGGTATCGGTGAGAATTTTGATCAGCTCATCTTTGAGTGACGTCATCGCCGATTTGTCACTGAGTCTATCCACTTCGATATGAAACAGCGATTGCAACGCGCCCTCACCCTCATTAATCGATTTAATCACCCCTTTGGCACCGCGTTCGATTTGCGTTGGACCATGCAACATCAGATGTGACGCCATGTCTAAACGGCTCAGCGCCATTTTGATTGAGTCGACAAGAAATGGACTGTCGGGGACGACAATTTCAACGATAGTGTGCGTCGATTGCCAACCTTGACGGCTTACCGTCGGGTTAAAGACGCGAACCGATATCTCATCGGGTTTCTTTTCATTGATGTGATGCCACAAACTGACGACCGCACCGTAGAGATCCGATTCGTTTCGTTCAATCAGGTCGTCTTGAGCAATATTACTGAACAGGTGTTGAGCAAGTTGAGTGACTAAAGGTTGATGAGCAAGCTCGAGTTTGTCTTGAATCAGCTTGTAGACTTTTTCAAGCAGAACCGGCATTAGGGTTTCACGCGCGGTCATATTCACACTCCACTATTAGAATTTTTTTAAGTAGGGGGATGTCGTAAGCATCGTTCTTTAGTTGTAAGAATAGTGCTTTACACGGGTAATGCCGCTTTATTGTAAAAGCTTTATTGATAAATGGTTAATTCTTTTAGGAGTGGTAGGAGGTGAAATGTTTGAGAATGTGATTAAGGTTCTATTTAAACTTCTATGAAATCAATCTCTCACAGAACTTCTAACTTAATAAACTTGTTATTCTGGTCAGTTGTTAATCTGAATCGTCCTTTCAAGCCGATTTGACTGACAAACGGTCGAAAACGCATCGCTGGCAGTTGCAAACGAAGTCCATTGTCCGTGGTTACCAATATCTGGCTCGCCGCACCATTGTAGTGGTTTAGAAACGATTGATAAGAGATATTGAGCGAAAAATAGTAGTGGTTCATGAGTTATTAATGCATTACTGTATAAATAAACAGTAGCACAATTACGTGCTACTGTTGGGTAGTGGATGACTTAGGCTTCTAGCGCCTTGCTGACTTTTTCGAACAAGTCTTTGGCAAGGTTATCCATCGATTTCAGCGCTTCTAACTCTTTGCGAATCAGCGCTTGTCTCTGCTCATCGTATTTACCCAGCTTAAGCAGAGGATCAATCAAACGCGACGCCACCTGAGGGTTCGAGCTGTTGAGTTCTCTTAAGATTTCGCCCGCAAACTCATAACCTTTACCAGATTTGTCATGGAAAGCGACAGGGTTCATGTTCAAGAAAGAACCAATCAAACTGCGCGTACGGTTAGGGTTTTTCAAGCTAAACGCACTGTGATTCATAGTCGACCTGATCACATCAAGTGCGTTGCCCGCTGGGTTGGTCCCTTGCAATATGAACCACTTGTCCATCACCAATCCATCATGTTGCCATTGCTCGCTGTAGTCACTCATCAAACGCTCGCGACACGGCAACTGCGCGCTGTTTGCTGCGGTCATGGCCGCCATGGTGTCCGTCATGTTGTTGGCCTGATCATATTGCGCTTCAACGAGACGATTTCCCTGCTCTGTATACGCTAAATACGCCAGCGCCGTGTTTCTAAGTGTACGTTGGCCAATCGCTTGATGGTCAACTCGATAGTCACTTTGCACTAGAGCATGGTACAGCGCACTGAACTCATCCTCTAACTGCTGTGCAAGTTGAACTTTAATACCTTTAAGTACCGCAGCAATGGCATCCACATCAACCTGTTTGTACCAACCTGACACTTCATTGTGACTTGGCAGCGCTAACATCTCTGCAATAAACGCAGGTTCAAGAACATCAGACAAGAGCACGCCGCGGAACGCATCAATCAGCGCATCCGGTAGCGTGACATCGAGATTACCTTGCTGAATACGTTCAACATTACTGCGAATGTATTTTGCTAATAACATTTGGCCTGCATCCCAACGCGCGAAGTCATTGCTAGCATGAACCATAAGGAAGGTTAATTCATCGTCACTGTAATCGTACTCCAACTTCACTGGCGCGGAGAACTCTCTCAATAACGATGGGATCGGACGCTCAGCGACGTCTTCGAATACAAAACTCTGCTCACTTTGAGTGACATCGAGAACGTGATGAATCGGCTTTCCGTTACAGCGTAACCCAATAGCTTCTCCCGTTGGGGCGTACAACTCGACATCAAATGGAATGTGCAACGCTTGTTTGTCTTGCTGATCCTGCGTCGGCTCAGTCGATTGCTTGACATGCAAGGTAAACGTCTTGGCATCACTGTCGTAATCACTGGTCACACTGACCGTCGGCGTTCCTGACTGGCTGTACCAGAGACGGAATTGCTTGAGATCGACACCCGATGCATCTTCCATGGCGGAAACAAAATCTTCGCAAGTCGCCGCAGTGCCGTCGTGGCGTTCAAAGTAAAGCTTCATCCCTTTTTGGAAGCCCTCTTCACCCAATAACGTGTGCATCATTCGAATAACTTCGCTGCCTTTTTCGTACACGGTTAAGGTGTAGAAGTTATTCATCTCGATCACTTTGTCAGGACGAATTGGGTGAGACATCGGGCTGGCATCTTCGGCAAACTGCGGTCCACGAATAATGCGTACGTTGTTGATACGATTGACAGCGCGAGAACCAAGATCAGAAGAAAACTCTTGATCACGGAACACAGTCAACCCTTCTTTGAGACTGAGTTGGAACCAGTCACGACAGGTCACGCGATTACCCGTCCAGTTGTGGAAGTACTCATGGCCAATGACCGCTTCAATACCAAGATAATCGCTATCGGTCGCGGTGTTCTCATTGGCCAACACATACTTGGAGTTAAAGATGTTGAGTCCTTTGTTCTCCATCGCGCCCATATTGAAAAAGTCGACAGCGACAATCATGTAAATATCAAGGTCATACTCAAGACCGAAACGCTCTTCGTCCCACTTCATTGAGTTGATTAGGGAGGTCATCGCGTGAGGCGCTCTGTCCAAGTTGCCTTTGTCGACAAAAATCTCTAAATCGACAGGGCGGCCAGAGCGAGTCACGAAGGTGTCGCGCAGAACATCAAAATCCCCAGCGACCAAAGCAAACAGATACGCCGGCTTAGGGTGTGGGTCTTGCCACTGAACCCAATGACGGCCATGATCTAAATCGCCAGCGGCCACTCGGTTCCCGTTACTCAATAAATAGGGGTATTGCGCCTTGTCTGCAATCACTTTAGTGGTGTACTTGGCCAACACATCAGGTCTGTCCAAGTAATAGGTGATTCGACGAAAACCTTCCGCTTCACATTGGGTGCAAAACGCACCGCCCGATTTATACAAGCCTTCAAGCGCGGTATTGGCTTCAGGATCAATGTGCGTCACTATGGTCAGTGTAAACTCGCGCGGCAACTGGTTGATGGTCAGCGTGCTCTCCGTATGCTGATAATCGCTCCAAACCTCACCATTCACTTGCAGCGAAACCAAAGTTAAGTTCTCACCATCGAGCTGTAAGGTACTGCTCTCTTTGCATTGCTGAACTTTAGAGATAGCCGTAACCACCGTTTGGTTATCATGCAAATCAAAGGTGAGGTCTATAGTAGAAATCGTATGAGAAGGCGATTGATAATCTTTGCGATATTTGGCTTGTGGAGTCTGAGCCATGTCTGAATCCTTTTGACTGAATATGAGATGAGCCAACACGGGCATCAAGCACTCGTGGGCAAACGTAATTAGCTTACCTCTAGCCAATCAAAAAAACGAGGTATTGACGACAATAACCTCGCTTTTTATTCATGTAGAACACATTTTGTCTATATATCACCCATCGATTCGCCGATATCACTAGCGAACGCGATCGAGCACCGCATAAAGTGCCCCTTCTTCCATTTCAAGTGTCAAGGTATCACTGTCGAGTACGTAACGTGTTTCGTGCTCGCCATTTTCGTAGAGAAGCACAAGGTGTTCACCTTCTGTGTAATAGACACCGCGGTGCACCGCTTCATCTCCTTCATCGTTGCTGACACGGAACATAAACACAAAGTCGGGTTGCAGCACTAAATCCATCTTATCAACATCACTGGCTGAGACATCGTGCCCGCCTAAACTCTGACTCGACCAAATGCCAGCCAGTGAATTGGAGAGCGCCTTAGTAAATGTCACACCGTTGAGATTAAGCAAATGGTGATTACCCGAATAGCGGTACGCTTGTGGCTCAGAAGAGTTGAGTCCGAGTATTAGGGTATCATCGTTGGCTGTGTAGAGACCTTGCCAATGATCCACCGAGTAGTCTCGCTTCTGAATGTCGATTTGAAACTGATAGTTGGAGCTTAACGAAAGCTTGATGGCGAGAAAGTTTTCTGCTGATTCATCAGGACTCGGATTGACGAGATACCAGTCCCCCAACAAGAAAGGGTGATCAAATTGAGTAAGATCACTGTTGTCGTGTACTTCGGGCGAGAGCCTTTCTGCACTGACCCACGCGCTACCCATTAAAAGAATTAGTCCGATCCATTTCATCACGCATCCCTCACTCTTTTCTTAAAGCTTAGGTAGGGTTTTACGAATACGCGAAAAATTAGATCCAAATCACATTAATTGTCTGCACAAAAAAAGCGAGCACATAGGCTCGCTTGGTGTTATTTGCGGATTACAAGACAGGTAACAGGAAAGATGCCGACTTACTGCAACTTCAACATGTCCACCATGATCGCCACCGACTCATCCAAATAAGCGTCAGGCGCTTCGTAGTCTTTGGGTAAGTCGTCAAGATCGGTGTACGGCTCCTCACCCAATGCTTTTTGACGTAAATTGATGCGAGCCAGGCGTTCTTTATCTGCCTGTTCACTCTCCGCTTTACGCACTTTTTCATTGAGAGACAAAGCGTTGTCATCTTTTTCAGCACGATACTTTTCAATATCTTGCGCGATAAAACCGAACTCTAAATCGTTGGCAATACGCGCTTTGTGCTTGTCGTCTAATGCAGAAATCAAGGCATCGTTACGTGCTAACACGGTGTAATTGGCGCGATCAATACTATCCCAAGGTAGAGCGTTATCTTCGACACTCTCCCCGGTTTCATCCGCGTCTACAGCGGTTGGGAGAGGAATGTCAGGTGCTACACCTTTGTTTTGCGTACTACCACCATCGATTCGATAGAATTTTTGAATCGTGTACTGCACGTAGCCCAACTCTTTATCAAACAAATCGTAGATATGGTTGAGAGAGCGGTGCTGCTGCACAGTGCCTTTACCAAATGAGTTCTCACCGAGAATGATTGCTCGACCGTAATCTTGCATCGCAGCGGCAAAAATTTCTGACGCGGACGCACTATAACGGTTAATCAATACCGTCATCGGTCCGTCGTAGCTGATTTTGTCGTCTGTGTCTGCATTCACGTTCACACGGCCATAACTGTCGCGAACTTGCACCACCGGACCGCTAGTAATAAAGAGACCAGATAGCGCAGTGGCTTCGGTTAACGCACCGCCGCCGTTGTTGCGGAGATCGACAATGATGCCATCGACACCTTTCGCTTTCAGTTGGGAGATTTGCTCGTCGGTATCTTTAGATAGGCCGACATAAAAACTCGGCACTTCGAGCACACCAATCTTCTTACCATCACGCTCAATCACTTCTGATTTGACCGCACGATCTTCTAAACGAATTTTGTCGCGCACGATAGTAATGACTTGCGATTTCGCCTCTTTACCCTCAGGCAAGATTTGCAAATTCACCTTAGTGCCTTTCGGCCCTTTGATCAATTGAACCACATCATCAAGGCGCCAACCGATAACATCAACGATCGCTTCACCATCTTGGCCGACACCAATAATACGATCCCCTTCGGACAACTGCTTGCTGTTCGATGCCGGTCCACCAGCCACTAATGAACGAATGACAGTATAGTCATCAGTCATCTGCAACACTGCACCAATTCCTTCGAGCGATAAATTCATCTCAGTTTGAAATTGATCAGCACTGCGCGGAGAGAGGTAACTGGTGTGCGGGTCAACTTCACGCGCAAAGGCATTCATGTACAACTGGAAGGCATCTTCATTGTGCGTTTGGCTGAGACGCTTAAGCGCATTGTTGTAACGTTTCTCAAGCACCTCTTTGATCTCTTTCCACTCTTTACCTGTGAGTTTGAGATTCAATGCATCATACTTAACACGTTTACGCCACAACTCATCCAACTCAGCTTTATCTTTTGGCCAAGCGGCTTTGCTGCGGTCAAGCTCAATGCTTTCATCGACATCAAACGTCATTTCGTCATCAAGCAGCGCCAGAGCAGTTTGAAAACGTTCATAACGACGCTTCATCGACAAGTTATAGACATCAAACGCAATTTGGTTGTTGCCGGATTTGAGCTGATCGTCAATCCCTACCGCCCACTCTTTGAACGAGTCAATATCCGCTTGAGTAAAGATATTTTTGTTGTAGTCGAGCATTTCGATGTAGCGATCGAAAATGGCTTGAGAGAAGGTATCGTCGAGAGTGAAATGTTTGTAGTGAGAGCGTGTGAATCGAGAAGTCACGCGCTTACTGGCAGTTTCGTGTTGAGTCTCGGGAGCGAGTACGGGTAAGTCTTTTAGACTCAGTTTAGCTTCAAGAGCATGGGCTGAAGACGCTGCCAGCCAGAGGCCAGCAGCAATCAGCGAGAGTTTTGAACGGCATTTCATGCGTAGGAGATTCTCCTTTATGCGCGCAAGTGCTCCGCTTTCACAACCATTTGTAGGCCGTTAGACAGTTGGACGCGCACATCTTCCTTATTGATTTCAACGATAGTCGCAGCCATATTTCCTTTGCCCATGTTCACGTTCACTTGGTTGCCGACGGTCATTTCGTCTGCATTCAATGCGCGCGTTTCTACAGGCTGTTTGGCTTTCTGTTCTTTACTTTGTTGTGGGCGGCGGCTCTGCGGCTTTTTCGCTGCCGGTTTCGCTTTAGCCTTCCCTTCTTCGCGCGCTTTTTGAGCTTGTTCTTTACGACGAGCCTGAACTTTTGCTTTGCTCTCTGCTAGTGCAGTTTTCGCATGTTCAACGTGCTCTTCTTCCAGTTCACCCGCTGGGTTACCGTCTAAATCTACACGTACTGCACCTGGCTTAACACCATGTAGGTAACGCCATGATGAAGTGTACTGTCTTAACGCTGCACGAAGCTGGGTCTTACTCACTTTTGGGTCGTCATTGAGACGGTCCGCAAGATCTTGAAAAATACCGATTTTAAGCGGCTTTGCTTCACCTTCTAAAGTAAAGCACTTAGGGAAACATTCAGCAATATATGCAATCACTTCTTTGCTGTTTTTTAACTTTTCAGTGTTTTCCATGAGGATTCCTGGTTATTGCGGCTTGTCCGCGAGCATTAAGAGTTTTAATTGAGGTATTATAGTGACCTGCAAATGAAAAACCACAGCCAATAGGCAAATTATGCCGCGATAGCGTGCGAATTAAGCAGCTTTTCCACTTCAGTCATCAAAAATGTTAGCCCCTGCTCGTCAATTTCGCTGAAACGCCCCACACTCGGGCTATCAATATCAAGCACGCCTTGGATTTCACCATTGATTGAAAAAGGAATCACGATCTCTGAATTACTCTCGGCGTCACACGCAATGTGGCCCTCGAATTCGTGTACGTCATGGATACGTTGAACGCTGTTAGTGGCGACCGCGGTACCACACACTCCTTTACCAACGGGAATACGTACACACGCAGGCTTGCCTTGGAATGGACCCAATACCAACTCACCGTCTTTCATCAGATAAAAGCCCACCCAGTTAAGGTTCTCCAGCTCCATATTCAATAGCGCACTGACATTGGAGAGATTGGCAATAAGGTCTGTTTCTGATTCGATAAGTGCAACCGCTTGCTTGGTTAAACGTTGGTATTGTTCTATGTTCATTGTATATACATCCGATTGAAAACTAGAGACTTCCACACGGTTTGTGCGTACAATTCGCACAAACTAAATAGTAAGCATTCTCATTATAATGATTGATAATCCCAACACTATTAGCCGTTCTTGGTTGATAACTCAAGTAAAACTTCATAAGACCAAGTTAATCGCTGCGAATTTGGTGGCGATTGCTGCGACTTTAATCAGTGTCCCTATCCCACTCTTGATGCCATTGATGGTCGATGAAGTGCTATTAGACCAACCCGGAGCCGGGCTGCGTGCCATGCAATGGCTCTTGCCGAGTAACTTTCATACCCCTACCGGCTATATAGTGTTGACCTTACTACTGGTCATTGTGATGCGCACGGCAAGCCAGGCGCTGAACATAGTTCAGAGCCGTCAGTTCACTCTGGTCTCCAAAACCATTACTTTTGAAATGCGACGTAAGATGATCGACAAATTGGGTCGCATCAGCATGAAGGAATACGAGACAAGAGGCAGTGGCGGCATCAATGCCCACTTGATTACCGATGTTGAAACCATTGACCAGTTTATTGGCTCTACGTTAAGCAAGTTCCTGATAAGCCTACTGACCGTTCTCGGCACCGCTGTTGTTTTGCTCTGGTTAGATTGGCGCTTGGGGCTGTTCATCTTACTGGTTAATCCGGTGGTCATTTACTTCTCCCGCTTGCTGGGCGGCAAAGTGAAACATCTTAAAAAGCGCGAAAACCAATCGTTCGAGCGCTTTCAAAATCGGTTGATAGAGACACTCGATGGCATCTATCAATTGCGCGCCGCAAATAAAGAAAAAGCGTATCTCAAACAGTTAACCGAACAGGCCGATCAGATCCGATCCGATGCTGACAAGTACGCCTGGCAATCGGAAGCGGCAGGGCGTGTCTCCTTCTTACTGTTCCTACTTGGCTTTGAGCTGTTTCGCGCTGTCGCTATGCTTATGGTGCTGTTTAGCGACCTGACGATTGGTCAAATCTTCGCAGTGTTTGGCTATCTGTGGTTTATGCTCAGCCCTGTGCAAGAGTTGTTGGGCATTCAGTTTTCGTGGTACAGCGCCAAAGCGGCATTGACTCGCATCAATACCCTATTGAGTATTGGCGAAGAGCAGCGCCCAGTGTCAACCGTCAACCCATTCACGCCAGACCGAGAAGTGGACGTCTCGATAGAGAAGGTCAACTTTGCTTATAACGAGGAAAACAAGGTGTTACGCGATTTATCGCTCACCATTCCGGCAGGCAATAAAGTCGCACTGGTTGGAGCAAGTGGCGGGGGGAAATCTACCTTAATTCAATTGTTAATCGGTGTTTATCAACCGGACTCTGGCATCATTCGTTTCAATGGTGAGCCATGCCAGGATATCAGTTTCAATATCATTAGAGATCAAATTGCTGTTGTATTACAACAACCTATACTATTTAACGATAGCCTGAGGCATAATCTGACCCTTGGCTCAGACTACCCGGATGAGCAGCTGTGGCAAGCCCTTGAGATTGCTCAAATGCACGATGTCATTCGTCAACTCAGTGAGGGTCTCGAGACGCAAGTGGGCCGCAACGGGATTCGTTTGTCCGGTGGACAGCGCCAACGGTTGGCCATTGCGCGCATGGTGCTGAGCAATCCAAAATTTGTTATTTTAGACGAAGCAACGTCCGCGTTGGATACCGCAACGGAAGCCGCCCTCCACCGTGCTTTGACGGAATTTTTGAAGGGACGCACAACTCTGATCGTTGCTCATCGCTTATCTGCCGTAAAACAGGCGGATCTGATTTACGTTTTAGAAGATGGACAAGTCACTCAGGCAGGGACACATGGCGAACTGGTCGAACAGCAAGGTTTATATCAAACGCTTTACGGCGCTGTACAAACTCACGCCTAAACCGCGTCTTTACAGTGACAACGTCACACAAAGAGGCGCTCAATGAAACGCGCCTCGCCGCGCCACTCTCACACTAGCGAGATTCGCCAAGTTCGTCTTTGTCATGGCTGCGAGCTCGCAGTGGACACCTGTGAGGTAGAACAAGGAAAGAGCGCATTTTGTCCGCGTTGTGGAACGCAACTCTATCGGGGTGGCACCCCTTCTCTCTCTGGCAACTTAGCCATCGCCATCACCTGTTTGATGCTGTTTATTCCCTCGCACTTTTTTGACTTCATCAGTATCCGGTTGTTTGGTGTCATGATCCCAGCGACACTCCCGGCCGGTATTATCGCGCTCATTGATGAAGGCTTTACATGGTTAGCACTGCTGGTGTTTTTTTGCAGTTCGATTGCGCCGTTTTTGGTGTGCTCGAGCGTTCTGCTTGCCCACATTGCCCTCCCCAAGCGCCACTTCTCTTTACTTAAGTGGTCATTGCAAACCATCGCGGCACTCAAGCATTGGGTGATGATTGATGTCTTTCTGGTTAGCGTTGCGATCTCTTGCTTCAAGTTGCAAGACTATTCAGACATCTTCGTCGGTGTCGGGCTTTATGGCCTAGTGCTATTGCAGTTAGCGACCGTGCTACTCTTAACTCGGATTAGTATCCGACGTTATTGGGAAGCCTACCTGCCTGAAGAGACATTAACTCTGGGCGAAAAATCGCTCCACTGCCACCATTGCCACTTGTCACAGCCAGAAGGTACGCACTGTCGCCGCTGCGAAAAACCTATCCATCATCGTAAACCGCGCTCAGTCCAAACAACCTGGGCTTACTTGGTGGCGGCAACGATAGCGATTTTTCCCGCCAACCTGATCCCGATCTCGATATTAATCACCAACGGACAACGTTTAGAAGACACCATCTTCTCGGGCGTTGCTTCATTGGTGAACAATGATATGGCGGGCATTGCGGCCATCATTTTCATCGCAAGTATTGTCGTTCCGGTCGCAAAGATTCTCGGCTTAGCGTACATCTTGCTCGCCATCCATTTTCAACGTTCGATCAATCATATTTATCGAATGAAAATCTACTTTATCGTCAAGTGGATTGGCCGCTGGTCAATGATGGATCTGTTTGTTATCTCCATCATGATGACCTTGGTTGACCGTGGCCAAATTTTGAATTTTACCCCAGGGTACGGCGCCGTCTTTTTTGGTATCGTGGTCATCTTAACCATGCTGGCCGCAGACAGTATCGACCCAAGACTCATTTGGGATAACCACCCTAAAACCTCCTACAAGGACACCCCTTCACATGAGTAATGCTTCGCCCAATCAGAATGCTTACACGCCAGATATTAAGCGCAATAAAGGCTTATCGCCGCTATGGATATTGCCAATTTTGACCATGGCACTGGCAGGTTGGCTGGTGTTTAAAGCCATACAGGATGCAGGCCAGCGCGTGCAGATCTATTTTTCTGATGCACAAGGTTTGGTCGCCGGGCGCACCACCATTCGCTACCAAGGGCTCGAAGTGGGCATGGTGCGCGACATCAACCTGTCGAGCAATCTGGACAACATTTACGTGGATGTCGACATCTATCCCGAAGCGATTCAGTTACTTGGTCAAGATACGCGTTTTTGGATGGTCAAACCGACCGCCAGCCTTTCCGGCATTTCCGGTTTGGATGCTCTGGTCTCAGGGAACTACATTGCGATTCAACCCGGTGATGAAGCGTCTGAACCTAAGAGTGTTTATACCGCGCTGGATCGCGCCCCGTCCGATCTTCTCGCACGTCAAGGGTTAAACATCACCTTGAAATCGCGCGATCTGGGTGGAATCTCTATCGGATCACAGATCGTCTATCGAAAAATCCCAATTGGCGAAGTCTACAGCTACAAATTGGATGACGACGCGAAGAACGTTCTCATCAAAGCGTCAATCCGCGAGCAATATCGCCACATCATTACCGATCAGAGCCGCTTTTGGAACGTCAGTGGCATTGGCGCCAATATTGGCTTTGAAGGGGTTGATGTGCGCCTGGAAAGCTTGAGCGCCCTGCTCAGCGGTTCGATTGCGGTTGACTCCCCCGATGGCGGAGAGCCCGTCGAAGACAACGAAGAGTTTCGTTTGTACCGTGACCTAAAGACCGCTGGACGCGGTATCGCCATCCAAATTGGGCTACCTGACGATAACCATATCAAAGCCTCAGGTGCGCCCATTATGTACCGTGGTATTGAGGTCGGGCAGATTACCGGATTGCAGCTCAGTGAAGGACGCGAAAAAATCATCGCTTCCGCGGCTATTCAACCAGCATTCAGCGATATGCTCACCACAGGCAGTCGTTTTGTTCTCGAAGAGGCGAAAGTCTCGCTATCGGGTGTGGAAAACTTGGCTAACTTAGTCCAAGGTAATTACCTCACCTTGATCCCCGGAGATGGTCAGCGCGCAAGGCAGTTTAACGCCGTGCGTCAATTTGAATTTAACAAGCAGCAAGCACGTTCAATTGCGCTGCAACTGACGTCCAACAACTCGTTTGGATTAGATGCCGGGGCGAACATACTCTATAAAGGCATCACGGTTGGCTCCATCACGCAGGTATCACTCATTAATGATCAAGTCATTTTCGACCTGCTGATTGACGCGGAATATTCCGAATTAATCCGTTCTCAAAACCGATTTTTTGTCACCGGCAGTGCCAGCGCTGAGCTCACCGAATCTGGACTCAACATTTCTGTTCCGCCGGCTAAACAGCTGTTGACAGGCTCGGTGAGTTTTGTCAGTGAAGGCAGTGGTGAAGCCAAAGAGCGCTATCCGCTGTATGCGAGTCAGTCTTTGGCTGAGCTTGCCAAATACAATGTCTCTGGCTGGCAAACCCTTACACTGTTTGCCCCCGAATTGCCCTCAATCAGCAAAGGTAGCCCACTGCTTTATCGCAACTTGCAAGTCGGCAGCGTCTCGGATTTTCGCTTGGTTGACGGTGGTGTGATCATCGATGCGAATATTGAAAATCAATACAAACACCTGTTGAGTGAGCAAACCGTGTTCTGGAATCGCTCTGGCGTTGAGGTGGATGCCTCTTTAACGGGAGTCAACATTACCGCTGCGCCACTGAAAACCATCATCCAAGGTGGGATTGCTTTTGATTCCTTGCCGGGGGTCGACAACCGCCAAAAAGACAAGTGGTTGCTGTACAAAGATTTCAAAACCGCACGTAAATACGGCCAACGTGTCACCTTGCACTTTGACGGCAGCACAACGATCACAGCAGGCACACCTATCCACTACAACGGTGTCCAAGTCGGCGAAGTCACGCTTGTCACCCCCATATTTTCCAACGGAGAGTTCTCCAAAGGCGGCGTTGAAATTCAAGCTCGCATCTTGCCGGAATATGCCCAAACCATTGCGGTTTCAGGGTCGCATTTTTGGCAATCACAGGCCGAGATTGGCCTCTCGGGGGTAAAAAACATCCACAATCTAATCACGCCAAGTATTAATGTTGAGCCTGGCAATGGCCAGCCCCAACATCAGTTCGCACTTAACACTGCGCCTCAAATTCATAAGGGTGTGCAATTTAGATTGCAAACCGAAAGCCGAGGCTCAGTCACCAGTGGCACCCCGATTTTGTATCGTGAGATCGAGGTGGGCCAAGTGCGAGCAGTATCGTTAGGTGAATTTGCCGATCGCGTCGATATCGACATTGATATTCTGCCGGAATACGCCTATCTAGTGCGCCGTAATAGCGTATTTTGGAACACCTCTGGTGTGGATGTCTCGATTGGACTAACCGGCGCTAATATCAAAGCAGGTACGGTTGAAAGCATAGTGCGAGGCGGGATCACTTTTGCTACACCACAACAAACACAGCTCGAGCCGATAGCTCAAGATGGCCATACCTTCTACCTGCACCCGAAAGCAGAAGAGAGCTGGCGCAGCTGGCGAACGGTGATACCAAAGCCTTAGCCAAGACCTATCACCTATCATCAGTAAAAGCGCAGCCAAGTGGCTGCGTTTTTGCTACACTCTCGGCAAATTTTCTACTTAGAGATGCAGAGTGCACCAAAACGTTTATCTCCCAGACGACTTTCTCGCTGAAATGCAAACCATCCTTCCGTCTCATTTGACGATGGATGACTTCATCGCAGCTTGCCAACGACCACTTAGAAAAAGTGTCCGCGTCAACACTCTCAAGACCACAGTGGACGATTTTAAAGCGCTGGCTGAGCAGCAAGGATGGGTATTGACCCCAGTGCCTTGGTGTGAAGAAGGATTTTGGATTGATGCTGATGAAACCCGCGTGCCACTGGGGAATCGTGCTCAACACATGTCGGGACTGTTTTACATCCAAGAAGCCAGTTCCATGATGCCTGTCTCTGCGCTCTTTTCTGGTGATGACACCTTTCAGGCGGTGCTCGATATGGCGGCTGCACCAGGGTCAAAAACGACACAAATCGCTGCGCTGATGGACAATGAAGGTGTATTGGTGGCGAACGAGTTTTCCGCTAGCCGCGTGAAAGTACTCCATGCGAATATTGAGCGCTGCGGTATTCGTAACGCCGCATTGACCAACTTCGATGGCCGCGTGTTTGGTGGTTGGCTGCCAGAGCAGTTCGATGCCGTTCTCATCGACGCACCCTGCTCTGGCGAAGGTACGGTTCGCAAAGATGCCGAAGCGATGAAAAACTGGAGTAAAGCGTCAGTGCTATCCATCGCCGAGACGCAAAAAGATCTGATCGAAAGTGCTTTTCACGCCCTAAAACCGGGCGGTGTCATGGTCTACTCGACCTGTACGCTCAGCGTGGAAGAGAACCAGCAAGTCTGCCAGCACTTAAAGTTAACCTTTGGCGAGTTGGTGGAATTTGAAAGCCTTGAATCCTTATTCCCGGGTGCTGACGAAGCGCTAACCGCCGAAGGCTTTTTGCACATATTCCCTCAAGTCTATGACTGTGAAGGATTCTTTGTGGCAAAAATACGTAAAACTGGCACTGCGACACCACCTGATGTAAAAAAACGCCTCGGTAAATTTCCGTTTCAGAAAGCATCGGCAAAAGAGCAGCAAGCGATCGCTAGCGCACTGCAAGACGCGCTGTCTGTTTCGCTGCCTCAACACACCACGATTTGGCTGCGTGACAACGATGTTTGGTTGTTCCCCGATGCGCTCGAGCCAATGCTCGGCGAACTGCGCTTTTCACGTATGGGAATAAAAATCGCCGAAGCGCATAAGAAAGGCTATCGCTGGCAACACCAAGTCGCCACCGCACTGGCAAAGGGGAATGAGGCCAACAGTGTCGAACTTTCTATTGATGACGCCAGAGAGTGGTACATGGGAAGAGATGTGAGACCGGGGCAAACAGGCAAAGGTGAAGTGCTGGTCAAATACGGTAACGATGTGATTGGACTCGGGAAATGGGTCGGAAATCGAATCAAAAATGGCCTACCTAGAGAGCTGGTAAGAGACAAAAATCTGTTTTAATCCCTAAACCAAGGTATGAAATTTCGTCATTGCCTGGCGCTACACTGATCTTGAACTACAATTGAAGTATTGATTGGTGATGAATATCAGACAGTTAGCGCAGGCTCTGTAGGAGCCCTTCCCCTAGGCCCAAAGCATGATCCGCTTCGGGCCTTTTTTTCTCAAGTCGATTAATCGGCGAGATAAATCCCATCTTGCTCGATACGAATACGACCTTGCTTGTATAGACCGCCAATGGTTTTCTTGTACGTCCCTTTACTGGTTCGAAACGTTGAGAAAATGGCTTCTGGCGATGACTTATCATTAAGAGGGAGGAAGCCGCCCTTTTTCTCCAATAACTCAAGGACTTTCTCACTCAAGTCATCCATCTTACCTACACCGACTTTTTGCAGCGAGAGATCGATTTTGCCATCTTCACGGATCGCTTTGATGTAGCCTTTAAGACGCTTACCAATAAAGAGTTTTCCAAACACGTCAGACTTAAAGATCATGCCCCAGTGTTGGTCTTCAACGATCGCTTTAAAGCCTAAGTCACTGCGCTCTGCAATCAACAACTCGACTTGCTGGTTTTTGCTATAAGGCGCCGGCGTTTTATCCAGCAGCTTGTTGAATTTGGTGGTCCCGACAATGCGCCCAGATGCTTTGTCGGTATAAACGTATACCAACACAGTTTGACCTTCTCTAAAACGGGCACGCTGCTCACTGAAAGGGATCAACAGATCCTTGCCTTTAATTCCCCAATTAGCGAAAGCGCCGGTGCTGTTGACCCCTTGGATTTCCATCAGCCCCCACTGGCCCACTTCGGCAATCGGTGTTTCAGTCGTCGCCACCAACTGGTTGTCGGAATCAAAGTAGAGAAACGCATCAATAAATTGGCCCACTTCCGCGTCTTTTGGCGCAAAGCGATTTGGCAGCAAAGAGGTGCCGTATTCTCCGGCATCCAAAAATAGTCCAAAGTCGGCTTTTTTTACAATTTCTAAGTGGTTTACCTTACCAACGTTAATCATTTCAACGGTCTCTTGCTAAATTTGCGGCGATTATACCCAATCTCTGATATGCTTTCGCCAGCTAATTTGAACTTTATGGAGATTTTCTTGGTCACGGTAGACAAACAAGATGGCATCACTCTCAAAATTTCTCACGCAATGGCTTCGACCAAGAAGTCGGATCTCGACCTCTACTTTTTCATTCCCGGTGAGCTTGGCTTAAACGCTGACATCGTCAAAGAGAGTGAATTCTATTACGAGTCTCTGGCGCAAAAACGCGCTTATTTCAGTGACAAAACTCTGCTTCCGCTCGTGCACAGTCGACTTGCCAAACGAGGACGACTCTCTTCAACTCAGTACCGCGTCAGTTTAAGTTTGTTCGCCTACCAATATGTGATTGCGTTAGATAAAGCGGTCAGCGAATTGAACAAACACAACTCCGAGTCCGTCACCACCGATGAAGTAGACGAAGTCATCGAACTCTCTCTCGATATTTTGAAAAAGCTGCGTCGGAGTATTCCGTATGAAGAGGGGCTGAAACGCTACTACGCCAACATCGATAACTACCTCTCTTGGTACACCGGGCAAAGGCTGATGTCATTGGTTGCCCACATGCCACGTGACAGTGAATACAAGACGCTCAAAGAGCGCTTGCTCACTATCGTTGAGAAAGAAGCTGCGCACCGAAAACTCAACAACTACAACTCAGAAAGCGTTAGAGGCGATGTGACCCGCTTGAGTAACAAAATGCGCTTATTAAGACGTTTGATAGAACATCCCATCGTCCTGCAAGAAAAAACGCAATCATTGGGCAACAATCTAAAGCGAATTGTGAAAGGCAGTGCAACGGGGTTTGTGATGGTGTTTGTCACCATTACCGCGATTCTGGCTCGTGATTATTGGGGTGAGATCACCGCATCGTTCATCATTTTGATGTCATTTGTCTACGCGCTACGCGAGATATTTAAAGACGATCTGCGGGACGTCATGTGGCGCTGGATTCGACGTGGCCGACCTAAGTGGCGTAAAACCTACCTGGATCCGACAACCAAAAAGACCGTCGGGCAAAAACTCGAATGGCTTGATTATCTTGGGCTCGACAAACTTCCCGACCGCATCAAGTCGATTCGCAAAAAGCGCGTCGTCCAACGGGAAGAACAAATTTTACACTATCGTTCAGAGACGGAGATGACTACATCGAAGTTTATGAGCGGTTATGAAGAAACGCGCGAAACCTTGTTACTCAGCATGCGACCGTTTACCCGTTTGATGGATAAGGGCTCAAACAAAATTTATACTCTGAACAACAGTCAGGTGAGCCGCGAATCCGTTGAAAAGCGTCACCTGCTCAACTTGATTGTCAAAGAAGACAATCACGACGGAAACCCAAACTATTACCGTTGGAAAATCGTGCTCAACCGCAGCAAAATCGTTGCGATTGAGCAAATTGAGGTGGATGACTTCACTCACCCCTTCGCTTTAGTGACAGAGTAAGTAAGAATTCCGCCATCGGCTCATCGCCATGTAGGCTTGGGCAGAGGGCGGTAATTTTCACCGCTTGGTTGACACGCTCACCGGTCGCGAACGTCTCATCAAGCATCTTGTCAATCAGCTCCCCATCGTCACAGACAAAGTGGACATCCGCCTCAGGTCGCTTTAAGAATTGCCCTTCCACCGCTTTAAAAGCCAGAGACACCTGCTTGCCTCGCGCCTGAGCTTTACTCATCGCCATGAAACCGCCTGCGACGTCAGCACCAACCGCCAAGACACCAAAATACATACTGCCGAGATGATTTTTAGTCCGTCTTTTTAGTGGAATTTTTACCTCTACGCGCTGCTCATCCAATTGGAGAATTTTAGGTCGACAGAGCCAAATTAGGGGGACTTTGAGAAAGCCAAAGTAATTGAGGTAAAAGTTCGCTTTAGTAAGAGGGCTTAACATAAACTGGTCCGACTAGTGGATTTAGAGCCAGTTGAATATGGAAGGCGTGCAATGTCAACATTTTGTTAACATTGCACTTTCAGATAGTGAGATAACTCAGATTACTTAGTCAGTTACACCGTCACAACAAGTTCGACGTGTTCACGTTCGACCAAATACTCTTGGATTTTTGCGTAGTTCAAGAGGCCACTGCTGGTTAGGATTACCGGCTTATTGACGCTCTCTGCCGCTTTGGTCGTCATGTCAATCAGTTGTAGCACCGCTTCACTTTGTGGTTCAAACAAATAGTGTAGTGTCTCGTCTAGACGATCGATACCCAGCGTATATTGGGTTAGGTTTTCCAAATTAATCACGACGCCATCAAAATAGTGCAATAGACGCTCGGCCATCAGCGCAGAAGACGGTACATCGACAGTATAAAGCACCTTGAGCCCGTCAAGGCCACGCGGCAGTCCTTGCTCGGCAAGCAAATCGATGATCTTCGCGGCATCAGATAAAGCACGAACAAATGGCACCACAATTTCAACCTGATGACCTTGCACTCTTAATGCTTTGATCACATCGCACTCTAGGACAAAACTGGCGCTAAACTCTGGCTGGGCATAGCGAGACACGCCACGCATACCGAGTGCTGGATTCACCGCCTCAGGCTCCACATCACCACCCAATAGCGAACGCATTGCATGGCTGTCCGCATTGCTTAGCGATACACGCACAACTTTGTGCTCAGGGGAGATGGCGTCAGAGATGATTGAGACCAAGGTAGAAACAAAGTGCGTCTTGAGATCTTGTTCACCCAACATCGCATCGATAGAGCTACGTTGTAGTGGATCGAGCGGCGATGTGGCTGACTCAAAGCTAGGATGGTAAAAAATGTGCTCTAGGATGAGCTCAGATAAGGAAACAAAGAGGTGTTGTCCACCTTGTTGACCGTCGACCTTAGGTAGGGCGTCGCCACTACTCAATGCAGAATGCAAATTACTTGAACCGGATAAACTCATTACTGCTCCGTACTTAGATTATTATTGTGATATTTGAAACATACCGACTCGCGCCAGTGAAGACAAGGGCAAAACAGAATTTAAAACTAACATTTTTGAATAGTTTTTCAGATCTACGCTTCGCACTTGAAGAGTTTCAGGATAAGTAGTTTATTACTTGATTCGTTTCCGTTATCTTTAGCGCTTCGCAATAAAAAGAACAGGCTCTGGTATGCCATTAAAAACCGATGAATTAAGAACGCAGCCTTTAGGCCCTATGCCAACTCCGGCAGAACTTGGAAGCGCCCACCCGATTACTGATGATGTCGCCGAGCGTATTGCTGTTTCGCGCCGTCAAATTGAACAAATTCTCACTGGTGAAGACTCTCGCCTACTCGTAATTGTTGGCCCGTGCTCGGTACACGATACAGAGGCGGCGATCGACTACGCACAGCGTCTGTCTACGATTCAAGCGCAATATAAAGACGAGCTTTTTATCGTCATGCGCACTTATTTCGAGAAACCGCGCACCGTCGTAGGCTGGAAAGGCTTAATTACAGACCCTAACCTAGACGGTTCGTACGCGCTGGAAACTGGTCTTAACAAAGCACGTAAACTCCTGCTTGATATTAATAAACTTGGCTTGGCAACCGCCACTGAGTTCTTGGATATGATCACCGGCCAGTACATCGCTGACTTAATCACTTGGGGTGCGATTGGCGCGCGCACGACAGAGTCACAAATTCACCGTGAAATGGCGTCTGCCCTCTCTTGCCCTGTCGGTTTCAAAAACGGCACCAACGGCAATGTTAAAATCGCCATCGATGCGATTCGTGCCTCTATGGCCTCGCACTACTTCTACTCGCCAGACAAAAATGGACGCATGACGGTCTATCGCACGAGCGGTAACCCATACGGCCATATCATTCTTCGCGGTGGTGACACAGGGCCGAACTTTGATGCGGCATCGGTCGCGCAAGCTTGTGAGCAACTCGCTCAATTTGATTTACCGCAGCGTCTTGTGGTCGACTTCAGCCATGCCAACTGTGAAAAGCAGCATCGCAAACAGCTGGATGTGGCACAGGACATCTGTGAGCAGATCCGTTCAGGAAAGCATCAGATTGCCGGTATTATGGCCGAAAGTTTTATTGTCGAAGGCAACCAATCCATGTGTGACCTCAACAATCTCACTTATGGTCAATCCATCACCGACCCATGTTTAGGCTGGGAGGACACTGTGCAGATGCTGGACATGCTTGCTGACGCTGTGAAAGCGCGACCTTAATCAACGACTATTTCGGAGTACATTATGCCCTCTTTTGACATTATCTCAGAAATCGACGCGGTTGAATTGCGCAACGCCGTCGACAACGCATCACGTGAACTATCGACTCGCTTCGACTTTCGTGGCGTTGAGGCGACGTTTGAACTGCAAAAAGACGAATCCGTGAAACTGAATGCCGAAGGTGAATTCCAGCTCAAGCAAATGCGTGACATTTTACGCTCTAACCTCACTAAGCGCGGTGTAGACGTCAATGCAATGGAAGCGAAGCCCGAAGAGGCCTCCGGTCGCAACTGGCACCAAGTCATCATTTTTAAGCAAGGCATTGAAACGCCAGTTGCGAAGAAAATTGTCAAGCACATCAAGGACTCTAAGATCAAAGTCCAAGCCTCTATTCAAGGTGAAAAAGTGCGCGTGACTGGTAAAAAACGTGATGATTTACAAGCGACGATGGCACTCATCCGCGAAGCAGAACTCGGCCAACCTTTCCAGTTTGAAAACTTTCGTGACTAACGATTAACGAAGCCATGCTCACATAGCAGTGAGTAATTCGCACAAACCCGCTGTACAGCGGGTTTGTTTTTTTCTAAACAGACAAAACGCAAGGGTTAGCGCTTTGCTGCGATCGTGGCTTGTTTAATCGTTAAATCATTACCCTGTAACAACTTGGTGTCACTTGTCCCGGCCTCAACCAAGACAACCACTTTCAGCCCTTCCTGTTTGGCAGACATCAAGTACTGAGCCAGGTCGGCGCTACTTTCAAAAGGCGTGCGCTCAGCATCGCGGCGAACCAAATCGACAAACGCGAAAGGACAGTTCTCACTATGAAGCACGAGTTCCGCTTCTTGCATGATTTTCAGCGCTTTTAGCGACAATAACTCGACATCTTCACCACATTCAATCCAGACAGTCGAAGCGGGTTTGGTGATGCCTTCACTGAGTAAGGCTTGATAGTGCGTTTCAAGCTCATCAAGGCTGGTCATCTCTTGCACATTTGAGTTGGCAAAAAACGCTTCCCAAAATGTTCGTCTTTCATCAACGCTAGCGAGATGTTGCTTAATATCATTGCGCTTTGAGGCTGCAAAGTCAGCTTGCAGTGATAAGTTGTGAGGTAAAATCGACTCGAGCTTTTCGCGGATATTTCTCACTAGCACAGGGGAAGCACCACCGCTAGAGATGGCGATTTGAATTCGACCACGATTCACTATCGAGGGAGTAATGAAATCACAATAAGGTTGGTCATCCACGACATTGACGAGCAGGCGTTTCTTTTTCGCATCGAAATGGACCTGATGATTTAACTCAGGATTGTCTGTGGTTGCCCATACTTGGAGGTAATGTTGATCTAACAGCTCACTCGAATAGAAGCTTTGTATCCAGCGACAACGTTCCTGCTCCACCAAGCGTGCTAAATAGGGCTCAATCTTGGGTGACACAATGGTCACATCGGCGCCAGCTCTCACTAAGCTGTCCACTTTTCGACTGGCGACCTCGCCCCCTCCCACCACAAGAACTGGCTGGTGATTGAGGTTTATAAACAGCGGAAAATACTGCATTTCAATCCTTGGTAAACCATTTGTACTAGCTCATGATACTACCAAAAATGGGGCATCGTGTTCACCCTACCTTGACAATTAAAATAATATTACTCTGAATTTAACCTTGTTCGCAGTCATTCATACCAATTCAGCATCCTGGCAACAATTGATAGTCTGATCATTTAGAATTATTAGCTATCACATTCTGACGCACCAATCTGATCCCTAGTTGCACTATTTACATTCAGATAACATTTCGCCATTCTAATCATTGTTGAGGTTTGTGATTTCATTCAAAAATTCTTTTAAATTATGAAGTTGAGAATTTCGAGATCCTTACCTACGCTTATAAACGATTGATTTGGTTACCAGTGGTGCAATCAGCTCAGTCAATAAATACTAAGACACAACATATTTCACTCGTTTTTTCAGGTTCTGCCTGACTTAACATGGATCATACAGGAAGGATACAAATGGCACATAAACTAACAGTTCTTGCTTCTGTCGTAGCTGCATCTACTGCTCTGATGTCTACAAGCGCATCTGCAGCTGATAGCACGTTGGATAAAGTGACTAAACAAGATTTTATTACTTGTGGTGTAAGTACTGGTCTACCGGGCTTCTCAAACCCAAACTCTAAGGGTGAATGGGAAGGCATCGACGTGGAATACTGTCAAGCACTTGCTGCAGCCGTACTGGGTGACAAAACAAAAGTTAAATACGTTCCGCTCACTGCAAAAGAGCGTTTCACTGCACTTCAATCCGGTGAAATCGATGTACTGTCACGTAACACAACGTGGACATTGCACCGTGATACGGCGCTTGGTCTTAACTTCGTTGGCGTAAACTACTACGACGGCCAAGGCTTTATGGTTAAAAAAGACCTAGGTCTTACGAGTGCTAAAGAGCTGGACGGCGCATCAGTATGTGTTCAGTCAGGAACAACTACCGAACTTAACCTAGCGGACTACTTCCGCAACAATGGCATGTCATACAAGCCAGTGGTATTTGATACCGCAGCGCAAACCTCAAAAGGTTTCGATGCAGGCCGTTGCGACGTGCTAACAACTGACCAATCTGGTCTGTACGCACTTCGCTTAAATCTACAAGATCCGAGCTCAGCGCAGGTTCTACCAGAAATCATTTCTAAAGAGCCCCTAGGCCCTGTGGTTCGTCAGGGTGATGATCAGTGGTTTAACGTTGCGAAATGGACTCTTTCTGCCATGGTCAACGCAGAAGAATACGGTATTACATCTAAGAATGCAGATGAAATGCTGAAGTCTGAAGATCCAAACATCAAACGTATTCTTGGTGTTGACGGTCCTAAAGGTAAAGGCCTAGGTATCCGTGATGATTGGGGTTACCAAGTCATCAAGCAAGTGGGTAACTACGGCGAGAGCTTTGAGCGTACCGTAGGTACAGGATCTCCACTACAGATCTCTCGTGGTGTGAACGCTCTGTGGAATGCAGGCGGCTTTATGTACGCTCCACCAATCCGTTAATCGCAGTACATAACAACAAGCAAAGAAAGGGCGGTCTCCCCGCCCTTTTATTAAAAATGGATTTGAGGTTATAGCTGTATGAAACCTACTGATACTGTTGCTGGTAAGTCAGGTAGTGCGCCTGCTTCCAATGCAAACCTTTTCTACAATCCCACTTTTCGATCGATCGTCTTCCAAATCATTGCGATAGTCGCCTTGGTCTTTTTCTTTTACACAATAGTCAATAATGCCTTAACGAACCTCGGAGCTAGGGGCATTGCCACTGGTTTTGATTTCCTCGGACAAGAAGCGGGCTTTGGGATTGGCCTCACCCTTGTTGAATATGATGAAACCTTCTCTTATGGAAGAACCTTTTTAGTTGGCTTACTGAACACCGCATTGGTCTCTTTCTTGGGGATCATTCTTGCGACTGTGATTGGTTTTGCCATGGGTATCGCACGTCTCTCCAGCAACTGGTTGGTCAGTCGACTTGCGGCAGTCTATATCGAAATTTTCCGTAACGTCCCCCTGTTACTGCAAATTTTCTTTTGGTATTTCGCCGTTCTGCAAGCACTGCCTTCAGCGCGCCAGAGCCTAAGCTTAGGGGAAGCTATTTTCCTTAACGTTCGCGGTCTGTATTTTCCAGCCCCTGTTTTCGGTGAAGGGTCATCTGTCGTGGTCGCTGCCGTTGTGTTCGGCGTAGTCGCGACGCTATTTGTTGCCATTTGGGCCAAAAATAAACAAAAGCTCACCGGACAGCAAACCCCAGTTGGGCGAATCGCGTTAGGGTTAATCGTTGCGTTACCCGTTGTGACCTACTTTGTGATGGGCTCGCCTATTCACGCAGAATACCCTGAACTGAAGGGCTTTAACTTCCGTGGTGGCATCAGCATCATCCCTGAACTTGCAGCGCTTCTGCTTGCGTTGAGTATTTATACCGCGTCCTTTATTGCAGAAATCGTACGTTCCGGTATAAACGCGGTGAACCACGGTCAGACGGAAGCGGCCATGTCGCTAGGTTTACCTCGCTCACGTACGTTGAAGCTCGTCGTCATTCCACAGGCGCTGCGTATCATTATTCCTCCGCTCACAAGTCAATACTTGAACCTGACTAAAAACTCATCGCTCGCAATGGCGATTGGTTATCCTGATTTGGTTTCAGTATTTGCAGGTACAACGCTTAACCAGACCGGTCAGGCAATTGAGATTATCGCGATGACCATGGGCGTATACCTGACTCTCAGCTTGCTCACGTCAGCACTGATGAACTTGTACAACAAAAAAGTCGCTTTGGTGGAGAGATAGAATGAAAGTACATCAATTTCAACCTAGCCTACCGCCACCGGCAAATACTGTGGGTGTGATGGGATGGCTGCGTAAGAACTTATTTAACGGCCCGGTCAACTCCGTGGTTACCGTCATACTTGCCTATGTCGCCTTCAGCTTGATCTGGAACATCGTCGATTGGGCACTGATTAACGCTGATTGGGTTGGCACAACTCGTGACGCTTGTAGTCGAGACGGTGCATGTTGGGTATTTATCAGCGTACGCTGGGAACAGTTTATGTATGGTTTCTACCCGCAAGAAGAGCTTTGGCGCCCTCGCCTGTTCTACTTCACGCTAGCAGTGTTTACTGTGTTGCTCGCATACGAGAAGACACCTAAACGTACTTGGATATGGCTGTTCTTTGTCAACGTCTACCCGTTTTTAATTGCAGGCCTTCTGTACGGTGGATTCTTCGGCCTAGAAGTCGTTGAGACACACAAATGGGGCGGACTTCTGGTCACATTGATCATCGCTCTGGTCGGTATCGTCGTCTCACTTCCAATTGGTGTTGCTCTTGCACTCGGAAGACGCTCAGATATGCCGATTATTCGCAGCATCTGTACCGTTTACATCGAAGTATGGCGTGGTGTGCCACTGATCACTGTTCTATTCATGGCGTCGGTAATGCTGCCATTGTTCCTGTCGGAGGGTTCGGAGACAGACAAATTGCTACGCGCTTTGATTGGTGTGGTGATGTTTAGTTCTGCCTACATGGCCGAGGTTATCCGTGGTGGTTTACAAGCCATTCCAAAAGGCCAGTATGAAGCAGCGGATGCGCTTGGCTTAAGCTACTGGAAAAAGACAGGACTGATCATATTGCCTCAGGCACTTAAGATCACCATTCCTTCTATCGTGAACACCTTTATTGGCCTATTCAAAGACACCAGTCTTGTATTGATTATCGGTATGTTTGACGTACTCGGTATCGGCCAAGCCGCAAACACTGACCCCGAGTGGTTAGGTTTTGCTACGGAAAGTTATGTTTTTGTCGCGTTAGTGTTCTGGGTATTTTGTTTCGGCATGTCGAGATATTCGATTTGGCTAGAGAACAAACTCCATACCGGTCACAAACGATAATTTATAAGCTCAAGGACGTATTATGACGCAACAACAAGATTACATGATCCAACTTAAGGATATGAACAAGTGGTATGGTGAGTTTCATGTACTGAAAAACATCAACCTCAATGTCAAAAAAGGCGAAAAAATCGTTATTTGTGGCCCGTCAGGCTCTGGTAAGTCCACGATGATTCGCTGTATTAACCGCTTAGAAGAACACCAGAAAGGGCAAATTATCGTTTCTGGTAACGAGCTGACAGAAGACCTCAAGAACATTGAGGCAGTCAGACGCGAAGTCGGTATGTGTTTTCAACACTTCAATCTCTTCCCTCACCTCACTGTGCTAGAAAACTGTACGCTAGCACCGATTTGGGTTAAGAAGATGCCAAAAGAAGAAGCGGAAGCCGTCGCGATGAAGTACCTTGAACGCGTAAAGATTCCTGATCAAGCGGATAAATACCCAGGTCAGCTCTCTGGTGGTCAGCAGCAGCGCGTTGCGATTGCTCGCTCGTTGTGTATGAGCCCGCAAGTGATGCTGTTTGACGAACCCACGTCTGCACTCGACCCAGAAATGGTACGAGAAGTGTTGGATGTTATGGTTGAACTGGCCGGTGAAGGGATGACCATGCTTTGTGTTACCCACGAAATGGGGTTTGCGAAAGAGGTCGCCGATCGGGTCATCTTTATGGATGCAGGCGAAATCATCGAAGAAAACAACCCTGTAGACTTCTTCGAAAATCCGCAGTCTGATCGAACTCAAAACTTCCTAGCACAAATTCTCCATCATTGATTGATGGGTAAGCAAAGGGCGACTTCGGTCGCCCTTTTTTGATTGTTATATTGTGTTACATCTTTCAAAATACTTAAGTTTCTATTTCTATTATTATTTTACTAACGACTAGACTCCTTGGGGCTTGATCTTTTTACTGATAAGCCTCATATATGTCGGTATAAACATAAAACTTCACGAGGAAGATTATGAACAGTCCTATGTTTACCCGCACTTCTACACAAGAAAGTGCTCTACAAACCAATAAGGTGTTGCGTAATACCTACGCACTCCTTTCTATGACCCTGCTTTGGTCAGCGGTCGTGGCTGGTGTGTCTATGGCGATGAATCTACCTCGCCCTGGCCTTATCATCATGCTGGTCGGCTTCTACGGTCTGCTATTCCTAACGGAGAAAAACCGCAATAACAGCATGGGCTTGGTATTTACATTCCTATTCACTGGCTTCCTAGGGTACACACTCGGTCCGATTCTCAACGCGTATGTTGGCGCAGGCATGGGTGATGTTATCGTTACCGCATTAGGTGGTACTGCATTGGCGTTTCTTGGCGCTTCTGCTTACGCACTAACCACTAAACGTGACCTTTCTTTCCTAGGTGGCGTGCTTATGGCGGGCTTTGTTGTCTTGCTTATCGGCATGGTGGCGAACATCTTCCTGCAAATGCCGATGTTGTACCTCGCAATGAGCGGTATGTTTGTCCTCTTCTCTACCGGTGTGATTTTGCTAACGACGCAGCAAATCGTTCGTGGTGGTGAGACAAACTACATCTCAGCAACAGTGAGCTTGTACGTTTCTATCTACAACCTCTTCATCAGCCTTTTGAGCATTCTAGGTGTGATGAACGACGATTAATCGTCTCGCAATAGCAACATCGTTTAGAGCCCCGACATTATGTTGGGGCTTTTTGTTATGACCGCCCCGCGAAGTGTTAGGATTGTGTCATGTGCAAAGCTACGCTAACCTATAGCCGTTTTGAATCCAGCAAGGTAATAAGATGTTCGAATACAAGGGCAAAACGATTGAGACTGACGCACAAGGTTACCTCAAAGATCATAAGGATTGGGAGGAAGCGATGATCCCCACCTTGGCTGAAATGGAAGGAATAGAACTGACCGATGCCCACCTTGAAGTGATCTTATTTGTGCGTCACTTCTATGAAGAGTTTAATACGTCGCCTGCGGTCAGAATGCTCGTCAAAGCGATGGAAAAAGCACATGGTCCAGAGAAAGGAAACAGTAAATACCTGTTTAAGCTGTTTAAACAAGGCCCAGCCAAACAAGCGACAAAATTAGCCGGATTACCCAAGCCAGCGAAATGCCTATAGCCACCTGCTTAGTACGTAGTCATGGATGGCATCAGAGAATTTCAAACCCTTTAAAGTCTCGATAGGTTAACGGTTCCGAAATCATTGACTCCACATGTGACGTTTTGGGACCGTGCGTTAGCCAAGAGGCCATCTGTTCAATGGCCTCTTCCTCACCACACACGACCACTTCAACATCACCGTTGTTCAAATTCTTCGCGTAGCCGGCTAGCCCTAGAGTCATTCCTTGATAAGAGGTGTGATAGCGAAAACCTACCCCTTGAACTGTCCCCGATACGATAAACCGCTTGCATTGCTGCACCATAATATCATCCTCTCAATGCCTATTATCTCAGTATGGACCAACGTCATCCGTTTGGGATTGAGCTCGCTCCCAACAGCGAACATTCGATAGACGGGGTTTTATTTGATTTTCCCGGTGACATCCTCGAAAATACCCGACCTTTGTTTCCAAACTAATGAGCACAGTAATGACAGCAGCGATTTACCTTGTGAAAGGCCGTGATAAATCACTAAAACGTAAGCATCCTTGGATTTTCTCGCGCGGTATTGAGAGAGTCGAAGGCAAACCCCAGCTCGGTGAAACGGTGGATGTCTATGCCCAAAATGGCCAATGGTTGGCGAAAGCCGCCTACTCTCCAAATTCTCAAATTCGTGCACGAGTATGGTCTTTTGAACAACAGCCCATTGATCACGCTTTTTTTGTCAAGCGTATTCAAGATGCACAATTGCTTCGCCAAGATGTCATCGAACGTGACGGGTTAACGGGTTACCGTCTTATCGCGGCTGAATCTGATGGCTTACCGGGCATTACTATCGATAAATACCAGAACTATTTGGTCTGTCAGCTATTAAGTGCCGGTGCCGAATATCAGAAATCGGTGCTTATCTCTGCGCTCACTGAAGTCTTTCCTGATTGCCATATCTACGAGCGATCAGATGTTGCGGTGCGTAAAAAAGAAGGATTAGTGGAAACAACCGGAGTTCTTCATGGTGAATTACCCCCACCATCAGTTGTCATTGAAGAAAACGGCGTCAAAATCAGCGTAGACATTGTTAACGGCCATAAAACCGGTTTCTACCTCGACCAACGTGATAGCCGACAGCAAGCCACCAAATACGTTAAAGACAAAGAAGTGCTTAACTGTTTCTCCTACACTGGTGGCTTTGGTCTTTATGCACTCAAAGGGGGTGCAAAACGCGTTATCAATGCAGATGTTTCTCAGCCAGCACTCGATACTGCCAAGTTTAATGCCGAGCTAAACGAGTTTGATATCTCTAAGAAACGCGCGGTATTTCTTAATGCAGATGTGTTCAAGCTATTGCGTGAATACCGAGATCAAGGCACTCAATTTGATGTCGTCATCATGGATCCGCCAAAGTTTGTCTCGAGCAAGAACAATTTAACCTCCGGCGCGAATGGCTACAAAGACATCAACATGCTCGCGATGCAAATTTTAAAGCCTGGCGGCACACTGCTCACCTACTCCTGTTCAGGCCTTATGAGTGGTGAGTTATTCCAGAAAGTCATCGCTGACGCCGCTATCGATTCCGGTCGCCAAGTAAAGTTTGTTGAACGCTTTGAACAAGCGGCCGACCACCCTATTGATAGCTCTTATCCAGAAGGTTTCTATCTGAAAGGGTTTGCGTGTAAGGTGCTATAACACTAAAAATAAACCGCTTCGGGATGACCAAAGCGGTTTCTCACTGAAATTGGTGAATTTCAGGTAACACAAAACAGCCGGAGTCATTTCTGACTCCGGCTGTTTTTATTTTAGTGCTTTAAATGTTCAAGGCTGTCCATCAAGCTACTGGTGATATCGGATGCAGAGGCTCCATCGAAATCTACCGTTAATGTATGATTTCCTTTCTCGATCACCATGGTAGAAGAGTGTTCATCCCCAGTGACAGATATTTTCACAGAGTCAGTTTCTCCTGCGCGTTTGTCACCTAACTCACTAAGTAGCTCCGAAATATCATCTTTCGAGACATCCGAGAATAGATCAGCCAAATCAATTGCGTCTTTTTCAGCACGACTAAAGTCGGTAACACGATCGGTAGCTGTTTCCATTTCTTTCCATGAGTAAGTGTCACTTCCTGACCCACCCGTTAACATGTCATCTCCAGAACCTCCGACAAGCAGGTCGTTACCAGAGCCACCAACGAGTATGTCATTCCCAATGTCTCCTAAAAGCACATCATTTCCTGAGCCGCCACGAATCGCGTCATTGCCCTCCCCTCCATCCAAAACATCATCACCGGAACCGCCGAAGATTAAGTCGGAGCCACCTTGACCGTATATGTGATCGTTGCCGCCCCCACCATGGCCAATATCAATAAAGGCATCTGAAGATGCAGACACATTAAGAGCACCATCTTCACTGTTAGCATCGAGCAATATAGTAGAATCATCACCAGAGCCGAAACTATCAACCGCAATTTGCGCGGCTAATTGCTTATCTATCATATTCGCGTTGATATCAAGCTCGGTATGGCTCTCACCAAGGTAGATGACATCATCTCCACGCCCTAGATAAACTTCATCGCCAGCTCCACCTACATCAATTACCAAGCCATCAACCGTTTCTTGGTGTGAAATTGTTCCTGTTTCTGGAATGCCAACTAAATGTAACGAACTCCAGTGCGTATACTCGACGCCTGTACGAACAAAACAAGTATTTACGGTATCTACTGAGTCATTTCCTGTATCTAGGTGAGGGACTACATCAGATGCATCTATCGTAAACACCAGTTGGTTCACACTAGAATCACCATCTGAATCGGTAATTTGATAACCGAATGGTAGATATACTGGCCTTCCTACGTTTGCCCCATAGAATTGATAACTTCCGTCACTCATATCAATCACAAATGAATGTTTTGCATCAACGAAAATACTTAACTCATTTGTTGTTGAGTCAAACGAATGTGAAATATCAGAGTGGCTACCGTGATTCCAATAAGTAGTGCCATTGAAAGAGAATGTTACGCCTTGGATACTTATTTCACTGACATACGAACCATCAGCACCTGATTGACCTACAGTCAAAGAACCGGAGACAGCAGGAATGACTGACTGCAACAGAATAGGTGGCAACTGAGAGACATTTTCTACGATAACAGAGTCAATATTCTTCTCCGCTTCACCATCATAAGCAACCTTGTCCAACTGGTCGTGTTTCACAGATGAACCTAGCCCATAGGCAAGAGCAGTGACATCATTTTGAATCAAATGCGAGATCCAACTTCTCTCCTCGCCGTCATCTATCGAGTTTCGATTGCGACCATCTTTACCTTCAGGTTTTCCATCTGATAAGAAGTACGAGACATTGGTGCCGCCCGAGATTTTTGCAACTCCACCACTCTCAACGTTCCACTGTTGTGCCGCTTCGGCTAGCGCATCATCATAGTCTGTCTGATTGGAAGCACTTAGCTTATCAATATATTGATAAGCTTCAGAAACCGTTAACCAAACAGAGTTGTCATGTTCTACGACCTTTGCATCATCATTAAATGTGATGATTTGTACCCTAGTTTCTCCAATCGCTTCATATTGCGCGAGTAATAAATACGCGGAAGCCTTCATAATATCGAGTCTAGAAACTTTTTCGCTTTGTGAACTATCGTACTCAAGTGTGTTCATTGAGCCAGAAATATCGAGAACTAGCTGTACGTTAGCGCCACTTTTCGGTTCACTAGCTACGCTATTTTCTAATCGGAGTGCATTTGGCGAATCATCTTCAACAACAATGCTCGCAACTGCCGTAGCAGTCGAACCAAACTCATTAGCTACAGTAACGGGCACTTCGATCGTTAGAGAGTCTTCGCCTTCTTGAACAGGGTGATAGTGGTCGAGCGGCCCTTCGAGCGTGCTAGATAATTTACCATTTCCATCCACTGAGATTGTTATTACCACTTGACCGTTGGCAAAGCCTGTTAATGTTGCCCCATCATTGGACAATGTCCAAGATACTGAATAACCCTGACTTGTCATTGGCTCTGAAGGTATGCCGAGAGAAAGTTGTGTTACATTATCCGACATGACCAGATCAGCTTCAGACGTTGAAGAGTCTGTCGTATCTTGAAAACCGTGACTAGCGTTACTGTCTTGTAATCCTGACAGCAATCCTTCTTCAGAGACTGTCAAGGTGATATTTTCGACACTCGCTGCGACTAGCGGAACTACAGCAAAAGTTCCAACCACTGTATCCCCATCGCCGTCTGTGATTGCAAACTCAAAATCTATATCCCCGTCAGACTCTGGAGACTCAACGACTTGGTATTGGTAGTACTCCCATTTACCGGTAGCTGGTGTAAATTGAAGTTCAAACACGATTGCGCCTTCAGCATATCCAACTAAGCGATTACTGTTACTTGCATCGACTGAAAGCTGAATTTGCACACCATCTTGAGTATACAGCTGCTCGTCACTGCCAACTAAAGTGATGTGTCCTGCGCCATCAGCTCCATAGCTAAAATCAACGAAGTCAGACGCGCTCGCGATTGGTGTCTGTTCGCTTGCCCCTATAAAGGTAATAGACTTAACCGTGAAGTCACTGTTATCGTGATGCCGAACTAGATTGCCATTGTCAGTCGCTTGTAATACAACTTTATCAAAACCACCCTCTGATACAGAAAAATTCTTGGCATAATTGCCGCTTGAGGCGTCCGAACTAAACTCTTGAGTTGCGACTAGCACACCATCGCGATAGAAGAATGCAACACCAGTCTCTTTTTCGTCACCAAACATGTATTCAAATTGAATACTCGCTCCATAGGCAACCTTGCCATCAAGATCAATAACCAACTGTTCAGAAACACCTTCTCCATCCACATTTCTGAATTCCACTTCGTTGGCTAAACTATGCCCATGACTGACTGAACTTTGAACACCTATACCGCCGGGTGACGAGTTAATTTTCACCGCCCCCAATTCACCCGTGGAAGCGTTGACGAACCCAACACCAGTCACAAGCACACCACCAACAGCTAACTTGTCGACACTACCGCTGCCAGTGAAATCAATCGTACCTACTAGGACGTCCGGTGTGTTGCTCACGGATACAACAACAGCATTCGCGACCTGAACGGTAGGACTATCATCTTCGACATTCACCACTAAATCTGAATTAACCTTCGTAGTCCCGTCATCGACAACAATGTCAAAGTTCAACTGAAGTACATCCTCAGTTAATGCATTGGTATGATCTAAAGGTTGATTAATCGTGACTTCATAATTCCATGAACCCTGATTTTCCTCAGTTAACGAAATCACAAGAACGCTAGTATTCTCTTGGGTAAAACCTATTAGTTGCATTGTCTCAGAGTTCCAGTTCCACTGTACTTCTAAGTCATTGCTAAATATTCCAGTTGGACCTTTGATAGAAAGTGAAAGTGAATCACCATCCACGTCACTAACACTAAACGTACCGCTAGCTGACGGATTATTAGTCGTATCGTCTTGACCAACGTCATCCCGATTACCACCTACTAGCCCTTCTTCTGAAACAGAAGCAGAGCCAATCACTGTTATAGTAGGAGCATCATTTACCGAGTTGACGGTAACAGAAACAACGGATTGAGACGTTGCTTTCTGACCATCTGAAATGGTGTAACTAATTTCCGCCACACCGTTAAAATCATGCTCAGGGATAAACACCAATTTGTTGTTGACCACTGATACGGTTCCTTGACCGCTCAAAATTGTAGCGCCTGCTACTGTTAGAGTATCACCGTTGCCGTCTGTATCGTTTGAAAGGACATTGATTGTAACTGCTGTATCCTCATCCGTTGATGCTGAATCTTCAGATGCAACTGGGCCCTGATTCACTTCAAGGATATCAGTATCCTTAAACTCAAGACCTACGGCTTGTCCTGGGTATACTAATTCTGCAGAAATAGTGAGCTCTTGACCTTCAATGTCTGAAGCAGAAACAAAACCTTCAATTTTGCCTGATTGAACATCTTCGTTTGTTAGCGAGTACTCTGACTCAACGCCTTCGATAACTAATATCAAAGTCGCACCAGAAACTGCTCCAACCGGTAGTCCAACTGTAAAACCAACCGTTGTTCTATCACTGTCGATAATATCGTCATTATCTCGAGCTAGAGTAACTACTGGCGCAAATAAATCTGTGTATGTCTTAGTACCATCAGTAAATTTAAAGCGTTCAAACTCAATTAAGGTATTAACATCACCGTTTGATTCTGTAACAGTAACCGACCCATCGGTGTTTAAAACGATTTGCGCGTCACTGGATGCAAAGTTGAACTGAGCGGTATCTCGACCTGCCCCACCATCAGCAACTAGCTTGTCATTGGCGTCATCTTGATCAATTTTGAATAGGTCATCACCTTCACCCAAAAGCACAAAATCATCAGATGCTTCAGACTGCGCAGGATTAAACGTACCGTGATAATAGTGAACGGTATCTGACGGCTCGCTGATATTACCGGCACTGTCGATTTCCTTAGCGTACAGGAATTCATTGTCATTTAGAGGGATCGCTGACTCGTTAGAGATGTCTAAAGTCCATTGTCCGTTTACGACAGTAGTAACTCCAATGGATACGTACTCGCCATTAGACGCTCTTGCAAATACCTCAATGGAGTTGCCATTTTCACTACCGGTACCATGCAGAGTGACAACCGAGTAGTCAGAAGATATGGAGTCATCGGTAATGTTTGTGATTTCTGGCTTAACAGTAGAGTCGGTGTCTTTCTGCACATCATCAGTGATGTTATTCACCGTGTTGCCATCTTGGTCTGTGAACGTCGCCGTCGCCGTCAACGTGCCATCTTTCTGGCCGCTCACGTCCACGCCTTCTATGGTGTACTGGCCTGCTGCGGTGCTGGTCACGCTGTACGTCTTGTCGCCGTCCGTTGCCTCGACGGAGCCGTTGTCTGCCCACGTCAGCGTCAACGTGATGTTGCCGGTCGTGTTGTCTTCATCGCTGATGACCACTTCCGCCGTGCCTGACGTCACGCCTTCGCCGAAGTTCACCGTGATGTCCGCGGTTTCTGTGGCGTTGATGACCTCTTCACCATTCTCATCGGTGATCGCGACCGTTGGGGCGCCGTCTTCACCCGCCTGGCCGTAGTCGGTGTCTTTCTGCACATCATCAGTGATGTTATTCACCGTGTTGCCATCTTGGTCTGTGAACGTCGCCGTCGCCGTCAACGTGCCATCTTTCTGGCCGCTCACGTCCACGCCTTCTATGGTGTACTGGCCTGCTGCGGTGCTGGTCACGCTGTACGTCTTGTCGCCGTCCGTTGCCTCGACGGAGCCGTTGTCTGCCCACGTCAGCGTCAACGTGATGTTGCCGGTCGTGTTGTCTTCATCGCTGATGACCACTTCCGCCGTGCCTGACGTCACGCCTTCGCCGAAGTTCACCGTGATGTCCGCTTTTTCTGTACCACTGATGAGTCCGGCATTATTGCCCGTGTTGTCGGTGATGATCACCGTCGGTTGCGTGATGCCGTCGGCTGGCTCATCGGTCTCTTCACCGTAAGCCGTGTCTTTCTGCACATCATCTGTGATGTTATTCACCGTGTTGCCGTCTTGGTCTGTGAACGTCGCCGTCGCCGTCAACGTGCCATCTTTCTGGCCGCTCACGTCCACGTCTTTGATGGTGTACGTCCCATCCGTGTTCGTCACCACAGAGTAACCGTCCACGCTCGGCACCCCATTGACCAGGGTCACCGCCAAGGTGATGTTGCCGGTCGTGTTGTCTTCATCGCTGATGACCACTTCCGCCGTGCCTGACGTCACGCCTTCGCCGAAGTTCACCGTGATGTCCGCTTTTTCTGTACCACTGATGAGTCCGGCATTATTGCCCGTGTTGTCGGTGATGATCACCGTCGGTTGCGTGATGCCGTCGGCTGGCTCATCGGTCTCTTCACCGTAAGCCGTGTCTTTCTGCACATCATCTGTGATGTTATTCACCGTGTTGCCGTCTTGGTCTGTGAACGTCGCCGTCGCCGTCAACGTGCCATCTTTCTGGCCGCTCACGTCCACGTCTTTGATGGTGTACGTCCCATCCGTGTTCGTCACCACAGAGTAACCGTCCACGCTCGGCACCCCATTGACCAGGGTCACCGCCAAGGTGATGTTGCCGGTCGTGTTGTCTTCATCGCTGATGACCACTTCCGCCGTGCCTGACGTCACGCCTTCGCCGAAGTTCACCGTGATGTCCGCTTTTTCTGTACCACTGATGAGTCCGGCATTATTGCCCGTGTTGTCGGTGATGATCACCGTCGGTTGCGTGATGCCGTCGGCTGGCTCATCGGTCTCTTCACCGTAAGCCGTGTCTTTCTGCACATCATCTGTGATGTTATTCACCGTGTTGCCGTCTTGGTCTGTGAACGTCGCCGTCGCCGTCAACGTGCCATCTTTCTGGCCGCTCACGTCCACGTCTTTGATGGTGTACGTCCCATCCGTGTTCGTCACCACAGAGTAACCGTCCACGCTCGGCACCCCATTGACCAGGGTCACCGCCAAGGTGATGTTGCCGGTCGTGTTGTCTTCATCGCTGATGACCACTTCCGCCGTGCCTGACGTCACGCCTTCGCCGAAGTTCACCGTGATGTCCGCTTTTTCTGTACCACTGATGAGTCCGGCATTATTGCCCGTGTTGTCGGTGATGATCACCGTCGGTTGCGTGATGCCGTCGGCTGGCTCATCGGTCTCTTCACCGTAAGCCGTGTCTTTCTGCACATCATCTGTGATGTTATTCACCGTGTTGCCGTCTTGGTCTGTGAACGTCGCCGTCGCCGTCAACGTGCCATCTTTCTGGCCGCTCACGTCCACGTCTTTGATGGTGTACGTCCCATCCGTGTTCGTCACCACAGAGTAACCGTCCACGCTCGGCACCCCATTGACCAGGGTCACCGCCAAGGTGATGTTGCCGGTCGTGTTGTCTTCATCGCTGATGACCACTTCCGCCGTGCCTGACGTCACGCCTTCGCCGAAGTTCACCGTGATGTCCGCTTTTTCTGTACCACTGATGAGTCCGGCATTATTGCCCGTGTTGTCGGTGATGATCACCGTCGGTTGCGTGATGCCGTCGGCTGGCTCATCGGTCTCTTCACCGTAAGCCGTGTCTTTCTGCACATCATCTGTGATGTTATTCACCGTGTTGCCGTCTTGGTCTGTGAACGTCGCCGTCGCCGTCAACGTGCCATCTTTCTGGCCGCTCACGTCCACGTCTTTGATGGTGTACGTCCCATCCGTGTTCGTCACCACAGAGTAACCGTCCACGCTCGGCACCCCATTGACCAGGGTCACCGCCAAGGTGATGTTGCCGGTCGTGTTGTCTTCATCGCTGATGACCACTTCCGCCGTGCCTGACGTCACGCCTTCGCCGAAGTTCACCGTGATGTCCGCTTTTTCTGTACCACTGATGAGTCCGGCATTATTGCCCGTGTTGTCGGTGATGATCACCGTCGGTTGCGTGATGCCGTCGGCTGGCTCATCGGTCTCTTCACCGTAAGCCGTGTCTTTCTGCACATCATCTGTGATGTTATTCACCGTGTTGCCGTCTTGGTCTGTGAACGTCGCCGTCGCCGTCAACGTGCCATCTTTCTGGCCGCTCACGTCCACGTCTTTGATGGTGTACGTCCCATCCGTGTTCGTCACCACAGAGTAACCGTCCACGCTCGGCACCCCATTGACCAGGGTCACCGCCAAGGTGATGTTGCCGGTCGTGTTGTCTTCATCGCTGATGACCACTTCCGCCGTGCCTGACGTCACGCCTTCGCCGAAGTTCACCGTGATGTCCGCTTTTTCTGTACCACTGATGAGTCCGGCATTATTGCCCGTGTTGTCGGTGATGATCACCGTCGGTTGCGTGATGCCGTCGGCTGGCTCATCGGTCTCTTCACCGTAAGCCGTGTCTTTCTGCACATCATCTGTGATGTTATTCACCGTGTTGCCGTCTTGGTCTGTGAACGTCGCCGTCGCCGTCAACGTGCCATCTTTCTGGCCGCTCACGTCCACGTCTTTGATGGTGTACGTCCCATCCGTGTTCGTCACCACAGAGTAACCGTCCACGCTCGGCACCCCATTGACCAGGGTCACCGCCAAAGTGATGTTGCCGGTCGTGTTGTCTTCATCGCTGATGACCACTTCCGCCGTGCCTGACGTCACGCCTTCGCCGAAGTTCACCGTGATGTCCGCTTTTTCTGTACCACTGATGAGTCCGGCATTATTGCCCGTGTTGTCGGTGATGATCACCGTCGGTTGCGTGATGCCGTCGGCTGGCTCATCGGTCTCTTCACCGTAAGCCGTGTCTTTCTGCACATCATCTGTGATGTTATTCACCGTGTTGCCGTCTTGGTCTGTGAACGTCGCCGTCGCCGTCAACGTGCCATCTTTCTGGCCGCTCACGTCCACGTCTTTGATGGTGTACGTCCCATCCGTGTTCGTCACCACAGAGTAACCGTCCACGCTCGGCACCCCATTGACCAGGGTCACCGCCAAGGTGATGTTGCCGGTCGTGTTGTCTTCATCGCTGATGACCACTTCCGCCGTGCCTGACGTCACGCCTTCGCCGAAGTTCACCGTGATGTCCGCTTTTTCTGTACCACTGATGAGTCCGGCATTATTGCCCGTGTTGTCGGTGATGATCACCGTCGGTTGCGTGATGCCGTCGGCTGGCTCATCGGTCTCTTCACCGTAAGCCGTGTCTTTCTGCACATCATCTGTGATGTTATTCACCGTGTTGCCGTCTTGGTCTGTGAACGTCGCCGTCGCCGTCAACGTGCCATCTTTCTGGCCGCTCACGTCCACGTCTTTGATGGTGTACGTCCCATCCGTGTTCGTCACCACAGAGTAACCGTCCACGCTCGGCACCCCATTGACCAGGGTCACCGCCAAGGTGATGTTGCCGGTCGTGTTGTCTTCATCGCTGATGACCACTTCCGCCGTGCCTGACGTCACGCCTTCGCCGAAGTTCACCGTGATGTCCGCTTTTTCTGTACCACTGATGAGTCCGGCATTATTGCCCGTGTTGTCGGTGATGATCACCGTCGGTTGCGTGATGCCGTCGGCTGGCTCATCGGTCTCTTCACCGTAAGCCGTGTCTTTCTGCACATCATCTGTGATGTTATTCACCGTGTTGCCGTCTTGGTCTGTGAACGTCGCCGTCGCCGTCAACGTGCCATCTTTCTGGCCGCTCACGTCCACGTCTTTGATGGTGTACGTCCCATCCGTGTTCGTCACCACAGAGTAACCGTCCACGCTCGGCACCCCATTGACCAGGGTCACCGCCAAGGTGATGTTGCCGGTCGTGTTGTCTTCATCGCTGATGACCACTTCCGCCGTGCCTGACGTCACGCCTTCGCCGAAGTTCACCGTGATGTCCGCTTTTTCTGTACCACTGATGAGTCCGGCATTATTGCCCGTGTTGTCGGTGATGATCACCGTCGGTTGCGTGATGCCGTCGGCTGGCTCATCGGTCTCTTCACCGTAAGCCGTGTCTTTCTGCACATCATCTGTGATGTTATTCACCGTGTTGCCGTCTTGGTCTGTGAACGTCGCCGTCGCCGTCAACGTGCCATCTTTCTGGCCGCTCACGTCCACGTCTTTGATGGTGTACGTCCCATCCGTGTTCGTCACCACAGAGTAACCGTCCACGCTCGGCACCCCATTGACCAGGGTCACCGCCAAGGTGATGTTGCCGGTCGTGTTGTCTTCATCGCTGATGACCACTTCCGCCGTGCCTGACGTCACGCCTTCGCCGAAGTTCACCGTGATGTCCGCTTTTTCTGTACCACTGATGAGTCCGGCATTATTGCCCGTGTTGTCGGTGATGATCACCGTCGGTTGCGTGATGCCGTCGGCTGGCTCATCGGTCTCTTCACCGTAAGCCGTGTCTTTCTGCACATCATCTGTGATGTTATTCACCGTGTTGCCGTCTTGGTCTGTGAACGTCGCCGTCGCCGTCAACGTGCCATCTTTCTGGCCGCTCACGTCCACGTCTTTGATGGTGTACGTCCCATCCGTGTTCGTCACCACAGAGTAACCGTCCACGCTCGGCACCCCATTGACCAGGGTCACCGCCAAGGTGATGTTGCCGGTCGTGTTGTCTTCATCGCTGATGACCACTTCCGCCGTGCCTGACGTCACGCCTTCGCCGAAGTTCACCGTGATGTCCGCTTTTTCTGTACCACTGATGAGTCCGGCATTATTGCCCGTGTTGTCGGTGATGATCACCGTCGGTTGCGTGATGCCGTCGGCTGGCTCATCGGTCTCTTCACCGTAAGCCGTGTCTTTCTGCACATCATCTGTGATGTTATTCACCGTGTTGCCGTCTTGGTCTGTGAACGTCGCCGTCGCCGTCAACGTGCCATCTTTCTGGCCGCTCACGTCCACGTCTTTGATGGTGTACGTCCCATCCGTGTTCGTCACCACAGAGTAACCGTCCACGCTCGGCACCCCATTGACCAGGGTCACCGCCAAGGTGATGTTGCCGGTCGTGTTGTCTTCATCGCTGATGACCACTTCCGCCGTGCCTGACGTCACGCCTTCGCCGAAGTTCACCGTGATGTCCG
>NZ_JCBDGG010000046.1:0-51086 GCF_059833835.1 Vibrio sp. R15-SG3-ISO1B | reverse complement strand
AATCAACACGCAACAAAGATTACGATCAATTCAAGCAATACGCGGCCGCGGTGGATAAGCAAGGCGACAACGCGGTGACGCTGCGTAGCCAGTTGGAGTTTGTTAAGCACCCAGCAGGCTCAATTCCCATCGACGAAGTAGAACCGATTGAAAGCATCGTGAAACGCTTCGCTACCGGCGCGATGTCGTTTGGTTCGATCTCTTACGAGGCGCACTCAACACTGGCCGTTGCGATGAACCGATTGGGCGCGAAGTCTAACTCGGGCGAAGGTGGTGAAGACCCAATGCGCTTTGAGCGCAAAGAAAACGGTGACTGGGAACGCTCAGCTATCAAGCAGGTCGCGTCTGGTCGCTTTGGGGTGACTTCATACTACCTCACTAACGCAGATGAACTGCAAATCAAGATGGCGCAAGGCGCGAAACCGGGTGAAGGCGGTCAGCTTCCGGGTGACAAAGTCGATGATTGGATCGGCGCCACTCGTCACTCAACACCGGGCGTCGGTCTGATTTCTCCACCGCCACACCACGATATTTACTCTATCGAGGATTTGGCTCAGCTGATCTACGACTTGAAGAACGCGAACCGCGCTGGCCGTGTGAACGTCAAATTGGTCTCCGAAGCGGGTGTCGGCACGATTGCCTCAGGCGTTGCGAAAGCCAAAGCAGACGTTGTGCTTATCGCAGGTTTCGACGGCGGTACCGGTGCCTCTCCGATGTCATCGATTCGCCATACGGGCCTTCCTTGGGAATTAGGTTTGGCGGAAACGCACCAAACGCTACTGAAAAACGGCCTACGTAACCGTATCGTCGTTCAAGCGGATGGTCAGATGAAAACACCTCGTGACCTCGCTGTCGCCACATTACTGGGCGCTGAAGAGTGGGGCGTCGCGACCGCTGCGCTGGTAGTAGAAGGCTGTATTATGATGCGTAAGTGTCATAAGAACACCTGTCCTGTGGGCATCGCGACACAAAACAAAACGCTGCGTGAGCGTTTTGACGGCCGCGTCGAAGACGTCGTGACCTTCTTCCAATACATGGCACAAGGTTTGCGTGAAATCATGGCAGAACTTGGCTTTAGAACCATTGATGAGATGGTCGGTCAAGGTCAGAAAATGAAGATTCGCCAAGACGTATCGCACTGGAAATACAAGAACTTAGACTTGTCTCCTGTGCTACACGTTGAGCAACCGCGTGAGCAAGACGGCGTCTACAACCAGACCGTACAGAATCACAACCTAGAGCAAGTGCTTGACCGTAAACTGATTCAAGCGGCGATCCCTGCGCTCGAAAAAGGCGAAGCGGTCAACGCTGAGTTCCCGATCGTCAACACTGACCGCTCTGCTGGCACCATGTTGTCTAACGAGATTTCCAAGGTGTACAAGGATCAAGGTCTGCCTCAACCGATGAACGTTAAGTTTACCGGTAGTGCTGGCCAGTCGTTCGGTGCGTTCCTTGCGAAAGGCGTCAAATTTGAAGTCGAAGGAGATGCGAACGATTACTGGGGTAAAGGCCTATCTGGCGGTACCTTGGTGCTCTACCCAGATGCCAAATCAAGCATTATTGCCGAAGACAACATTGTGGTAGGTAACGTCTGTTTCTACGGAGCAACCTCCGGAGAATCCTTCATTCGCGGTATGGCTGGTGAGCGCTTCTGTGTACGTAACTCGGGCGCGAAAGTAGTTGTCGAAGGCGTGGGTGACCACGGCTGTGAATACATGACAGGTGGCGTGGCGATTATCCTCGGATCGACTGGTCGCAACTTTGCCGCTGGCATGAGTGGCGGTGTCGCTTACGTTTGGGATAAGTCGGGTGACTTTGAATCCAAACTCAACCCAGAGTTGGTCGATTTGGATCCTATCGAACAAGAAGATAAAGCCTTCTTACAAGATATGTTGACGAAACACGTTCAATTCACAGGAAGTGAAGTAGCTCAGTCTTTCTTAGACAACTTTGAAGCAAGCTTAGCGGCGATGGTGAAAGTCATGCCACGTGACTACAAAGCGGTGCTTCAAAAACGTCAAGCTGAGGCAGAACAAGCAGAAACGGAGGCAGTGTAATGGGTAAGCCGACTGGATTTTTAGAGCATGGTCGTGAACTTCCACAAAAGATCGACCCCAAAGAGCGCATCAAGAACAACAAAGAGTTCGTCCTGAACGACGAATTTGGTAGCAAGATCAATACGCAAGCATCACGCTGCATGGACTGTGGTGTACCGTTTTGTCATAACGGCTGCCCCATTGGCAACATCATTCCTGAGTTCAATGATGCTGTGTACCGTGATAGCTGGGAAGAGGCGTGGAACATTCTAAGCTCCACCAATAACTTCCCAGAGTTTACTGGTCGCGTCTGCCCTGCACCGTGTGAAAGCGCGTGTGTATTGGGGATCAACCAAGACCCTATCACCATCTGTAACATTGAGAAAACCATCGTAGAAACGGCGTATCGTGAAGGGTACGCCAAACCGAAAACGCCACGCTCTCGCACAGGTAAAACGGTGGCGATCATCGGCAGTGGCCCGGCGGGTCTATCGGCAGCCGAGCAGCTGAACAGCGCTGGCCATAGTGTCACCGTGTTTGAGCGTGATGAAAAAGTGGGCGGATTGCTACGCTTTGGCATTCCAGACTTTAAACTGAGCATGGAAGTGATCGATCGCAAGATCAACCTGATGGCCGAAGCGGGCGTTGAGTTTAAAGTCAACCAACACGTGGGGGTTGATGTCAACGCTCAGCAGCTTCGTCAAGAGTACGATGTGGTGTTGCTCACCGGTGGTTCAACCGTACCGCGCGACTTGCCAGTCCCGGGGCGCGAGCTTAACGGTGTGTACTTTGCGATGCAGTTTCTCGCACAAAATAACCGCCGTGCCAACAACATGGATCTCAAAGGTGAAGATATTCATGCCGCCGGTAAACACGTGGTGGTGATTGGTGGTGGTGATACAGGTTCAGACTGTGTCGGTACTTCTAACCGTCACGGCGCTGCCAGCGTCACCCAGGTCGAAATCATGCCGATTCCACCAGAGAAACGCCCAGCGAACATGCCTTGGCCACAATACCCAATGATCCTACGTACCTCGACTTCACACGAAGAGGGCGTTGATCGTCACTGGAATATTCTGACCAAAGAGTTTATCGGTAATGACCAAGGTGACGTCACCGGTCTGCGTATCGCTGACATTGTTTGGCAAGACGCCAAACCGGGTGAGCGCCCGATCTTCAAAGAAGTCGAAGGCAGCGAGCGCGTGATTCCATGTGATATGGCGTTCTTGGCGATGGGTTTCTTGCATCCAGAACCGACCGGCGTTCTTGCTCAGCTTGATGTAGCGCTTGATGAGCGTGGCAACGTCGCGACACAAGACTTCGCCACCAATCAAGCGGGTGTCTTTGCCGCAGGTGATATGCGTACCGGCCAATCTTTGGTGGTACGTTGTATCAATGAAGGTCGAGAGTGTGCACGTGCTATCGACCAGTACCTGATGGGGGGAACCCACCTTGAAGCGAAAGCGGATTCACTTATGCTTTCTGCATAACCGCTTACACTGACATCCTTCCAAACCTATCCAGTTGACCAGCACATTGTGCTGGTCTTTTTTATCCCTCACACTTCCATTGTTACAAAAATGTAACAATAAGAATTCTATCCCTCTGATTTGACGTACTTTTTTTAGTCAATTACTTGGTAAATAGTCACCTAGCGTGATCATTCACCAAAAACTTGACCTTTTTCATCATAAGCTATACGTTGTGAAGTCGATGAAAATGAATTCATCCAATTTTGTAAAATAATAAAAGATAATTTTGTGTATATTTATGCAAAATTTAACAACTTGAAAGCATAGTTAGTCATATTTACCAACCCTTTTTGAGTTCAAGCTGGATACGTTGGTAGTACTGTCTGGAAGACAGCGAAGCAAAGGGAGAATTGCAATGGCTCTATATGATCCTCGTCTTGAAAAAGACAACTGTGGATTTGGTTTAATTGCACACATGGAAGGTGAACCTAGCCACAAGCTAGTTCGTACCGCAATTTCAGCATTGGATCGCATGACCCACCGTGGTGGCATCGCCGCCGACGGAAAAACCGGCGATGGTTGTGGGTTGTTGTTGCAAAAACCCGATTCCTATCTGCGCCTGATCGCCAAAGAGAAAGGCTTCAATCTCGGTAAACAATACGCCATCGGGATGATTTTTTTCAGCCCAGACCCGGTCAAAGCACAATCTGCAAAAGACATTATTAACAAAGAGTTAGCCAAAGAAACCTTATCAGTCGCTGGCTGGCGCGAAGTACCGACCAACTCTGCGGTCCTTGGTCCCATCGCGTTAAACTCATTACCGAACATTCAGCAGGTGTTTATTTCAGCACCGGCAGGTTGGCGTGAGCGCGACATTGAGCGCCGCCTCTATATTGCACGCCGCCGCATCGAAAAACAGATTCACGATGACAGCGATTTTTACATTTGTAGCTTGTCGACTCAGGTCCTTGTCTACAAAGGTCTGTGTATGCCAGCAGATTTACCGCGCTTTTACCTCGACTTAGCGGATCTGCGCATGGAATCGGCTATCTGTTTGTTCCACCAGCGCTTTTCTACAAACACCCAACCTCGTTGGCCATTAGCGCAGCCGTTTAGATATCTGGCGCACAATGGTGAAATCAACACCATTGAAGGCAACCGCCAGTGGGCGCGCGCACGTGCGTACAAATTTGCCTCGCCGCTTCTTCCGGATTTGCAAACGGCGGCACCTTTTGTCAATGAAACCGGTTCAGACTCCTCGAGTCTAGACAATATGCTGGACTTGTTCCTTGCTGGTGGAATGGATATCTTCCGCGCGATGCGTATGCTCGTGCCGCCTGCATGGCAAAACCACCCAGATATGGATGCCGAACTGCGCGCATTCTATGACTTCAACTCCAAACACATGGAGCCTTGGGATGGCCCAGCAGGCATCGTTCTATCCGATGGACGTTACGCGGCGTGTAACTTAGACCGCAATGGTTTACGCCCTGCCCGCTATGTGATCACTAAAGATAAGCTGATCACCCTCGCCTCTGAAGTCGGCATTTGGAACTACGCCCCGGATGAAGTGGCGAAGAAAGGTCGTGTCGGCCCCGGTGAGCTCTTGGTGATTGATACACGCCAAGGCAAGTTGTGGCAATCGAGCGAGATCGACAACGATCTCAAGAGCCGTCACCCTTATCGCGAATGGATGGAGCACAACGTTCGCAAGCTGACGCCATTTGCTGAGTTATCAGACGATCAAGTCGGCCAACGGAGCTTCGATAACGATCTTTTAAAGACGTATCAAAAGCAGTTTGCGATGAGTAACGAAGAAGTCGATCAAGTGCTGCGCGTACTCGGCGATATGGGGCAAGAAGCCGTCGGCTCTATGGGTGATGACACGCCAATGGCAGTGCTGTCATCCAAAGAGCGCTTAGTGACCGATTACTTTAGACAGAAATTTGCTCAGGTGACCAACCCGCCTATCGACCCACTGCGCGAAAAGCACGTGATGTCATTGGCGACCAGTATCGGCCAAGAGATGAATGTCTTTTGTGAAACCGATGGTCACGCCCATCGAGTCACGTTTGGCTCTCCGGTTCTGCTTTACTCAGACATGCAGCAGTTGCTTGGGCTTGATGATGACCACTACCGCAACACCATCTTAGACATCAACTACGATCCGACTCAGAAAGATCTCAAACAAGCGATTGATGATTTATGTGCACAGGCTGAGCAAGTCGTGCGTGAAGGGACGGTGTTAGTGGTGTTGTCAGACCGCGCATTAGTCAAAGGCCGTTTGCCGATTCCTGCAGCCATGGCAGTAGGTGCGGTACAAACCCGTCTTATCGATGCCAACTTACGTTGTGATGCCAATATCATCGTCGAAACAGCAACCGCGCGCGATCCACACCAGTTCGCGGTACTGCTCGGTTTCGGCGCTACCGCTGTCTACCCTTACCTGGCCTACGAAGCGCTAGGCAAACTCATTGATGACGGTGCGGTAGAAAAGAGCTACCGAGAAGTGATGCAGAATTACCAATACGGTATTGATAAAGGTCTGTATAAGATCATGTCCAAGATGGGCATTTCAACCGTGGCCTCTTATCGCTGCTCGCAGCTGTTTGAAGCGGTCGGCTTACACAAAGACGTGGTCGAATTGTGCTTTAAAGGCGTCACTACGCGCATTCAAGGCGCCAACTTTGACGACTTCCAACAAGACCTCTTTAATCTCTCGCGCAAAGCGTGGGCGAAGCGTAAGTCTATCGACCACGGCGGGCTACTGAAATACGTACATGGTGGTGAATACCATGCCTACAACCCGGATGTCGTCGGCACATTGCAAAAAGCGGTGCGCTCTGGCGAGAGCCAAGATTACCAAAGCTACGCCAAGCAAGTGAACGAGCGCCCGGTTGCCATGCTGCGTGACTTGATGACGTTGAAAAAAGCCGAGTCGCCTTTGCCACTTGAGCGCATTGAGCCAACAACGGAGCTATTCAAGCGCTTCGACTCTGCCGCCATGTCCATTGGCGCTCTAAGCCCCGAAGCGCACGAAGCGCTGGCTACGGCGATGAACCGACTAGGCGGCTACTCCAACTCTGGGGAAGGCGGTGAAGATCCTCGCCGTTTTGGTACCGAGAAAAACTCACGCATTAAGCAGGTTGCTTCAGGCCGTTTTGGCGTGACGCCCCACTACCTGACCAATGCTGATGTGTTGCAAATCAAAGTGGCGCAAGGTGCCAAGCCCGGTGAGGGTGGTCAGCTGCCCGGGCACAAAGTGACGGCAGAAATTGCCAAACTGCGTTATTCCGTCCAAGGTGTGACCCTGATTTCACCGCCACCTCATCATGACATTTACTCCATCGAGGATTTGGCACAGCTGATTTTCGATTTGAAACAGGTCAATCCAAAGGCCTTGGTTTCCGTTAAGTTGGTCTCTGAGCCGGGAGTGGGCACTATCGCCACCGGTGTGGCAAAGGCTTACGCTGACCTTATCACCATCTCTGGCTACGACGGCGGAACCGCCGCCAGCCCACTCACCTCAGTGAAATACGCGGGCAGCCCATGGGAGCTCGGTCTAGCGGAAACCCAACAAGCACTGGTCGCAAATGGTTTGCGTCATAAAATTCGCCTACAAGTCGACGGCGGTTTAAAAACCGGTCTCGATGTGGTCAAAGCGGCCATACTCGGTGCGGAGAGTTTTGGTTTTGGTACTGCGCCTATGGTTGCGATGGGATGTAAATTCCTGCGTATCTGTCACTTAAACAACTGTGCTACGGGCGTCGCGACACAAGACGAAACCTTGCGTAATCAATACTTCAAAGGCCTACCCGAACAGGTAATGAATTACTTCACCGGCCTTGCTGAGGAAGTGCGAGGCTTACTCGCCGAGTTGGGCGTTGAAAAACTCACGGATCTGATTGGCCGCACCGATCTGCTGCAAGCGGTGGAAGGGATGACGGCGAAACAAGCAAAACTGGATCTATCGAATATCCTCGAAGCACCGGTTTCTCCAGAAGACCATCCGCTGTTTTGGACTGAGCCGAACGCGCCGTTTGACAAAGCGCACTTAAACCAACAGATGGTCGATGATGCGATGAGCGCAATCGAAGCGCAGCAGCCCGCAAGCTTCTTCTACAATGTCATCAATACCGATCGCTCAGTGGGCGCACGTCTGTCGGGCGAAATCGCCAAACGCTATGGCAACCAAGGCATGGCCGCCACGCCCATCAAGATTTACCTTGATGGTACAGCGGGTCAATCGTTTGGTGTCTGGAACGCTGGCGGCGTTGAACAAATCCTCACGGGCGATGCCAACGATTACGTGGGTAAAGGGATGGCAGGTGGCAAACTGGTCATCAAACCTCACTTGGGTACGGCGTTCAAATGCCATGAAGCGACCATCATAGGCAATACCTGCCTATATGGCGCGACAGGCGGCAAACTGTTTGCTGCAGGAACGGCGGGTGAGCGTTTTGCGGTGCGTAACTCAGGTACCATTGCCGTCATCGAAGGCGCGGGTGATAACGCTTGTGAATACATGACCGGTGGCATCGTCGCGATTCTTGGCGCAACAGGCGTCAACTTCGGCGCGGGTATGACGGGCGGTTTTGCTTATGTACTAGATAATAATCAAGACTTTGCAGGGCGAGTGAATAACGAGTCGGTAGAAGCGATTTCGTTGGCCGACCTCTATATCCACCAAGAGCATCTACGCGGCTTAATTGCCGAGCACTTGGAGGAAACCGGTTCGGCACATGCCGAGCATATCCTAGCGAACTTTGATGAATGGATTCCGAAGTTCTACCTAGTTAAACCTCAAGCAGCGGATCTGAATACCTTGCTTGGTCACCAAAGTCGTAGCGCTGCTGAACTTCGCGTTCAAGCACAATAAGTCATGGAGGATGTATGAGCCAGAACGTATACCAATTTATCGATGTCCAGCGTGTCGACCCGGCTAAAAAACCGATTAAGATCCGTAAGATAGAGTTTGTCGAGATTTATGAACCCTTTACCAAGCAGCAAGCGACTGCCCAAGCGGATCGCTGCTTAGATTGTGGTAACCCTTACTGTGAATGGAAATGTCCGGTTCACAACTACATTCCGCAATGGCTAAAGCTCGCCAATGAAGGGCGTATCCTTGAAGCCGTTGAGCTGTCTCACCAAACCAACAGCTTGCCCGAAGTGTGTGGACGCGTCTGCCCGCAAGACCGTCTTTGTGAGGGTTCCTGTACCCTCAATGATGACTTTGGTGCGGTGACCATCGGCAACATTGAAAAATACATTACGGACAAAGCGTTCGAAATGGGCTGGAAGCCCGACTTGTCTAAAGTCGAGTGGACGGATAAAAAAGTCGCCATCATAGGCGCGGGCCCTGCAGGTCTCGCTGCAGCCGATGTGTTAGTCCGAAATGGCGTGAAACCAGTCGTGTTTGATCGCTACCCAGAGATCGGCGGGCTGCTCACCTTTGGTATTCCCTCCTTTAAATTAGAAAAAGGGGTGATGGAAAACCGTCGCCGCATCTTTAGTGACATGGGTGTTGAGTTCCGTCTCAATGTCGAAGTCGGTAAAGACATTCAAATGAGTGAGCTGATTAACGACTACGACGCGGTCTTCTTAGGGGTGGGTACGTACAAAAATATGCGCGCTGGACTTGAGAATGAAGACGCACCTGGCGTGTATGACGCGCTGCCGTTTTTGATTTCCAATACCTATAAAGTGATGGACCTTAAAGACGACAAACCGTTTATTGATATGGCTGGGAAAAATGTCGTCGTCCTCGGCGGGGGAGACACCGCGATGGACTGTGTGCGCACCTCTATCCGCCAAGGCGCTGCAAACGTGATTTGTGCTTACCGCCGTGATGAAGAGAACATGCCTGGCTCAAGGCGCGAAGTGAAAAACGCCAAAGAAGAAGGGGTAGATTTTATGTTTAACCTTCAGCCTTTGGGGTTAGAAGTCAACGCAAGCGGTCAGGTCACTGGGGTCAAGGTGGTCAAAACGGCATTGGGTGAACCAGATGCTGCTGGGCGCCGCCGCCCAGAGCCGGTCGAAGGCAGCGAACACGTACTGGCCGCCGATGCAGTCATTATGGCGTTTGGTTTTCAGCCGCACCAAATGAGCTGGTTAGAACCTTATGGTGTAGAGCTGGATCAGTGGGGCCGAATTAAAGCGGCATCTGAACAAACTTACCGTTACCAGACCAGTAACGAGAAGATTTTTGCCGGTGGCGATGCTGTGCGCGGCTCCGATCTTGTAGTCACGGCCATCGATGAAGGACGCAAAGCGGCAGAAGGTATCTTAGACTTTCTAGAAGTGTAACCTTCTTAAAGTCCGTGAAGCCCCCTCTTAGTAAGGAGAACCAATGAAACCCCAATGGCGAACCCTAACCACTCTGCTACTCGCGTCGATCGCTCTCGCGGGTTGCAGCCAAGGAGTGACGACAATGACAGACAGAAGCGCCGAGCCATGTGGTGACAAACCCAATTGTGTCTCTACTCAGGATACCCGAGAGAAGTTTTCTCTCGCACCCTTTATCCTAACTAAAGAGGCCAACATCGATGCGATAGAGCGCGCTGCCCTGCAATTACCCGGCGCCAAAACCGCGGTCAGCGATGAAGGTTACTTACGTATTGAGTGCACCTCAAAAATCCTGCGTTTCGTCGATGACTTGGAGCTAAAAATGACCGACGGAGCACTAATGGTGCGCTCAGAGTCGCGTGTGGGTTACTCTGATTTTGGCGTCAATCGCAAACGCGCAGAGCAACTTCGTGACATCCTGAAAGCCGAAGGGCTCATAGAGTAACCAAGACGCTTAAAATAAAAAACCGAAGCGCTGATAGTGCTTCGGTTTTTTGTCGTTGAGAGAGGCTTATCGGTATTAAACCGGGTCTCTGAATACGACGAGACGCTTTGGGGCAATCTTACCGTCGTCGTTCATTTCACCAACGCCGATAAAACACTTCTCTTCACCTTTCGTCAGGCGAACCGTACCCTCGGTCGGAGCGCCGAAAACTTGCACAGGCTGACCATGCATGACGAGATCGGCCAATTCAGGAATCAAGTTCACCTCAGGCAGATCTTCAACAGCGGTGTCCATAGGGAGCAACAGCGGGTCAAGTAACTCACGCGGCGCGCGCTCTTCACGATGCGCTTGTTCAAGAAGCTCATTAAGCTGCTCTAGCTTCACCATATTCTCGTACGGGTAGTTAGCGACCGCCGTGCGACGCAGCATGGTCACATGCGCGCCACAACCGAGCATTTCACCAAGATCGTCTACGATAGTGCGGATATAAGTGCCTTTCGAGCAGTGTATTTCCATCTCGACTTCATCGCCTTCGAAGCGATGGAGGGTAATCTCGTACACGGTGATCTTGCGCGCTTCACGAGGGACTTCAATGCCTTGACGAGCATACTCATACAGCGGCTTACCCTGATATTTCAGGGCCGAGAACATTGACGGTACTTGGTCGGATTCGCCGCGGAACTTGTCGATACACGCTTCGAGCATAGGGAGCTCAACATTCACAGGGCGCGTTTCGACCACTTCTCCGTCTGAATCTGAGGTGTTGGTTCGCTCGCCCAGCTTGGCAATCACTCGGTATCGCTTGTCCGAATCGAGCAAGAACTGAGAAAACTTGGTCGCTTCGCCCAAACAAATCGGCAGCATGCCGGTTGCCAAAGGATCGAGCGCCCCGGTATGACCCGCTTTCTCCGCAAAGTAGATGCGTTTGACCTTTTGCAGTGCGTCGTTGGATGAAATCCCAGTGGGTTTATCCAATAGGATCACACCATCAATAGGACGACCTTTACGACGACGTGCCATTAGTTCTCTTCCTCTTCATCACGACCTGCGTTGTGTTGTTTGCGTTTGTCTTGACTAATCACCTCACTAACGAGGTTAGACATGCGCATACCTTCAACTAAGGTGTTGTCGTAATGAAAGCGGATTTCTGGTGTCAGACGCAGACGAATACGCTTACCCAGCATCATACGGATGTGTACTTCGTGCTCACGCAGTGCCGCCAGACATGATTCTGGGGTTTGCTCGCCAACACATAGGAAAGTGACAAACACTTTGGCGTAGGCCAAATCACGTGACACTTCGACATCGGAAATAGTCACCATGCCCAGACGTGAGTCACGAACTTCACGCTGGAGGATCATCGCCAATTCTTTTTGTAACTGCTGCGCAACGCGCTGAGTACGGCTAAATTCTTTTGACATCTCTTTTCTCACATTAGAAAGAATGGGGGGATGGTCAAGCCAGCCCCCCATGGTGTATTCAACAACCCATTGCTCTCGTCTTTCGACCTTTGAGAGTAATGTTAGTCAATTAGTCCAGTGTACGTTTGATTTCCACTGTTTCGAAGACTTCGATTTGGTCACCGACGCGAACATCATTGTAGTTCTTAACGCCGATACCACATTCGTAGCCGTTCTTAACTTCTTGAACGTCATCTTTAAAGCGACGTAGGGACTCAAGCTCACCTTCGTAGATAACAACGTTTTCGCGCAGTACGCGGATTGGGTTGTTACGCTTGATCACGCCTTCTGTGACCATACAACCAGCGATTGCGCCCAGTTTCGGTGACTTAAATACGTCACGTACTTCAGCAAGACCAATGATCTCTTGCTTGAATTCTGGAGCAAGCATACCGCCCATTGCTTGTTTCACTTCGTCAATCAATTGGTAAATGATTGAGTAGTAACGTAGGTCAACGCTTGCCGCTTCAATTGCACGACGAGCTGATGCATCCGCACGTACGTTAAAGCCAAGGATGATAGCGTTAGACGCTTCAGCCAGTACTGCATCTGTCTCAGTGATACCACCCACACCAGAACCCACGATGTTCACTTTCACTTCGTCAGTAGAAAGTTTCAGTAGTGAGTCTGCGATTGCTTCAACCGAGCCCTGTACGTCCGCTTTTAGTACAACGTTCAGCTCAGCCACTTCACCTGCAGCCATGTTAGAGAACATGTTCTCAAGTTTGGATTTCTGCTGACGAGCCAGTTTCACTTCACGGAACTTACCAGCGCGGTAGTTAGCGACTTCACGTGCTTTACGCTCATCACGGACAACCGTAGCTTCGTCACCTGAAGAAGGCACACCAGAAAGACCCAAGATCTCTACAGGGATAGATGGACCAGCTTCTGTGATTTCGTGACCTAGCTCGTCGCGCATAGCACGAACACGGCCGTATTCTTGACCACAAAGAACGATGTCGCCCTTATTTAGGGTACCTGACTGAACCAGTACTGTAGCCACTGGACCGCGACCTTTATCTAGACGCGATTCAACCACAACACCAGATGCCATGCCTTCTTTCACAGCTGTAAGTTCAAGAACTTCAGACTGAAGAAGGATCGCTTCTAGAAGACCGTCGATGTTGGTACCCTGTTTCGCAGAGATGTGAACGAACATGTTCTCACCGCCCCACTCCTCAGGAATAACGTCGTACTGAGCAAGCTCATTCTTCACGTTATCTGGGTTCGCATCTTCTTTATCGATCTTGTTCACCGCAACGATTAGAGGCACTTCTGCCGCTTTCGCGTGCTGGATAGCCTCAACCGTTTGTGGCATTACGCCATCGTCTGCCGCAACCACAAGAACAACAATATCCGTCGCTTGAGCACCACGAGCACGCATTGCGGTAAACGCCGCGTGTCCAGGAGTATCAAGGAAGGTAATCATACCGTTTTCAGTTTCTACGTGGTAAGCACCGATGTGCTGGGTAATACCACCCGCTTCGCCTGAAGCCACGTGTGTACGACGGATGTAGTCAAGCGTCGATGTTTTACCGTGGTCAACGTGACCCATGATGGTCACAACTGGCGCACGAGGTGTCGCTTCTGCGTGGCTATCACGATCGTTTAGAACCGCTTCTTCAAGCTCATTCTCTTTACGCAACACGACCTTGTGACCCATTTCTTCAGCGATCAATTGCGCTGTTTCTTGGTCAATCACTTGGTTGATGGTCGCCATTGCGCCCATCTTCATCATCGCTTTAATCACTTCTGTTGCTTTCACTGACATCTTGTTTGCCAGTTCAGAAACCACGATGGTTTCACCAATCACAACGTCCGCTTTTGCAACCGCAGCGGTCTTGTCGAACGCTTGTTGCATAGAAGAAGGCTTCGCTAGACGACCTTTCGCGCGGCCTTTACCACGTCCAGGGCGAGCGTTGCGTTCTTGATCATCGTTTTTGCTAGAGAGTTTCTTCTTCTTGCGACGACGACCCGCTTCTTCACGGCGATCTGCTTCATCTTCGGCTTCACGTGCGTAGGTTGAAGTCGTTACATGGTAATCTGTATTTTCCATATCACCCTTTTTCTTTTCAGCAGCAGACCAACGCTCTTTATTCTTCTCAGCCAATTCGCGAGCTTCTTCAAGCTGGCGCTGACTTTCCTCTTCAGCCTTACGCTTAGCTTCTTCTTCCTGACGACGTTTAAGCTCGTCGGCCTCTTTTCGCGCTGCTTCTTGCTTAGATTTCTCTTCAGCGCTACGTTCGTTCTGTTGTCCAGATTGACGTTTCGCCTTCTCGGTAGCGTCACGTTTGGCTTTCTCTTCTGCCTCACGTTTCGCTTTTTCTTCCGCTTCGCGTTTTGCTGCTTCTTCTGCTGCACGTTTTGCTGCTTCTTCGGCTTCACGTTTTGCTACTTCTTCAGCTTCGCGTTTTGCCGCTTCTTCAGCTTCACGTTGAGCGGCTTCTTCAGCCTCACGTTTCGCTTCATCTTCAATTGTGCTCGCTTTCACGTAAGTACGTTTCTTACGAGTCACAACGTTGACTTCTTTGCTTTTGCCGCCACCCGCATTAACACTCAGTGTGCTGCGAGTTTTACGTTGCAGGGTTAAGCGAGTTGGCTCAGCATCACCATTGGTGTCGCCGTGCGCTTTTTTCAGATGAGTCAGCAGTTTCTGTTTTTCATCTTCTGTGACTTGATCTGTGCTCGCTTTTTTCATTCCTGCGTCAGCAAGTTGCTCTAATAGGCGGTCTACTGGCGTACCAATTTCTTCACTTAGTGCTTTAACGGTAATTTGCGTCATGCCGCTCCTCCTTGCTGGGAAATTATGCTTCTTCGCCGAACCAACAGATGTTACGTGCTGCCATGATCAGCTCGCCCGCACGCTCTTCAGTTAGGCCTTCAATACCTTCTAGGTCATCAATACCCTGGTCAGCAAGATCTTCCAATGTGGAGACACCTTTTGCTGCCAGTTTAAATGCCATTTCGCGTTCTAGGCCTTCAAGACCTAGTAAATCTTCTGCAGGCTCTAGACCTTCAAACGATTCTTCTTGTGCTAGGGCGATCGTGGTCAATGCTTCTTTGGCACGGCTACGTAGCTCTTCAACAAGATCTTCATCCAAACCATCAACCTCTAGTAGCTCGTTTACGGGTACGTAAGCAATCTCTTCTAGAGTCGAGAAGCCTTCTTCAACAAGCAGTTGAGCAAAGTCTTCTTCAATATCTAGGTACTTCATAAAGTTTTCGATAGACGCTTGTGACTCTTCAGCGTGTTTCTTCTGAAGATCTTCAACCGTCATGACGTTCAGTTCCCAACCCGTTAGCTGAGAGGCGAGACGAACGTTTTGACCGTTACGACCAATCGCCTGAGCTAGGTTGTCCGCTTCAACCGCGATGTCCATTGAGTGCGTATCTTCATCAACAATGATGGAAGCGACATCAGCCGGTGCCATAGCGTTAATCACGAACTGCGCTGGGTTATCATCCCAAAGCACGATATCAATACGCTCACCGCCAAGTTCACCCGATACGGCTTGAACACGCGCACCACGCATACCCACACAGGCACCGACAGGGTCAATACGCTTATCGTTGGTCTTCACGGCAATTTTTGCACGAGAACCAGGATCACGCGCTGCACCTTTCAGCTCGATGATTTCTTCTGCGATTTCTGGCACTTCAACACGGAACAGTTCTGCCAACATTTCTGGCTTAGAACGTGTGATGAATAGCTGGAAGCCACGCGCTTCTGGCGCGACGCGGTACAGTAGGCCACGTACACGGTCACCAGGACGGAAGTTCTCACGTGGTAATTGGTCATCACGCAGAATAACCGCTTCCGCGTTGTTACCCAGATCAAGAATGATGGTGTCGCGGTTCACTTTCTTCACCACGCCAGTCACAAGCTCACCTTCGTTGTCGATGAACTGTTCAACGATCTGTGCACGCTCTGCTTCGCGAACTTTCTGAACAATCACTTGCTTCGCAGTTTGCGTCGTAATACGGTCAAACGTCACCGATTCGATTTCGTCTTCTACATAATCGCCAACTTGCAGCTCAGGATCTTCGAATTGTGCCGCTTCTAGTGAGATCTCTTTCGTTGGATGCTCAACCTCTTCCACCACTAACCAACGGCGGAAAGTATCAAACTCACCGGTTTTACGGTCGATAGCTACGCGAACCTCGATTTCGATTTCGTACTTTTTCTTAGTCGAGGTAGCGAGTGCGATTTCTAATGCTTCAAAAATACGCTCACGAGGTACCGCTTTTTCGTTCGATACCGCTTCTGCTACCGCTAAAATTTCTTTACTCATTTTAAATAGCCTCTAAGACTTCGCTTAAAATTTAGGGATCAGGTTAGCTTTTGAAATGTTGCTTAATGCAAACTCTTCATCGTTGCCATCCACAGTAATCGTCACTGTTTCACCTTCGACAGAGTGGATAACACCTTTCCACTTACGACGGTTACCGACAGCCATTTTCAAAACGATGCTGACCTCGTGACCAATAAATTGCTCATAATGTGCCGCTTTGAAAAGTGGTCTTTCTAAACCTGGTGAAGACACTTCTAGGTTGTAAGCCACTGTGATTGGATCCTCAACGTCCATCACCGCACTGACCTGACGACTCACTTCTGCACAGTCATCGACGGTAATGCCATTTTCATGGTCAATAAAAATACGCAACGTTGAGTGTTCGCCTGCGCGAATAAATTCTAATCCAACTAACTCATAACCTGATGCTGCTACAGGAGCTTCAAGCATTTCAGTAAGTTGTCTTTCTAAACCAGTCATTTAAACCACTCCAGAAACAAAAAAAGGGCTCAGAGCCCAATTTAAATTCCAAGCAAGCTCTGAACTTTTAAAAAGTTCAGATAACAAAAAACCCCGATATAGTCGGGGTTTTTTGTTGCTGGACCCTGATACGTTAAACGATGCATTTCATCATTTAACTCGCAGTGACTATTCGACATAATCAAGACTGCGAAAACTTGCAACATCCTACTTTTCATCAGATAAGAACTGGTCAAATCTCAATGTAGGAATTGGTTGCGGGGGCCGGATTTGAACCGACGACCTTCGGGTTATGAGCCCGACGAGCTACCAAGCTGCTCCACCCCGCGTCCGACTTGTCGAGCATTATACGCTCTCCAAGGTGTTTTACAAGTTTGTAAATAATGGTGCCGAGAGAGGGACTCGAACCCTCACACCAAAGGCACTAGCACCTCATGCTAGCGTGTCTACCAATTTCACCATCTCGGCATAAATCTTACTTAAGCGATCTATCGCTTATTGAGGAATTTCGTCACCCGTTGTAGGGGCAGGAACTTCACTCACGTCACCAGCTTGAATTACTTGACCTTGCGTTGGGTCAACCCACTGAGACTCTGTCTTGTGTGTCGACATGTTGCCAAGCACTAGGCTGATAACGAAAAATACTGTTGCAAAAATTGCAGTCATTCGGGTTAGGAAACTTCCTGAGCCACCTGCGCCAAACACTGTGTTTGATGCGCCTGCACCGAATGAGGCTCCCATATCTGCGCCTTTACCTTGTTGAATCAGCACGAGGCCGATTACACCAACCGCTGCCAACAGGTAAATCACAAGTAGAACGGTAAACATGCTTTCCACCTATGTTCCAAATTGTTGAGCCAGCGCCGTTCTAGGAGTCGTCCTGAACAAGGCTAGCGACCTCCTCGTTGAAGGCGGAGCAATACTAGCGAAACGACATAACGCTGACAAGTGGTATTTTTGAAAAAATTGGCTTTATCGTGTCGAACGCTTAAAAAAAGGACAAAACCAAGCTTTTCGTGGATAAATCTTGTTCAAGCCGCCACTTAGAGGGCGGTAAACTCCGGACTGTAGTCCACCAAGCCCTGTGCATCTTGCACTTCACCTGCTGCTAACTCTATGACTTGAAACGCGCCAGCCGGCACATCCCAACGACAATGCAACTGATGCTTCTCCGCTGGCTCGAAGCCAAAACGGCCATAATAGTTCGGATCGCCTAAGACCACACAGGCGGGATAACCAAACTCATACAGTGACGCGAGCCCTTCTTCAACTAACTGTGCCGCGATCCCCTGATTGCGATACGCGTTCGCCACCGCTAACGGCGCGAGCCCTTGCCAGCTTTTCTCTTCACCATTAACGGTTACTGGGCTAAACAACACGTAGCCGACGACGTCACCCTCATCGTTGCACGCAACCAAAGACAAAGTGCGATTGCCGTTTTCTCGCAGGCTCATCACCAAGTTGGCTTCAGCGTCAGTGTCAAAAGTGGTTTGGAGTAATTTTTCGACCGACAGAATATCAGCGGGCGCTTCAGTTCGAATAAGCATGGACAACCTCTTTGTTTAAGGTCTCAGATTGTACGCCTTTCTGAACAAAGTCGGCCAGTTGATTCATGCACATTTGCAAGGGTTTAGGTAAAAGCGTGAGATCAACACTGTCCATCAAGTTTTTGACTTCCAGACCAAGCTCGGTATCCCCCTCGATAGAAAGGCGGCGTTGGAAAAAGAGCGTATCTGGATCTTCTTTGCGACCTGCAATCAACACCAAATCATTGAGGTTGCCACTGAAGGTCACATCGGCGGTCATCGGAGTATCAGCAACCTGTAGCTGTTCATCTTGATAACTGATGAACCAGCAGAGATCGAGATCTTTGATCGCGACTTTAAGCCATTTGTCTTGCAAGAAGTCAAAATCGCCGTCTTCGAGGGCTTCTTTAAACACCGTGTTTAGTCCATCCAACAAGGCTCTTTTTTGAACAAAATGAGGCAAGAAGTGGATTGGAGATCGCAAAATTGATGCGGCATTACGAACTAGCTGAGTGCGAATCTTGTTAATCACGCTGATGATCCGTTAATTTGTCAAACACAACTCGCCATCATAGTGGATGTCACTGAGAGAAATCCTGTTATTTATCAAAAAACAGTCTTTATCCTTCTCTTCCTTGTCATCACGTCACAAAGGTCGTTATAGTTGTATTGACGTCTTAGTAAATATGCCGCTTACTAAGAAGAATCCTCGGAGAACTGGTACAAACTTGATGCTCTCGCAACAACTTCAGCATTGGTTTACAAAAATAACGGCGAAGAGTCCGTTTTTTTTTGCGATCTTAGATAACCAACATCACTATGCTTTGGTGAATGGGCGTTACTGCGACCTTTCTGGCCTCACGCCTGCGGAAATGGTCGGAATGTGCGACAGCGAAATTCTTGGTAAACAGTTCTACCAACAGCTCAAACCCTATTATGAGCGGGCGTTTAATGGCGAAACGTTAGAGGCAGAAATCACCCTTGATGACATCGACCTCGAAACCAGCGTTCATTTTAGTCTGACTCCTGTTGAGACTGAAGGCAAAGTCGAACATATCGTCTTTCATGCCATCGATACCTCTGAAAAACAAATTTTGGTTCGCTCTCTCGAAGAGTCAGAAGGTAAATTCAGTACCTTAACCACGATACTGCCAGATGGGTTATTGCTGGTCGAAGACGACTGCATTCTATCGGCCAACCCTGCAGCGCTGCGTCTACTCGGTTTTGAGATGATTCAAGAACTGCTGGGCGAAAGCTTCTCTCGCCTGTTTGTCGACGAGAAAACCAAGACCGTCTTTGCCAAATCGCTAGAAAACCAGATCGTTAAAGCGCCTTTGGTCTGTTTAACCGGGCCACGCTGTGGTTTTGAGCGTAAAGTTCAGCTGCACGCAGGCGCAACCAAACTGCTTGGTGGCAACACACAAATCGTGCTGATTCAAGACGCCGAAGTGAGTAACAAAATACTCTCACCAACCAGTAAAGAGGATGCGCACCTCGACTCACTAACCGGTCTATACAACCGCTTTGGGTTTACCAAGCGCCTTGAGCAACTGATTCACAACGAAACGCCGTTGATTATGCTCTATCTAGACATTGATAACTTTAAAAATATCAATGACTCACTGGGTCATCACATCGGTGACAAAGTGATCAAAGAAGTCTCATCAAGACTCAAACGTCTCTTGCCTCCCCAAGCGATTTTGGGGCATCTGGGCGGCGATGAATTTGGCCTTATTCTGCCCGAGCCAGAAAACAACCGCATGGCCGAGATGCTCTCTGAGCGTATTATCTCGCTGATTAACCAACCTTTTGATTTGCACCACTTTAGTAAGCGCTTAGCCTGCTCTATCGGCAGTGTTGCGTATCCAGGCGATGGCAACGACGCACGCATTTTGTTGCAAAATGCCGATACCGCGATGTACGAAGCGAAAGATCGCGGCCGAAATCGTTTGATCAAATTCAACGATCAAATGAACAAAGAAGCGCGGATGCGCCTTTGGCTCGAAATTGAGCTGCAAAAAGCGCTCCAGCAAAACGGGTTAGAGGTCTGGTATCAGCCGAAAGTGAACGCGCGCGATTTCAGTATCAATGGCGCCGAGGCACTGATCCGTTGGAAACATCCCGTTGAAGGCTACATCAGCCCGGGCGCTTTTATTCCGGTGGCCGAGCGCGCTGGATTAATTGAGCACCTTGGACGCGTGGTGATGCGTGATGTGTTCAATACGGTCAAACGCTGGAAGCTGCAAGGCATCTTGCCGGGACGTGTCGCCATCAACTTGTCACCCGAGCAGTTTGGCAACCCTAAGCTTATCGACTACATGGAAAAGCTCTTGCGTACCACTGAGCTGGACCCGAACTGCATCACCTTTGAGTTGACTGAAAGCGCCGTTATGAGTGACAGCGAGCACACGCTACAGATGCTCAACGCGATCAAAAAGCTCGGTTTTTCCTTGTCGATTGATGACTTCGGTACCGGCTACTCGTCACTCTCTTATTTGGCACGCTTTCCGATTGATGAGCTCAAAATAGACCGTGCCTTTATCACCGACATCGACACGCTACCTAAGCAGATCACCGTCATCGAGAACATCATTAATCTCGGTAAATCGTTGAACTTAACCGTGGTGGCCGAAGGGGTAGAAACCCAACAGCAAGCGACCTTGCTCTCTAATCTCAATTGTCATTCGATTCAGGGTTTCCACTTTCATCGCCCTCAACCGAAACAGGACATTGAAGAGCTGTTCGCGCAAAACCGCCGTCACAAGAACTAACCCTGCGGTATTTTTTACCACTAAGTGATTATTTTCAGAGCGAATTCGCTCAAACCTGCCTCACATCAAATTTGCTATTCATAAACCTTCATAAAATGCCCAGCATACTTTGACACCTCTTCGCCCACGCCTTGGACGTGGCGGATTAAGAACGGGTAATGTGCAATGGAACTCCTATGCCCAGCAGGCAATCTTCCTGCTTTAAAAACCGCGATTGATTGCGGTGCTGACGCGGTCTACATCGGCTTTAAAGATGACACCAATGCTCGTCACTTCGCAGGCCTCAACTTTCAAGGTAAGAAGCTCGACAAAGCGGTCGACTACGTTCATGACCACAACAAAAAAATTCATATTGCGTTGAATACCTTTGCTCATCCGAATGGGTTTGAACGCTGGACCAACGCCGTCGATCGTGCAGCCGATTTAGGCGTGGACGCCTTGATCGTCGCAGACATTGCGGTGCTCGATTACGCCGCCAATAAATACCCAGATCTTGAGCTGCACTTATCGGTCCAAGCTTCAGCCACCAATGTTGCCGCAATCGAATTCTACCAACAGAACTTCAACGTCAAACGTGTCGTGCTGCCTCGTGTTCTCTCAATTCATCAGGTAAAACAGCTGTCTCGCAACATCACCTCAGATGTCGAACTGGAAGTGTTTGCCTTTGGCAGTTTGTGCATCATGTCGGAAGGTCGTTGCTACCTCTCCTCATACATGACAGGAGAGTCCCCCAATACCGTTGGTGCCTGCTCGCCCGCGAAATACGTCCGCTGGCAAGAGACCGAGCAAGGATTAGAATCACGCCTCAATGATATCCTGATTGATCGCTATCAAGCGGGCGAAAACGCTGGCTACCCTACCCTGTGCAAAGGGCGTTTTGACGCAGAGATCGCAGGAGAGCACAAGCGCTATCACGCTCTTGAAGAGCCGACCAGCTTGAATACTTTGTCTATGCTACCTGAGCTGTTTGCGGCGAATGTGGCTTCGGTCAAAATTGAAGGACGCCAGCGCAGCCCGGCGTACGTCGAGCAAGTCACGCGAACATGGCGCGCTGCTATTGACCGCTACCAATCCGCGCCAGAGCAGTATCAGGTGGAACCGCAGTGGGATGCAGCCCTTGCGAACGTTTCCGAAGGGACACAAACCACACTGGGTGCATACCACCGTAAATGGCAGTAGAGACTGATATGGAAAACACGATGAAATACGCCCTTGGCCCCTTACTCTACTTCTGGCCAAAGCAGAACGTTGAAGACTTTTATCAACAAGCGAAGCAGAGCGATGCGGATATTCTCTACTTAGGCGAAAGCGTCTGCTCTAAACGACGTGAGATGAAACCTAGTCACTGGTTTGGCTTGGCGCAAGAGCTGAGCCAAGCAGGTAAACAGGTGGTGCTCTCCACCATGGCACTTCTTGAAGCGCCGAGTGAAGTCAACGTGATGAAAAAGTACATCGACAATGGTGACTTCGCTATTGAAGCGAACGATGTCTCCGCGATTCAGCTCGCCTCACAACACAAAGTGCCCTTTGTGGTCGGCCCTGCGGTCAATACCTACAACGCCCACACGTTAAAGCTGTTTCTTAAACAAGGGATGATACGCTGGTGCATGCCCGTTGAGCTCTCGCGAGAGTGGCTCTCAAACACCTTATCGCAATGTGAGGATCTAGGCATTCGCGGCCAATTTGATGTTGAAGTGTTCAGCCACGGTTACCTGCCTTTGGCCTATTCAGCGCGCTGTTTTACCGCGCGTGCGGAAAACCGCGCCAAGGATGACTGCGAAACCTGCTGCATAAAATATCCGACGGGTCTCAAGGTACGCAGCCAGGAGGGGCAAGAGGTCTTCAATCTCAATGGCATTCAAACGCAATCCGGTTATTGCTATAACTTGGTCAATGACTTGCCGAGCATGCAAGGCTTGGTCGATGTGGTGCGCTTAAGCCCACTCGGATTGGAGACCTTTTCACACGTCAGCGAGTTTAAAGCCAATGAACAAGGTCAAAAACCTCAGATGTTGCACGATCGCCAATGCAATGGCTACTGGCATCAAATTGCTGGGCTTGAAGTGAAAAACATCACTTAACGTGTAGATAGCCATCACCTTTGCATCACTTCACAGCTGAAAATCGCTACCGATAGCGATATAGTGGTGCGATAAGTTGTAGTGATGACACAAGGTTTTCAATGCAGTTTGGTAATGGTAGAGGTGCACAGGAAGGCTTTACTCTTATTGAGTTGGTCACTGTGATTATCATTCTCGGTATATTGGCAGTGGCGGCACTGCCTAAGATGTTGAACCTTTGGACAGACAGCCGTATCCGCGTATTGGAACAGATCGAAGTCAGTGTTGAAACCGCTAACAACCTCATCAATATGAAATCTCAGATGCCAAGTTACTCTACTCAAGCAGTACCGAATCGAGATGATTTATTGGACATCGATCTCGATGGCAATGGCGAGTTTGACATCCGCCTGAAGTGGAATTACCTCGACAATACCGATATTGAAAAACGCATCGTGCTTGATGAGAGTTTCGTGATTGAGTACGAAGGAATCTCTGAGACCTACATCGGCTATGACTTTGATGATGACGGGCAAAGTAAAGATGACAACTGCTACTTCCAGTACACTCAAGCCAGTGATGCCAGTACCCCTCCGGTCTATCAAACCGTGACCTCAGGTTGCTAATCTCCTATCACACTATGAATAAAGCCATCGCATTACGATGGCTTTATTCATTATTGGGTCGCCTCTATGGCTTGCTGCTTCGCTTTGGCGAGCTGTTCCGCTTTCACTTGGTTATAAATCCGGCTCAGTTCCAAGAAAGAGTAGCGGTGCTCGACATACTCATACACATTGAAGGAGATCGCGAGCTTATATAAAGAGATTGCACTAGCGAAATCCCCTTCGCTTTGATAGCGCTTGCCTAGGTAGAAATACGCTTCAGTGAGACGCTGAGCCAGCAACGTGTTATCACGGGTTCCCGCTAAGATCGCTTTAAACGCTTGCTGCTCCGACACTTCACCTAACGTGATCGCCACCAGCACCCATCCCCACTGCTCATCTCGGTCATGATAACGCTCAAGCAAGGTCGTACGGGCTTGCTCTGGTGCGCGCTCCGCTTCAATGATGTAGAGCCACAGCGCTCGAAACGGATCACTCGGCTCCTCGGCAAAATGCTTGTTCATGTCTTCAAGAGCAAGATCAAGTCGATCGCCATAGTACAAGGCAATAGCTCGATTGCGCGCCGCATAAGAGTTCTCAGGATCGAGCTCTAACGTCGAATCGAACGCATCGTACGCTGCGTCGAATTCACCAATTTGGGTAAAGTAGACGCCAAGCAGGTTAAACAGATCAGGCTGCGCGGGATTGAGTGACAAAGACTGATTGAAATCGAGTCGAGCTAAGTCACGCAGACCAACACTGTCATAGTAGTTTCCACGCTCATAAAGCATCTTCGCCCGCACATCATCATTCAAATCCGTACGTTGCAGTAACTGACTCAAACGCGCTATTTGCACTTCCTGTTGAACACTGGCTTGCAGAGGGACAGCCATGGGAGGGTAGAGCCACTCCGCATTTTGGTGAGACTGAGTGGCACAGCCTGCGGTAATGAGAAGGGTCAGGCCTAGAGTTGCGGTTTGAAACCATTTCACAAATAGATACTCCTGTAGCTAAGCGAGGCTTAGCGAAATCCCTGAAAATAATAAAGGGAGCGTAATGCTCCCTTTATAACATGCTTTTAGAGTAATAATCTAATTTACCCCCTTAGGAGGCAAACGCGATTATGCGTCAGACGCTGGCTTCTCTTCTGAAGCTTCTTCCGCTTTCTCTACCGCTTCTTTCATGCTTAGACGAACCCGGCCTTGACGGTCAATCTCAAGCACTTTCACTTGAACTTCTTGACCTTCTGCAAGGTAGTCAGACACTTTCTCTACACGCTTGTCAGCAATTTGAGAGATGTGTACTAGACCATCTTTACCTGGAAGGATTGTTACAAATGCACCAAAGTCAGCTAGACGAGCCACTTTACCCGTGTAGATGCGACCAACTTCAACTTCAGCCGTGATCTCTTCGATGCGGCGGATAGCTTCTTTCGCTGCCGCGCCTTCCGTTGCTGCAATCTTGATTGTGCCGTCGTCTTCGATTTCGATAGTTGTACCTGTCTCTTCAGTTAGAGCACGGATAACTGCACCACCTTTACCGATAACGTCTTTGATCTTCTCAGCGCTGATCTTCATAGTGTGGATACGCGGAGCGAACTCAGAGATATCTTCACGAGCACCAGAGATAGCTTCATCCATTACAGATAGGATGTGCTTACGTGCACCTTGTGCTTGGTTAAGCGCAATTTGCATGATCTCTTTAGTGATACCTTCAATCTTGATATCCATCTGAAGTGCAGTAATACCAGTGTTAGTACCTGCTACTTTAAAGTCCATGTCACCTAGGTGGTCTTCGTCACCAAGGATGTCAGAAAGAACAACGAAATCGTCGCCTTCTTTAACAAGACCCATTGCGATACCCGCAACAGAAGATTTAATTGGTACACCAGCGTCCATAAGAGCTGAGAGACGTACCACATACAGAAGCCATTGAAGAAGAACCGTTAGATTCTGTGATTTCTGATACAACACGTACAGTGTATGGGAACTCGTCTACTGATGGCATTACCGCAGCAATACCACGCTTAGCTAGTTTACCGTGGCCGATTTCACGACGCTTCGGAGAACCTACAAAACCAGTCTCACCTACACAGTATGGAGGGAAGTTGTAGTGTAGTAAGAAGTGATCTTTACGCTCACCAGTTAGCTCGTCGATGATTTGAGCATCACGCTGCGTACCAAGAGTTGCCGTCACTAGCGCCTGAGTTTCACCACGAGTGAATAGTGCGCTGCCGTGAGTACGTGGAAGAACACCAGTGCGTACGTCTAGCGCACGAACCATGTCTTTTTCACGACCATCGATACGTGGGTTGCCCGCGATGATGCTGCGACGTACCACTGTCTTCTCTAGATCGTGGAAGATAGTGTGGATTTCTTTCGTGTTTGCTTCTGGATCTTCAGCAAGCAGAACATCGTTTACTTCACCTGCGATAGCGTGGATACGGTCGTAACGCGCCATCTTTTCAGTGATTTGGTAAGCTTCTACTAGTTTAGCTTCTGCAAGTTCTGCAATCTTGTTTACAAGCGCAGTGTTCTCTTCTGGAGCAACCCAATCCCAAGCAGGAGTCGCAACTTCAGTTGCGAACTCATTGATCGCATTGATAACAACTTGCTGTTGGTCGTGGCCGTAAACCACTGCAGATAGCATCTCTTCTTCTGTTAGGTTGTCAGCTTCTGACTCAACCATTAGAACAGCGCCTTCAGTACCCGCTACAACTAGGTCAAGCTTAGACGTTTCTAGCTCTGTGTTGCTTGGGTTAAGAACAAGTTGACCATCAACGTGACCAACGCGCGCTGCACCGATAGGACCATTGAATGGGATACCAGAGATAGCTAGCGCAGCTGAAGTACCAATCATAGTTACGATGTCTGGCTGTACGTCTGGGTTAACAGAAACAACAGTTGCGATAACTTGTACTTCGTTTTTGAACGAATCTGGGAATAGTGGACGGATTGGGCGGTCGATTAGACGAGCCGTTAGCGTTTCACCTTCAGAAGGACGACCTTCACGCTTGAAGAAACCACCAGGGATTTTACCTGCAGCGTAAGTACGCTCTTGGTAGTTTACTGTTAGAGGGAAGAAGTCTTGACCTTCAACCGCTTCTTTTTTACCTACGACAGAAACGAATACCGCGGTATCGTCCATAGTGACCATAACGGCAGCCGTAGCTTGACGTGCAATAACGCCAGTTTCTAGAGTAACTGTGTGGTTACCGTACTGGAACGTTTTAACAACTGGTTTTTCGAACATTGTTATTCCTTGTGTCTAGGTTCTCGCCGTGATGCGAAACCTAAAAAGAGTGGATTAAGACTCAAGGCATTACGAATTAAACAGTCTAGAGTTTAGTTTCTAACTCCCAACCTAAGGGCTAAGTTATCGGTGAGAAGCTGGAAACTAAATTCTATGACTGGCCCAAATGGCAATTGTAATGCAATGAGCTAATTGAAAATCCTAATCAGGATTTGCCGCCCGTAGTATAACGGCATAAATGAGGTTTGGCTAAATTTAGACAACAAAAAAGGGGCTATAAGCCCCTTTTTTACAAACTATTCTATGCAGACGCTGATTAGCGACGTAGGCCTAGACGTTTGATTAGCTCTTGGTAGCGACCTAGATCTTTACCTTTTAGGTAGTCTAGAAGCTTACGACGGCTAGAAACCATACGTAGAAGACCACGACGGCTGTGGTGATCGCCTTTGTGAGCTTTGAAGTGACCTTGTAGGTGGTTGATAGAAGCTGTAAGTAGAGCTACTTGAACTTCTGGTGAACCTGTGTCGCCTTCAGAGCGCGCGTATTCTGCAACGATTGCTGCTTTAGTTTCTGCATTCAGAGACATCATTCTCTCCTAATAAGAGTAAGTTAATATTTGTGCCAGCCAATCTCTGATTCAGCCGACACGAGGAGCGCGAATTATAGGGGATGCGACTAGGCGATGCAATAAGTATTTTGGTTATCAAGGGTTGCACCAATGGTGGGTGCGGTAGCGCCGCGGCGACAAAGGGTGCCCTGCGGCATTTTTCTGATAAACTGTCGGGCAAACAGTATTCTAGTGAAAATGAACAGGATTCATTATGAAAATCGGTATTATCGGCGCGATGGCGCAAGAAGTTGCGATTCTAAAAGACGCGTTAGACAACGTCCAAACCACGACTAAGGCAGGCTGCACCTTTTATGCAGGTCAACTTCACGGTGTGGATGTCGTATTGCTGCAATCTGGTATCGGTAAAGTGGCCGCGGCCGTCGGCACCACCTTGTTGATCAGTGAGCATCAACCAGACGTCGTGATCAACACTGGCTCTGCGGGCGGGTTCGACTCATCGCTAAATCTTGGTGATGTCGTGATTTCGAGTGAAGTTCGCCACCATGACGCCGATGTGACCGCGTTTGGCTATGAAATGGGCCAAATGGCCGGCCAACCTGCGGCGTTCGCGGCGGATGAAAAATTGATGGCCGTCGCTGAGCAAGCACTAGCAAAAATGGACGACAAACACGCGCTACGCGGTCTGATTTGTACTGGCGATGCGTTTGTCTGCACCGCAGAGCGTCAAGCCTTTATCCGTACCCACTTCCCATCTGTCATTGCCGTAGAGATGGAGGCTTCTGCCATTGCTCAGACGTGTCATCAGTTCGCGGTGCCTTTTGTTGTCGTCCGCGCAATCTCTGATGTTGCAGACAAAGAGTCACCGATGAGCTTTGAAGAGTTTTTACCTCTGGCTGCGCAAAGCTCTTCGGAAATGGTGATCAATATGGTTCAGTTACTGAAATAAGCGCAGTGGAGCATCATGGAAGATCTGTTCACTCAATTCTACGCTGGGGGCGCACTGCTGGTAATGTGGGGCGCCCTGCTTTGCAATTGGCTGCTTCCTTTCCCCAGAGAGGCGCACCCTGCAATCCTCTGGCACAAATTTGCCGAGCAGTTAGCTGAGAAGGTCAATACCCGCGCCAGCTACTCACAAAGCCTCATCTCTGGGACGCTGGCATGGGGCTTAATGATACTGCCGACACTGGCAGTCTTAATAGCGCTCAAACCTTTGGTTTGGCAACCCGCCCTATTTGAACTCGCGTTTTTGCTGCTGGCGATTGAGTGGCGCAATACCCAACGTTTTGGCCGCCTCTTTGTTGAAGCGCTCGCTCGCAATGATAAAGAGCAAGCTCGGCTGCTTATTCGTCCCTATCTCAATCGAGAAACCCGTCCGTTGTCGCTACTTGGGCTTGGGAAAGCGGGCGTAGAAACGTTGACGATGTCGTACGGACGCAATCTGATTGGCGTCTTATTTTGGTATGGCATCTCTGGTGCGACTGGCGCCTTTTTGTATCGCATGTGTGTCGAACTGGCGAGGGCATGGTCACCTTCTCGTGAATACTTTCATCCATTTGGGCTACCCGCGGTGCGCGTTGTCGCGATACTCGACTGGTTACCGCTGCGCCTTTATAGCCTCTTCATACTACTTGGTCAGCGCAGCCGTGCGACTTATCTCTTACTAAGAGAGCAAACCAGGCAATGGCCGCTACCCGGCCCAGCTTGGTTATTGGTGAGTGTTGGCGCGAAGTTGGAGTTATCGATGGGTGGGCCTGCCATCTATCCCACTGATGCCAAACATCAAGCGAGCAAAAAGCGTATCCGAGCGAAACTCGGCGGGCGAATCGCCCCGTCAGCCATTCATGTTGCCCAAGTCCTGACTTTACTCAACCAACGATTACTCGTCTGGTTTGTGTTACAAAGCCTGATTATGGCAATGATTTATCAAGGATTCTAATGAGATTGCGCCCCCTTTTTGCGCTGTTGGTACTGACTAGCGCCCCTTCGTGGGCGATCGAACGCATCGCCAGCTTGTCCCCTCACACCACTGAGTTGGCGTTTAGTGCTGGGCTTGGCGATAAACTGATCGGCGTCTCCGAGTACAGCGATTACCCTGATCAAGCGCAGCGCATAGAGCGAGTCGCCAACTACCAAGGCTTTAAGCTCGAGAGAATCATTGCCTTGGAGCCGGATTTAATTCTCGCGTGGCCGGGCGGAAATCCCGCCAAGGAGCTTGACAAATTGGCTCAGCTTGGCTTTGATATTTATTACTCTCAAGCACACTCCATCCCGGACATCGCCGAAAACATTGAGCGCTTAGGGCAGTTTGCTGACGACCCATCGGTCGCCAAGCAGCGAGCCGAGCACTTTAGGCAAACGCTGAATGATATGGCTCAGCGCTACGACACCTCGCAACCTGTACGCTATTTCTATCAATTGAGCGAATCACCCATCATCAGTGTCGCGCAAGGAAGCTGGCCGAGCGAAGTGTTTACTTTTTGCGGCGGCGTCAATGTGTTTGAAGATGCCGCCATGCCCTACCCTCAAGTGGGAATGGAGCAAGTGCTGCTCGCCAATCCTGAGGTCATTTTTACCTCCGAGCACGCCATTGCCAATGGCAGCATGTGGCAACGTTGGCAGAGCGAGTTAACTGCCGTTCAAGCCAACAACGTATGGTCACTCCACTCAGACTGGATCAATCGGCCCACGATGCGCACCCTCAAGGCCATTGAGCAAGTGTGTGACTATTTTCAACAGGCCCGAGAAAAACGCTAGCGATGGCGCGAGCCTTTCCCTTACAATTGCGCCTCCTGTTTTTGCTGCAAATGAAGAGAAACTCGTGTCATGGACACTATGCTGCTCTACTTTTTTGACTTATTCGGTACGGCCATCTTTGCTATCTCTGGCGTCCTGCTGGCAGGCCGTTTAAAAATGGATCCCTTTGGCGTAGTGGTACTGGGTAGTGTGACGGCCATTGGTGGTGGCACCATTCGAGATATGGCGCTGGGTGCCACGCCTGTGTTTTGGATCACCGATACCAATTACTTGTGGGTGATTTTGTCGACCTGCTTGCTGACGATGTTGATCGTCCGCCGCCCTAAGCGCGTGGCGTGGTGGATACTGCCGGTATGTGATGCGATTGGTCTGGCGGCGTTTGTCGGTATTGGCGTGGAAAAAGCCATGGTCTATCAAGATTCGGCTTTGGTGGCCGTCATCATGGGCGTGCTAACCGGTTGTGGCGGTGGCATCATACGCGACGTCTTAGCCCGAGAAGTCCCGATGGTATTGCGCAGTGAAGTGTACGCGACGGCATGCATTGTCGGCGGCGCTTTTCACACAACCGCCCTCAGCATGGGTTACGACACCAACACCGCTTTCTTATCAGGCGTCTTGTCTACCTTGCTGATTCGTCTAGGGGCGATTCGCTGGCATTTGTCACTGCCCACCTTTGCGATTAACCGCTAAATCGCGTTAAACCAACATAAAAAACCCAACAAAAAGGTCACTACGATGAGTGACCTTTTTGCTTAATCTAACGCCGAGCTAGACTTTATTTTTGCACGCGGCGTAGAACCTGCTTCAGTGCGTCGAAATCGTTGCCTAAATCCTCAGACAAGAGTTCCATCGCAGCATGCTTGGCGAGAGGGCCTGGCAGTTCGATGTCGGTATCCAAAATCTCATCAACCACTTCTTTGAATTTGGCTGGATGGGCAGTACACAGGAATAACCCCGTTTCGCCCTCTTGAAGCTGCTCATCCAATACGCGGTAAGCAATCGCGCCGTGTGGCTCACATAAGTAACCCAAAGAATGCAACGCTTTGACTGACTGAGCACTTTGGTCATCAGAAACAGCGCCTTTACCTAGTGTCTCCAAGCCCCACTCTTTGACGCGGCATAGCTCTTCGATGCGCGGCCAGTTGTTTGGCTGGCTGACATCCATCGCATTGGAGGTTGTCGCGACAGTTGGCTTAGGATCCCACTGACCGGTCTCTAGATAACGTGGCACAGTATCGTTGGCGTTCGTCGCCGCAATGAAGCGTTTGATCGGCAAGCCCAACGCTTTTGCGAGTAGACCGGCGGTAAGATTACCAAAGTTACCACTTGGTACTGAGATCACTAGGTTCTCACGCTCGGCTTTACTCAACTGAGCAGCCGCTTCAAAGTAGTAACAGATTTGCGCCATTAGGCGGCTGATGTTGATTGAGTTAGCAGAGTTAAGACCAATCTCTTCACGCAGCGCTGCATCATCAAAGGCTTGCTTTACTAGTGCCTGACAGGCATCAAAATCACCATCGATAGCGACAGTATGGATATTTTGACCCAAGGTACAGAACAGCTTCTCTTGCAGTGGGCTGATCTTACCTTTCGGATAAAGGATCACCACATTGATGTCTTCCATACCATAGAAGGCATGGGCTACCGCTGCGCCCGTATCACCGGATGTGGCCGTTAAAATGGTAATTTTACCGCCATCAGACACGGCTGCTAAAGATTGCGCCATAAAACGGCCGCCAAAGTCTTTGAACGCCAGCGTTGGACCGTGGAACAACTCTAGTGCGTAGACCCCATCTTTCACTTTGTTGATCGGTGCTGGGAATTGGAATGCCGCATCCACCATCGAATGCACTTGCTCTTGCGTCAGTTCATCGCCGATCAATGCCGACAAAATCTTGGTGCTACGAGAAACAAAATCCTCTGCTAAAAGCGCATCCACATCATCAAATGTTGGCAGTTCGGATGGAAAAAATAGGCCTTGATTGCGACCTAACCCTTGGCGAACGGCTTGGCCAAAGGAAACTTGTTCATCATTTTCTTTTATGTTGTAAAGCTTCATAGCTCACTTCCTGTTACTGTCGATCCTTGTTTGTTCAAACGACAAACATGGACGAATCCTTCTTCATTTTGTACGTAGTTCTGCTCGAGCCAATGAGCAACCCGCTCGGCGACGTCTTTGTCTTTGCAAACACTAAATAGTGTGGGACCACTTCCTGAAATGCCCGTTGCTAAGGCGCCCGCCGATGCCGCGTATTTACGCGCATCCGCAAAACCAGGCAGCAGTTTCTCACGATATGGTTCTGCGATCACGTCTTTGATCATTTTCGCAGCCAACTCAGGCTGACCCGAGTGGCACGCATGAATAAAGCCCGCCAAGTGGCGACCGTGAGCAATAATATCTTGACGGCGGTACTGAGCGGGCAAAATAGCGCGCGCTTGTGCCGTCGACACTTTAATGCCCGGGTAGGCCATTACCCAGTACCAATCATCAAAACAAGGCACTTCTTGGCTGATGATACCGAGCTCTTCTAACATCAACTGCACACCACCTAAATAGCAGGGAGCAACGTTGTCGTAATGGATACCACCGGAAATCTGACCTTCCATTTCCCCCATCAACGCTAGTAGTTCGGTTTCATCTAAAGGCTGTCCATGAAAACGGTTAAGCGCATCCAATGCCGCGACAATAGAACAAGCGCTTGAGCCAAGCCCTGAACCAATCGGCATGTTTTTCTCTAACGTCATCTCAACCGGCAATACGGTCTGCCCTTTTTTGTCCAGCTCTCGCGAGAACACTTGCCAGCAGTGATAGACAATGTTCTCTTTCGCATCACTCGGCAGCTTATCGACGAAGCGACCTGCGGTGCGTAGGTCAAACGCGTCATTCCCAGCTTTCACCAATACACGATCACCAAGTAAGGTGCCATCCACCGGTGACACCGCGGCGCCAAGCACATCAAAACCCACACTGACGTTACCAATTGACGCTGGGGCGTATACCACTACATCCATACCACGACTCATTACACTACACCCCTAATTTCCAGCCAAGTGTACGCATCACGTCAGCAAAGACGCCCGCGGCAGTCACTTCCGTGCCCGCACCATAGCCACGTAGAACCAAAGGAATGGGCTGATAGTAACGGCTGTAAAACGCCAGCGCATTTTCACCATCTTTGATTTTGAACATAGGGTCGTTCTCATCAACCGCCGCCATGCTAACGCGGCACTCTCCATCTTTGATTTCACCGACGTAGCGCAGTACTTTACCCTCTTGGGCAGCCTGCTTTGACAGTTCTTGGAAGTAAGCGTCCGCTTGAGGAAGACGTGCCATGAACTCGTCTACCGTACCTGAATCATCAAAGCCTGGCGGCAGCGCCTGATCGACCACGACATCTTCAAGCTCAAGATTCATACCCGCTTCACGAGCCAAGATAAGCAGCTTACGTGCGACATCCATACCGGACAAGTCGTCACGTGGGTCAGGCTCGGTAAAGCCATTCTCTTTAGCGATATTGGTCGCTTGGCTCAACGTCATGCCTTCATCCAATTTACCGAAGATAAAAGAGAGAGAGCCCGACAAAATACCGGTGAAGCGCTCAAGTTCGTCACCCGCTGAAATCAGATTTTGCAGGTTTTCTATAACTGGAAGGCCGGCACCAACGGTTGTTTCGTACATTAGCTTACGACGAGAGCTACGCGCGACATCGCGTAACTGATGATAATAAGCCATGCTCGCCGTATTGGCTTTCTTATTCGGAGTAACGACGTGGAAACCCGCCGCCAAAAAGTCCGCGTATTGGTTAGCAATCGCTTCGCTCGAGGTGCAATCAACCAAGACTGGGTTGATGATGTGATTACGTTGAACGGTTGAGATCAGGCGCGCTAAGCTGAACTCTTCGCTTGCGCCATTCATACGATCACGCCAGTGTTCCAAAGGCAGTCCATCACTATCAAGTAGCAAACCTTTACTATTGGCAAGGCCGCAGACACGAAGCACGATGCCTTTTTCTGCTAACTTGGCTTGTTGACGCTCGATTTGATCCACCAGCTCGCCGCCCACACCGCCGACACCGACAATAAAGACATCAAGGAAGTGCTTTGAGTTAAATAGATTTTCGTGACACGCTTTGATCGATTCAGAGATCTTATCTTCTGGGATCACCGCCGAGATTGCACGCTCAGAGGAACCTTGTGCAATCGCAACAATATTGACGTTCACTTCCGCAAGCGACGAGAAGAACTGAGAGGCCACACCGCGTGATGTGCGCATGCCATCGCCCACTAGGGTCACAATGGCAACGTTATCGATAAAATCTACCGGCTCGAGCAAGCCATCTTTCAGCTCCAACTCAAATGCATCAGCGAGCGCTTTTTGCGCCAGCGCTTTATCTTGCGCTTCGATACAGAAGCTGATGCTGTACTCTGACGATGACTGAGTGATCAAGACGATAGAGACGCCCGCCGATGACATGGCACCAAACACACGACTCGCCATGCCCACCATACCTTTCATACCAGGACCGGAGACGTTAACCATAGTCAAATCGTTGAGCGTCGTGATACCTTTGATCGCCAGCTTGTCTTCGCCCGTATCTTGACCAATCAAGGTACCTGCACCTTGGGGGTTAAAACTGTTTTTGATGAGGCAAGGGATATGGAATTGAGCAATCGGTGCAATCGTTTTGGGATGCAGTACAGACGCGCCAAAGTACGACAATTCCATCGCTTCTTGGTAACTCAGTGACTTAAGCAGACGCGCATCATCAACTAAACGTGGATCGCAGTTGTAGACACCGTCAACATCTGTCCAAATCTCGCAGCAATCGGCACGCAAACATGCCGCCAACACTGCGGCAGAGTAGTCCGAGCCATTGCGGCCCAACGTGACCAACTCACCTTTGTCATTGCCCGCGGTAAAGCCCGGCATAATATTGACATGGCCTTGTGGAAGCGGCTTCTGACGAAAGTTCTGGGTGGAAATCTCCACATCTACCATGGCTTCAAGTGGCTCACCTTTTGCAAAAAGGTACTCAACCGGATCGATCAAGCTTGCCGCTTGACCTTTCGCTTCCAAGACGGCTTTCATCAATTGAATCGAGACGCGCTCACCTTTGCTGATGATGCGAGCATTCACGTTATCAGGACACATCCCCAGTAGGTTAATGCCATGAACAAATTGACGCAGTTGAGAGAGGGAGGTTTTCACTTGATGGTTATAGGCACTGCCATCGATCGAAGGCAGCACTTGTTTGATGTCTTGGAACAGGTCGCGGAACGAATCTTCAAGCTCGGCGATTTGCAGTTCAGACTCTCCGTTTTTCAACGCTGATTCAATCACAGCCACGAGCTTGTTGGTTGTTTTACCCGGTGCGGAGAGCACCACGGCCACTTCTTCTTGTTGGGCATTATTGGCAATGATATCCGCCGCTCTTAAGAAGCGGTCGGCGTCCGCCAAAGACGAACCGCCAAACTTTAATACACGCATCCCTTCCTCCAAATGATAATAAATGGGTATAAAAAAAGGCCTGTATCTTGTTGGATACAGGCCTTTTTTTGAATTTCCTTCGCTTAGCAGCCTGCCCCAACATAAATAGTGTCGGTAATAATAATGGTTGTGGTCATTACTGAGCTGTTAAACATATTTGATTCTACTTGATGTGTTTGCTTCACATAGGTTTAACCTATTTGTGAATAGCGAGTCAACGAAAACTTGCTATTTTTTCATTTGCTTATTCTTGCACCAGGTTCACATCTACCGAATATAGCAACAAGACTCATAACAAATCATCCACAGACGCTCTGCCTAATAACCAAATGCTATATAATTTCTGCTCAATACGGTGCACTTTTGTGCTTTAATGATAATTACCCTTCCGTTATGACTTGAAGGACAATACACCTCAAGCGTAATGTGGGCAGTGGAGAAAACAGCACGAATCAATCGAGCGACAACGAAATAGCCATGAGCTAAAACCACATAACCATAAGCTAAGGAGTGGCGTATGAAAACGACAATCGGCCTCTTGCTGCTGCTTACTACTTTTTCGTCTATTGCTGTCACCTTGCCCCCCTTGCCTGCCTCGCAACACACGTCACCGCACAAGCTCTTCCTTTCGAGTGAAAATGACAGCTTAGATTTTGACTCTTGGAAAATTGATGGCGGTTACTCTTATTCTCTTTTCGACAATATCGATCTCTATGTCGGTGCGCGCCTCAATCAAAGTGACACAAACAGTGAATCAGGATTTCTTAGTGGGGTGAGTTACCAGCTTACGCCGCGTCTCTCAGTGAAAAGTACCTTGCACTCTTACAGCATAGAAAGTGTGGATGAAGGGAAACGTCAGCCATCGCTCTCAGCCGAAGTATCTAGCCGAATGAAGCTGACTGAAAACCTCGATATTCATGCCACTCTCGATTATCAAGAGTGGCAACAAGGCGTTGAGGTCGGGTTAGGCTTTCGCTTCTAACTCCACTCTAACGCCTCAGAAGACATCAAAACGCCATTCCAATCCGCGTAAATATAGTCGCCCGGTTGAATCATCTGATTTTGTATGGTGAGGGTCACGTTGACTTCACCCGCACCGCGCTTCTCAGTCTTGAAAGGACAGGTACCTAGCGCTTTTATGCCTAGCTCCATTTCAGCCATTGTCGCGACATCACGTACCGCCCCATTAACAATGACCCCTTCCCAATTGTTTTCGATCGCCATGATCGCCAATTGATCGCCGAGTAGCGCTTTTTGACACGAACCATGCCCATCGACCACCAGCACCTTTCCGCTGCCATCTTGACTCAGCATGTCTCGCACTTTGGAATTGTCGTGATAACAACGAATAGTGACGATCTCTCCCCAAAAAGCCAACTTACGGCCAAAGCTTTGAAGCGGTAACTCAAGCAGTGTCACTTTGTCTTCGTGCTGATCACAAATATCAGGCGTAATATCCATTGTATATCCTCCATGAAACATTCAATTGTTAAAACTGATTCTCTGACGTTCGCCTCGTAACCCCAGTGGGTAAATCGACCTTTATAGGCATCGAGTGCACCACTGCCCTAGCGATTCTTGTCGGCCATCAGGCAAACAAGACACCAAGATCAACGTCTCTCCTTGGACGTAGTAAATGGCATTTTGCCCAAAACGGTTGGCCAATGAAAGCGCGGTTTGCATCGGCATCGTCACCGCCAAGCTCTCTTCGCTCCATTCAAAACGGCGATCCCCCACCAAGACTTCACTCCATGCTGCGCCGCCTAGGCTTGTGATGAGCGCCTGCTGCCGAAGGCGATTTTGCTCTAAGGTAAAGCGCTGGCTGGCGGGGTTCCACGCCGTCACGATGGCAAACGCATCACCAGGTGGCGGACTGAGAAATCGGAAAAATGGCTCGCGATAGGCTTGCCACAGCTGAGCATTGATTGTCATATCGTCAACAGTTTTACATTTACTCGAGACTATTAATATTTGTTACATTAGAACTCTTGATATAAATCAACAAAGTGATTGGAATTAACATTTCTGCATTGTTAGCATGCTGTTAACATTATAGAATCCGCTTCAACGACTAATGGGATACAGAGGACTAAGGGACCTCGCTGCAAGTCTGTTAGACACCAAGGATGGCGGGCAACTAAAGGCAGTGTAATTTTAAAGTCTTTGGTTTATTATCAACAAGACATTACCTGTATGTTATGTTTTTGCCTAGAATTTATTCTATTAGCACAGTTTTTTCACAAGTTTAGGTACCGCCAATGCAAACCCCGCACATTCTTATTGTTGAAGATGAGCAAGTAACTCGTAACACTCTAAAGAGTATTTTTGAAGCAGAGGGATACGCTGTTTTTGAGGCCAGTGACGGTGAAGAGATGCACCAGGTTCTGTCTGAGAGCCATGTAAATCTGGTGATCATGGATATTAACCTGCCTGGTAAAAACGGCCTGCTACTGGCTCGTGAGCTGCGCGAACAAGCCAATGTGGCACTGATGTTCCTAACAGGTCGTGACAATGAAGTGGATAAAATTCTAGGCCTAGAAATCGGTGCGGATGATTACATCACCAAACCATTTAACCCACGTGAATTGACCATTCGCGCGCGCAACCTGCTTAATCGTTCGATGAACGCCAGTGCCGTGCAAGAAGAAAAACGTAGCGTTGAGAAGTACCAGTTCAATGGTTGGGTACTGGACATCAACAGCCGCTCACTGGTGAGCCCAAGTGGCGATGGCTACAAGCTACCTCGTTCAGAATTCCGTGCCCTACTGCACTTCTGTGAGAACCCAGGTAAGATCCAAACTCGCGCTGATCTTCTGAAGAAAATGACCGGCCGTGAACTTAAACCTCATGACCGTACTGTTGATGTTACGATTCGTCGTATTCGTAAGCACTTTGAATCGGTATCAGGCACGCCTGAAATCATCGCGACTATTCACGGTGAAGGTTACCGTTTCTGCGGTGATTTAGAAGAGTAATCGACATCTCGCAGTCAACATAAAAAATGGAGCCTAAGGGCTCCATTTTTGTTGGGTATTTTTGGTATGTGTCGCTCGGCTGGATCAGCCTTTTCCACCACGGATGGCTTGAATGATTTCTGTGGTCGAGCAACCGTCTTCAAAATTGAGCACTTTGACTTCACCGCCGTTAGCAATCACTTCAGCTCCACCAGCAATCTCTTCCGGCTTGTAATCACCGCCTTTGACAAGCAGATCCGGCAATACCGTAGCAATCAAGCGTTGCGGCGTATCTTCACTGAACGGCACTACCCAGTCGACGGCACCAAGTCCTGCCAGTACAGCCATGCGGCGATCAGTTGGGTTGACAGGTCGACCTGGACCTTTAAGGCGTTTTACCGACTCATCAGTATTGACGGCTACGATCAAACGATCGCCGAGCTCCGCTGCGTGGTTGAGGTAAGAGACATGGCCGGCGTGCAAAATATCGAAACAGCCATTGGTCATGACCACTTTCTCGCCTTTCTGCTGCGCCTGCTTAACGGCAGTAATTAACGCTTTCTCGCTGATCACTCCGTAATCGGTATCTTGGCTGCCATGTACAGCTTCGGCAAGCTCGATGGTTGATACCGTAGAAGTACCCAGCTTACCCACCACAACGCCAGCGGCGGCATTGGCCAACGCACACGCTTCATCCAACGCTTTCCCTGAGGCAACCGAGGCAGCCAACACGGAAATCACCGTATCGCCAGCACCCGTCACATCAAACACTTCTTTCGCTTGAGTAGGAAGATGGAATGGCGCTTGCCCGCGACGTAGCAAGGTCATACCGTGCTCACTGCGCGTCACCAACAGTGCGTCCAAGTCAAACTGTTCGATAAGGGCTAAGCCCTTTTCCACCAAGTCGTCATCGGACTTCACTTTGCCTACCACATGCTCAAACTCTGCCATGTTAGGTGTCAACAAAGTTGCGCCGCGGTAGCGTTCAAAATCTGCCCCTTTCGGGTCGATAAAGACAGGCACGTTCGCCGCTCGCGCTTTTTGAATGTACTGCTGGACGTGCTCGAGCGCGCCTTTGGCGTAATCCGATAACACCACCGCTTTGACGTTGGGCAGTGCTTTCTCCATACGGGCAAGCACTAATGACGGGTCAACACCTTCAAACTTGTCTTCAAAGTCGAGACGAATCAGTTGTTGCCCTCGGCTCATCACGCGCAGTTTTGTGATGGTTGGATACTCGGCCAAACCAACAAAATCGCAGGTCACGTTCAGTGCCGTCAGCGTATCACTCAACACCTGAGCTGGCTCATCAATACCCGTTAGACCGACGATGTGCGCATGTCCGCCGAGTGACGCAATGTTCATAGCGACGTTGGCGGCCCCACCTGGACGCTCTTCGTTATTTTCTACTTTAACCACAGGCACCGGTGCTTCTGGTGAAATACGGCCAGTCGGTCCGTACCAGTAGCGATCCAGCATCACATCACCAATGATTAAGACACCAGAATCCTTGTAGTTCGGCAGGATAGGTTTCATCAACGATCTCCAAAATTAAATTCTCGCGAGAGTTTAGCACAGCGTCATACCACCCTAAACCCTTGCCTTAATGCCAAATTGTCGGAATTGGGCGATTTTTCTGCCAGCCACCGCGTATCGGCTTTGTCACTTTAGTAAACCTTAAGAGGCCGACTCCAACGTTAACCACTGCGCCCATAGTCTCTGCACCAGCGCACGCTCGTCGGTAAATTTATCTTGCGTGACATCGGCGTCAAGGCTGAGCAGATTGCGGTGATGAATTTGGTTGCGCATGGTGGTGTAGGCGTGAGTCAGCGCCTGCGCCGCCGATTCCTCAAGCACACCTTGCGCCATCATGGATTCGAAAATACGGACGTTATCACTCCAACGCGTGAGTTTTGGCTTCTCATGGCTATAGCGAAGTACTAAATATTGCGCCAAAAACTCCACATCAGTGATGCCGCCTGGGTCTTGTTTGAGCATAAAGCGACCAGGCTTTTTCCCACCCAGATGAGCGCGCATTTTTTCTCGCATTTCGGCGACGTTTTTACGCAAACTGGCTTCATCGCGCGGCGTCGCCAACACCTCATGGCGCGTTTTAGCAAATGCAGCCTGTAGCGGCTCATCACCGTAAATCATGCGGGCGCGCACTAGAGCTTGATGCTCCCATGTCCACGCCTCTTGATGCTGATATTCATCAAAGGCGTCGGCAGGGCTAACCAGTAAACCAGAGATGCCGGATGGCCTTAAGCGAGTATCCACTTCATACAAAATCCCCGAGGCTGTGCGGGTTGAGAAAATATGGATGATGCGCTGAGCAAGGCGCAGATAAAACTGTCGCCCATCAATCTCTTTTGCGCCATCAGTGTAGACGTTCACTGGGCAGTCGTGCATGAACACGATATCCAGATCCGAGTTGTAGCCCAGCTCCCAGCCTCCCACTTTGCCATAGCCGACGACCGCAAAGCCTTTGCCCTCTCTCTCTTTGAGGTGCGTCGGCTCGCCGTACTTCTCTGCCATTTGTAGCCAAGCTTGATGGACGACCGACTCAACAATGGCTTCGGCTAAATAGGTTAAGTGGTCACTCACTTTCATGACAGGTAAGACACCGGCGATATCGGCGGCGGCAATACGCAAGATGCAAATCTGTTTAAATTGACGCAGTGCCTCCATCTGCTGCTCCATATCATCCTCTGGGATACGGGCAAGAAAGTCTCGCAATTCGGTGCGGTAACTATCAAGCGGGACAGGGTTATACAACTGCTGAGGGTCAATCAGTTCGTCAAGCAAGATCGGATAGCGACCCAACTGCTCCGATATCATGGGACTGGCGGTACACAAACGCACCAGTTGCGTCAACGCGGCAGGATGTTCATCCAACAACTCCAGATAAGTGGTGCGTGTGACAATTTTGTGCAATAGATGCAGCACTCTAGGTAAACCGAACTCTGCATCATGATGCGAATAGATCGCAGCAAAGATCTTTGGCATCAAACGGTTGAGTACCTCTCGTCCACGTGGACCCAAGGTTTTTTTCGCCAAATCATGCTTGAATTGAATGATGGTCATCGCCATCGCACTGGCTTCTTCTCGCCCGATGTCATGAGATAAAATATGCTCCATCACATCCGGTTTTTCTGCCATGTCCCACAGCTCATGAAAATGCTTGGCGACATCGCTCTGCTCATGCTCTTCTTCATCGTCACCAATTAATGCCTGAAACACATGGTGAACCCGCTGCATGTGCGCTTCTACCTCGCGCGTTAGTGCAGGCCAGTCAGCAAAGCCCATCGCCGTTGCTAACTGACACTGCTCAAGGTCAGACTCTGGCAAGGTTTGCGTCTGTTTGTCGGCCATCGCTTGGAGCAGGTTCTCCAAACGACGCAGAAAATGATACGCCTGAGTGAGATGGGTCACTTCATCCCTTGAGAGCAACGCCAGTGCTTCAATCCCCTCTAAGGTGACTAACAATCCACGCTGCCTTAAGCTTGGCTCTCGGCCCCCACGGATCAACTGGAACACTTGGGCGATAAATTCGATTTCGCGGATACCACCAGCCCCTAGCTTGATATTGTTACTCAGCCCACGGCGGCGTACTTCACTGCTGATCATGGATTTCATTCGGCGCAGCGATTGAATGGCGCTAAAATCGATGTAACGACGGAAAACAAAGGGTCGCAACATCTCTCGCAACGCTTGATATTCGGGATACATCTCCCGACCCATCACTCGCGCTTTGATCATCGCGTAGCGCTCCCAGTCACGCCCCTGCTCTTGGTAATAGTCTTCCAACGCGGCAAAGCTCATCACCAAAGGACCACTTTCGCCGAAAGGGCGCAAGCGCATGTCGACGCGGTAACAAAAACCGTCAAAGGTGTGTTGATCGAGCGCTTTGATAATGCGCTGGCCCAAGCGGGTAAAAAACTGAGCGTTAGCAATCGAACGACGGGCACCTTGGGTTTCCCCGTTTTCTGGATAGGTAAAAATCAGATCGATATCGGATGAGAAGTTGAGCTCACCACCGCCAAGCTTACCCATACCAATGATCAACATCGGCTGTGGCTTCCCCGTCTCATCACAAGGCGTACCCCACAATTCGCAGCACGCTTTGTATTGCCATTGATAGGTTTCAACAATCATCGCCTCAGCCAGTTCCGAAAGATGACTCAGGCTCTCTTGCAGTGTCCAACTCTGACAAAAGTCTCGCCAAGCGATATACGTCATTTCACGACGACGAAACTGTCTTAAGACTCGCTGTCCTTGCATCTCATCGGAACAGGTTTCAAGTTGCGCGCAAAGATCTGCACGATAGTGCTGCTTGCGATCCTGCTCAGCAAGCATCGCTGGCAGCTGGCGCAGCAGTGACTCATCTTTGGTCAGATTGTCTGCGACGAACTGACTTAACCCTAGGACGTACTTGAGCGACTCGAGCAACGCGGCAGGCCATTGGGCCAATGCCTCACTGGGCAGCGCCGCGAACGCTTTATCACTAAGAGGAGACAACGAGGAAGGCAGATGCATGAGGAGTCCTTACAATCGAATGCATAAAAAAACCGAAGACGTTAGTTATACCAGACTTGCGTCAATAAAAAACGCCCATGCGTAGGCGATGGGCGTTGGTTCAATCAATTTTCTTGGTCGTTGCGCGCTTTATTCGTCAGACACGGAAAGAGGTAATTTTCTCATCTAACTCTTCGGCATTGCGCTGCATCATTTCTGACGTCTCAAGCAGTTCCGTTACCACCACTACAGAGGCTTCCACCAGCTCACGAACATTGGTCAGGTTCTGGTTCATCTCTTCCGCCACGCTGCTTTGTTGGCCCGCTGCCGTCGCAATTTGGAAGTTCATATCATTGATTTGGTTGACTTGCGATACGATACCATCCAGCTCACCGCCAGCATTGGTGACCAATTCCACCCCTTCTGCCGCTTCAACAACACTCTTTTCCATCAGCTCAACCGCCGAGGATGCGCTGCTTTGCAACTGAGAAATCATATCTTGGATCTCGACCGTCGCTTGCTGTGTGCGCTGCGCCAGGTTACGGACTTCATCCGCAACCACAGCAAAACCGCGCCCAGCTTCGCCAGCACGCGCCGCTTCGATCGCCGCGTTCAATGCCAAAAGGTTGGTTTGCTCTGAGATGCCTTGAATGGTGCCGACAACACTGCCGATGGCTTCAACGCTCTCTTCGACCTCATTAACAGCCTGCGCTGAGGCAGCGATGTCTTTCGACAACGCACTGATTTTATCGACCGTACCTTTCACAAAGTGTTGGCCACTTTGCGCTTGTCCTGTGGCACTTTCCGTCAGCGCAGAGGCATTCTGTGCATGATCAGCAACAGTTTGTACCGTTGAGGTCATCTCACTCATTGCCGTGGCTAATTGGTCAATTTCATTGAACTCTTCTTGCGCCGATTCTTTCGTTTCAGACATGCTGAGAGTCATCACTTCAGTCATCGTTGAGAGCTCTTGCGAGGCCTCTACTTGCAGTTTGATCACCTCTTGCAACTGACGGCGTGTTTTTTCTAGCTCACGCGCCACATCGCCATATTCATCTTTGCAGTCCATTTCAATCGGATTGGAGAGATCTCGATTCGCCATTTGTTTGATTGAATCATTCAAATACTGAGTTTGGCGCAGCATAATACGAGCAGCAAAGAGCAAAATAACGACAAAGACGCCAATCAAAATTACAGTTTGCCAAGCCACTTGTACTAAGTAGGCTTGATAATGCGCTTGCGCCACTTGGGCATTTTGAGTGGCGGCGAGCAAGGAGTCGTGGAAAGTACTGGCATCCCACAACTGTTTAGCCACGATAAGGACGGTACTGAATACCATCAGTAGCACCATTTTGGGGATCAAACGGACGTTCGTTATCGCTCGCTCCCATGGCTTAAATGCCATTTTGGTCATTGTTCGTTCTCCGCTAAGTCAACTATGATACGGTGTGATTGAGTACTTATCAGACACTTAATGCTTATCGCTGCCTACCGCGAGGGAACGGTCGCACTCATATTATTTATTTCGAGCCTCGTATGAAAAGAGATGATACCAAAGACGATACGAAACCAATGAGCTTACTGTCACTAATTTTGTCTTTCGTCGCACTATTTGTGATTTCAGGCTTATTGTTCTTTCCAGTCAGTCAAGAAACTCGACAAGTCCTTATCGGCTTGGACTTCGCAATCTGTAGCATATTTATCCTGCAGTTGAGCATAGATTTGATCCGTGCAACAGATCGCGTGAAATACATGAAACGCCATTGGATCGATTTTGTCGCCAGCATCCCGATGATTGAACCCCTGCGCTACGCACGTCTGTTTCACATCATGCGCGTGATCTTGGTGATACGCGCCAGTAAGCACATCTTGCGTCAGATCTTAAGTAATCGTCATGAAATGACCTTAGCGTCGATCTTATTGCTGTTGATCGTTTTACTTACGGTTGGTTCAAGTATGATGTTGTTGATTGAGGGAGGTTCTGATCACGCCAATATTCAATCCGGTGGGGATGCCCTGTGGTGGGCATTGGTCACCATCTCTACCGTTGGCTATGGCGATCACTTTCCCGTCACCCACGGCGGTAAGATCTTAGCGTCGGCCCTGATCATCTGTGGAGTAGGCTTGTTCGGTATGATCTCAGGGCTTATCACTTCGTTGATCACCTCGCCGTCCAAGTTGCAAGCCAAACGATCTGAGCACAAAGAACAACTACTCAAAGAAATTCTCGCCAATCAACGAGCCATCATTAAACGGCTCGATACATTGGAGAATAAAACGCAAAAAGCTACTCCCCAGACAACAAAAAGGGAGCCTTAAGCTCCCCAGTGATGGTGATGATGCGAGACTAGTGGCGCCAATAAGGCTGGGCCTCTAAGCAGATTATTCGCGTCTGCTCCATCGCATGCAAAATGGAGTTTTCTTGGCGAGTTAGCCAACGCAACAGTTGCTCGCGCTGCTCACCCTCTAATTTGTTGCTAAGTTGATCCAGCGTTTCAAGGGTCAGCAAATCATCGATGCCATGCAGCAAGTCACTCCAAGGCAAGCGGAAGCTGTTGCGCTCATCGACATTGAACAAGCTAGCAAAACTCACCCCTGTGTATAGATTGCGCATCAGATGGTACTGCTGCTCCACATACGCCGGCGCGTTGAGATCTTGCTCAGGCGAGAACACCTCAAGCAACTGTGACCAGGTTTTATCGAGCTGGGCGACAGCAAAGCGCTCTACACCCTCAGCCATCTCTTCACGGGCTTTCTCATCTAAAAACGGCTGCCAGCCGCGAGTCAAAATCCAACGGCTTAAATCCAGCAGCAAACCGGCGTAGCGGGCGGAATGAATCAGAGCCAACATCTCTTCTCTGTCAGGCAACTGCTGCTGAATCTCTTTCAGCTCTGCGACAAGGAACTTACGTGCCTCTAGTTTACGTAACGCGTGCCCTTTATCTTCCAGCAGCTCTTCAAGGTAATCGTACTGCTTAAGCCACTCTAAGCTTTGTTCAAGCCATTTGAGCTCTTGTCGAACCAGGGCGCTGGCACGACGTGGCACCACATCGCGATAGACGGTCAATACTTGGCGAATAAAACTGATGGCGTTTTTGATTTCATGCAGCGCATCAATCGACTCGCGCTCAGAGTAAATCTGCTCATGGTAGTGCCAGTGCGACAACGCATGCTCAAGCGACTGGACAAAACAAGTCTCTACGCTGTCTTTTTGCTGTGTCTCAACCAAACTTAGCGGTTTCACTTCGTCACCTTGGTAGCCAGATGCTAAGCGATAACCTTTGGCCGCTTTGCTTAAGTTGCCTAAGCGCATCCCTCCTTGCTCTGACAAACTGCGCGCTAAGGTAAAGAGGGCATCGGTCTGGCCTGATTTCAGCTCCAGTTCCACTTCGCAAATCGGCGCGGTTAAATCCCCTGATTCGACACACCCTAGATCAAACGCCACTTCAATTTGGCTGCCATCTGGCATGCCAACCAGCCATTGCTCACGGGTAAAGTTGGTCGAGAAGAGAGGAGCGATTTGAGATTGCAGTTCCTCAATCGCGCGGCCATCGGGCCAGATGTCTTGCGGATGTAAGGTAAGGACGGGATCGTTGCTGTTATGTTCTGCATTGTATTCCGGTCTTTGATGAAGCCCGGCGACCACACGTCCTGCGGTTTTGACCGTTTGCACGAACACATCATCATAACGACGAATTCTTAATCCAATATCATGTTGACGTAGCCAGTTGTCCGGGGTGTCAAAGTAAGTATTCCCTAACTCACGACAACTGTGCTGAAGTACTTTTGTTAACGCTATTTTTTCTCTTAACGTCTCTGAAAATTCAGGTGAAACAAAAAACTTCAGTTCTATCTCGGTTTCCATAGTGTTACCTTTTAACGCAGATAGCCAAAGGATATTGCCTATTTTCTTACTCGGCAAGAGAGAAATATCGCCCCATTGATGATCTAAAACAGTTTAAATGCACACTTTAATGGGTTAACATGCGCGCCTTTATAGCCATCGCTCAACATTTCACCATTCTTATTGGTGTCTGTTTTTTCTAGGTTATATTAATTGGGTTGAATGACCATGCCAGTAAATACAATTATGGGGTTATTTGCAAAGTCCCCTATCAAACCTTTGCAGCGCCACGTTGTGTGTGTGAACGAATGTTGCTCGCACCTAGTGAACTTCTTTGAAGTCAGTTCAAAGGGTGACTGGGAGAAAGCCGCAGAAATCCGTGCACAAATTTCTCACCTAGAGAAAGAAGCCGACGTACTAAAGCGCGAGATCCGTCTCAAACTTCCTCGTGGTTTGTTTTTGCCAGTCGACCGCAGCGACATGCTGGAGCTGCTGACTCAACAAGACAAACTGGCCAACCTAGCCAAAGATATTGCTGGTCGTGTCTACGGCCGACAACTGACTATTCCTGAGCCTCTTCAAGAAAACTTCATTCCTTACGTGAAGCGTTGTCTCGACGCCGCAAACCAAGCGCAAGAAGTCATCAATGAGCTCGATGAGTTATTGGAAACTGGATTTAAAGGTCGCGAAGTGACTCTCGTGGCTGAAATGATCCATCAACTGGATGTGATTGAGGACGACACAGACGCGATGCAAATCCAACTTCGCCAACAACTGATGGCGATCGAAAGCGATTTGAATCCGATTGATGTGATGTTCCTTTACAAGATTCTTGAATGGGTCGGTGGTATTGCAGATCAAGCTCAGCGTGTTGGCGCGCGTCTTGAACTCATGCTGTCTCGCTCATAAACATAAGTTAACCAAATAACGAAGAGCATTTTATAAGCACACCCCAGTAAGCGAGCTACACTGAATTCGCTGTGGGGTTTTGTCGTGTCCAATTTGCTCCGCTTGTTATCAACAACTAGGTATTACGATGGATATCCTTGCGAATTACGGCACTGTCCTGATTATTATTGCAGCAGCCTTCGGCTTTTTAATGGCGATTGGTATCGGCGCGAATGACGTCGCGAACGCCATGGGTACCTCGGTAGGTTCAAAAGCACTCACCGTAAAACAAGCGATCATTATCGCGATGATCTTTGAATTTGCCGGTGCCTATTTAGCCGGCGGTGAAGTGACAGATACGATCCGCAAAGGCGTGATCGAAACTTCTCTGTTTGCCAATCAACCTGACGTTCTTGTCTACGGCATGATGTCTGCGTTATTAGCAGCAGGTACATGGTTGCTGCTAGCCTCTTATATGGGTTGGCCAGTATCGACAACTCACTCTATTATCGGCGCCATCATCGGTTTTGCTTGTGTCTCTGTTGGCACAGAAGCAGTGGACTGGGGCAGTGTGAAAGGCATTGTCGGCAGTTGGATCGTTACCCCTGTCATCTCTGGTTTCTTTGCTTACGTTATTTTCGTCAGTGCTCAGCGCCTGATTTTCGATACTGAAAAACCGCTGATCAACGCCAAACGTTTTGTGCCTGTCTACATGTTCATCACCACCATGGTGATTGCGCTTGTGACCATTAAGAAAGGCCTAAAGCACGTCGGTCTTCACCTATCGAACAGCGAAGCGTGGATGTGGTCAGCTGGCTTCTCAGGGCTGGTCATGATTGGTGGTTACCTCTATATCCAGAAGAAATTTGCGAGCCGCGAAGATGACCACGGATTTGCCGGCGTTGAAGGCATCTTCAGTGTCCTGATGGTCATTACTGCGTGTGCGATGGCGTTTGCACACGGTTCGAACGACGTCGCCAACGCGATTGGTCCACTGTCTGCGGTCGTCTCTACGGTCGAGCACATGGGTGAAATCACTGGCAAGAGCACCATTGCTTGGTGGATTCTTCCGCTAGGTGGCTTTGGTATTGTGGTCGGTCTTGCGACATTGGGTCACAAAGTGATGGCAACGGTAGGTACCGGCATTACCGAACTGACGCCAAGCCGCGGCTTCGCTGCGCAGCTCGCTACGGCATGTACTGTGGTATTGGCATCGGGTACTGGTCTGCCTATCTCGACCACTCAAACACTGGTCGGCGCGGTACTGGGTGTCGGCTTTGCTCGCGGCATCGCAGCATTGAATCTAGGCGTGGTACGTAACATCGTTGCGTCTTGGATTGTGACACTCCCAGCCGGTGCACTGCTGGCCGTGGTGTTCTACTACGCGATTCAAGCAATGTTTGTCTAAGTCATCTGTCAGCTAAGTCATCTGTCAGTACTGTGTTAGTGGATTCTTACTTCTGTTAATACACTGTCATTATTGACTCAATACCGCAGAAAGGGAGGCTCAGCCTCCCTTCTTTGTTGCGAAGCCCCTAGAAAATTCTTACTATTTGCCCTAGTAAAAATTAGACACAAAAAACTGTTAAAGGATTTACCGTGAAAAAATGGGTTTACCTGCTTTTGGCATCGATTGTGGCGGCCCCTGCCGCGTTTGCTCAAGACCGCTACATCTCTGATCAATTGTTTACTTACATGCACTCAGGACCAAGTAATCAATTTCGTATTATTGGCAGTGTCGATGCGGGCGAAAAAGTGACCTTTATCGAGTCCAATAAAGATTCCGGTTACAGTCACATCCAAGACTCGAAAGGACGCCGAGGATGGGTCGAAAGCCGTTTCGTGACCTCACAAGAGAGCGTGACACTGCGCTTACCTCGCGTAGAAAAAGAGCTGGCAGAAGTGAAAGAGAAGCTTGCCAACGCGCGCGCAAACTCTGATCAAGAAAAAGCGGGCTTGGTCGATTCTCTTGAAACACGCAACCGCCAAATCGCCGACCTAGAAAGCGGATACAGTGAGATGAGTCAGCAACTGACGGCTTCTCAAGAAGAGGTACGCAAGCTAAGAGCACAGCTTGACACCCAAAAAGACGACTTGCTGCTCAAGTACTTTATGTACGGCGGTGGCGTGGCTGGCATTGGCTTGCTGTTGGGTTTGATTCTGCCGCACATTATCCCGCGCAGAAAGCGTTCACCATCGGGCTGGGCGTAATCCCCTACCCCCTAACCAAGATAACGAAAAGGTCGCCAATGCGACCTTTTCTTTTCCCTCTGTTTTTTACACTAGCCCTAGGGCTACCCTTGCCAATCATACAAGGCTGGGATTTCAATCCTCTCACCCGAGAAACTCACCATACAGTGCTGCGGTTCAATTGAAACCAGTTGAACCCCGGTTGCGATCCAGTCTCCCTCTTGATACTCGACACCATTGACCTTAACCCAGCGTTTATCTTGCTTGCTTGAATAGACATGAGTTTGGAAATTGAGCGCGGGTAACTGCCCCGTCCACTTGAGACCTTGCTGCGCGAGTTGACTGACATTCGACGTCGAAGTGGGTGTTGACGACGGTTTGAGGGCACTTTGCACGCGAAGGGCTAACTCGGGCGATAACTGAGAGAGATCTAAGTCGTCGATGAAAGGTTGAGGCGAAGCCTGTACTTTAGATTGGCGATATACCAGCTGTGTATCCATTGGTTGGCGATCCTCGGCTTCATTGCTACGAGGATCGCTCGGTAAGGCTTGTGCGTCATAAAGAGTGAGTTCGTACGTCATGGCTAACGCCTGCTCGTCTTGCCAAGGGGTAACACTGAACTCGACAGGGCGCTCAATGACACTAGGAGACGCCGTTTGCTTGAGAAGCCAGTCGGCTTCCACTTGACGGTAGTGACGCTCAACACCCAACCCTACTCCTAGCGAGGCAGGCAGCAATATCAGCAAGCTCATGACCATCATACTTGGGCGCGTTGCAACGCTCTCTATCGGTGAGTCGTTGACATCGTCAGGTGCAGATGCCGCTTGATAGCGATGCTGGGACGCCTTCAAAGCTTTCATCATTTGTGACATCAGCGGTTCTCCTGCGCATCCACGCTGTGATTAGCCATGACCATCCGGGTATCCAACCGCGGAGCCTCATGTAGACTCATCTGCTCAATTTTACGCAGCGTTTTCGAGCCAGCAATCCCATCAACCGTGAGCCCCTGCCAACGTTGGAACAATCTCACTTTTTGCTCTAGCGCCTCATCAAAGCGTGCACTTTGTGTTGAAGGCTGAGCAAGGATTGAGGAGAGATGAGCGTCGAGCGCGGCAATGGCCTTCCCTTCCATGCCAGGCTT